>JAFRYW010000068.1 GCA_017442845.1 Ruminococcus sp.
CCCCCAACCCCCTCCCCAAAGGGGAGGGGGCTAAAAAGAGTGCCCCCACAAATTCTTATTTATTCACCTCGTTCCACAGCGGCTTGCCGACGAAGCCCGAAATGCTCATGATCTTCTTCATAGTCTCGCCGAATTGGGCGGGGGTGAGCTGCTGTGCGCCGTCGCTCCAGGCGTTTTTGGGGTCATTGTGCACCTCGATCTCAAGCAGGTCGCAGCCCGCCGCAACTGCCGCAAGCGCCATAGGCTCAACAAGCGTAACTATACCTGTTGCGTGGCTCGGGTCAACGCACACGGGAAGGTGGGTCTTCTGGTGCAGAAGCGGCACCGCCGAAAGATCGAGCGTGTTTCTTGTTGCGGGCTCGTAAGTTCTGATACCACGCTCGCAGAGGATCACCTTGCTGTTGCCCTCGCTCATAATGTACTCTGCCGACATCAAAAGCTCCTGTAGAGTCGCACTTAAGCCCCTCTTCAAAAGCACGGGCTTATCGCACCTGCCAAGCTCCTTTAAAAGCGTGAAATTCTGCATATTTCGTGCGCCCACCTGTATAACATCTACATCGGCAAAAAGCTCTAAGTCCTTAGCGTCCATTATCTCGGTAACTATAGGCAGGCCTGTCACCTTTCTTGCCTCGATGAGGATATCTATGCCCTCCTTGCCTAAGCCCTGGAACGCATAGGGCGAGGTGCGGGGCTTGAATGCGCCGCCCCTCAGCATAGTAGCGCCCGCCTGCTTTACGGCGACTGCCGCTGTTATGAGCTGGTCTCTTGTCTCGACCGAACAGGGGCCCGCTATGACCTGAAGCTTGCCGCCGCCCGTTTCTCTGCCGGCTATGTCGATCACCGTGTTGTCGGGGTGGAAGCGCCTGTTTGCGTTCTTGTAAGGCTCCTGCACACGCCTTACGTCCTCAACGCAGTCCTTTGCCGCAACATCATCTATATCAATAGTCGTCGTGTCGCCGATAAGGCCTATTATCTTCTGATGAGTGCCCTCAACGAAGTGTGTGGAAACGTTGAATTTGCCGAGCCATTTTAAAAGCTCGCCCACCTGCTCGTCTGTTGCTGTGTTTTTGAGAATTACTACCATTGTTACTACTTCCTTTCTGAATATATGCATAATAAAAACGCTGCGGTCTTAAAGAAAACCACAGCGTCAAGCATCAATATCACTTGTGACCCTTTAAAGCGTACCCTCACGCCCCGCAGCTTTCTTTACACGACCAATAGACCCGTTACCCCAAAAGTAAAACGAGCCGATAAAAAAGTATGTAAAGACAAATGCAAGTGCTGTTAACATACGTTTTCTCCTTCAAAGTATTATCACGCTAAAATTATATACCATTTCACTAGTCATTGTCAAGCGTATAGCAAAAATTTAATATTTTATTTATCAAATACAGCAAACATTGTCAAATGCTGTAAGCTTCCACAAGGTAGAGCTTTTCCTTTGCGACGAGCGCATCAAGCACGATACCCTCGGCGGTGTATTCCTGCGAGAACACCTTTCCGTCCTCTAAGATCTTGCTTAAAAGCCCCGCCTTGTCAAAGGGCAAAAGGTACCTCCCCCTCTTAGCCGTCTCGGGGAGTGCTTTTACGACCGCTGCAAGAAGTGCCTCGACACCCTCGCCCTTTTTGGCGCTCATTTTAACTGCTGCCCCCTCGCCCGAGGTGTCAAGCATATCTATCTCGGGAACAAGGTCGCATTTATTGAGCACCGTTATAACAGGTATGCCCCCGCAGCCAAGCTCGGAGAGCAGCTTTTCTGTCGCCTCGGCCTTTTCACGGCAGTCCTCGGAGGAAACGTCTGTCACGTGAATTATAACATCGGCACTGCTCGTTTCCTCAAGCGTTGACTTGAACGCCTCGACAAGCCCGTGCGGCAGCCGCCTTACCAGCCCTACCGTATCTATCAGCGTTACGCTGCGCACGTCGGGCAGAAGTATAGCTCTTGAGGTCGTTTCAAGCGTTGCAAAAAGCTTGTTCTCGGCAAGCACGCCCGCTTCGGTAAGTGTATTGAGCAGCGTGCTCTTGCCGACGTTTGTATAGCCCACTATCGCCGCTGTGAGCACGCCGTCCTTTTTGCGCCGTGCACGGTGAAGGCCTCTTCGCTTTTCTATCTCCTTAAGCTCCTCGGTGAGGGCTGCTATCCTCGTTCTTACGTGCCTCTTATCAGTTTCAAGCTTTGTTTCGCCGGGGCCTCTTGTACCTATGCCGCCGCCTAAGCGGGAAAGCTTTACGCCCATTCCCGCAAGCCTTGCAAGGCGGTATTTATACTGCGCTATCTCTACCTGCAAGCGCCCCTCGTGGGTCTTTGCGTGCTGTGCGAAAATGTCAAGGATAAGCGTTGTGCGGTCGATAGTGTGAACGCTTGTCTTGTCCTCGATATTTCTTGTCTGTGTTGCGGTAAGCTCGCAGTCAAAGATCAGAAGGTCGATATCCTCCCGCTCGGCAAGCTGCGAGATCTCGTCTAACATTCCCGTGCCGACGCAGGTAGCGCTTTCGTACTTCGGGCGCTTTTGTATCACCTTTGCAACAGTCTCCGCCCCTGCAGTTTTTGCAAGCTCCTCAAGCTCACCCAGCGAGCGCTCGGCGTCATACTCGCCGATATCAACGCACACAAGCACGGCTCTCGGCATTTTCTCCTCTGTCTCTATCATATTTTCGGGCATTATTCATTCTCCGTCCTTTTTGTTCTTGATAAGGTGCGATATCCCCTTGTAGTCGTGGTAAACGGCAGTTGCGCCGCCGAACTCCTCACCTTCGTCTGCAAAGGCGCTCTCGCTGTTGTTGAGATTGTAGTAGGCAGCCCATTTTTCAAAGCTGTTATCGGTTTTCTCGGTACTGCTTTGGTAAACGTAGTTGCCCTTGTTGTCTCTGTATTGCAGCGTGCTGCCGCCCGAGCTCAGAAAGTCGCTCACGGGCGTTTCCACCGAGGGCATCTGAGCGGTGTTCTTTTGCATATCAGACATCATACCGCCCGAAAGGCTGCCGTTTAGCAGTACCCCCTCGGGGATATTAAGGCTCGGCATCTCGGCAGAGGGCATCTCGGCAGAGCGCATCTGCGGGTGAAGGCTGTCATGTGTAAGAAGCCGCCCGTTCGGTATATACGGCATATCCCCCGCAACGCCCTCGCTGCCGTAGCGGTATTTTATTCCCCTTGCGGCATTGTCCGAATCGCTGTTTCTCATAACGCTTGCGGGGATATACTCGCCGGGGAGGTATTCCTTCTCTATCGTGAGCTTGCCAGTTCTGCGCCCTCTGCGCCTTGCAAGGCCTGCAATAACAGCGATAAGCAGCAGCCCGCCCGCACCAATAGCTATATACATCGGGTAATTGACATCTACCCTCATAAGCCGCTGCCCCGCATCGTCAAATGCATCGGCAAGCGCCTTGCCGCTTTGAAAGCTGTCGTCCTTATACCTGACATCGCTGCGCTCTATAAAGAGGTAGTGCTCGATACAGTCCTTGACTATCCGGCGTGCCTCGGTATCCATAAAGCCTATGACATTCGCACCCGTATAGAAGGCGTATCTGTATTTTGTCTCCCCCGTTTGCAGCATAAGTATAAGAAAATGCTGCTCGTCTGAAAAGAGCTTTCTGTAGGTGTCCTTAGCAAGCTCATCGAGCTGCTCGTCGGAATATACGGAGTTTGTGTTTTGCTTGTCATTGGGAACAGTTACGATATACGGTGCTGCACCTGTCTTTGCATAAAACGCCGCCATAGCGCTCTCAGCCTTTGACTTATCGTCAACAAGCCCCGCCTCATCTGTCAAAAACGAAGCAGGCATGGCTATAGCCGAGCTCACCTTCTCCCTCGCCCTTGTCGAGCGGGTTATCTCGGGCGGCTGAGAAGCCCTGCCCAGCGCCACTATCAGCACCGCCAGAATGATCAGGCCGAAAATAACAGTAGTCTTAAAATCTCTGTTTATATTAACTCTTCTTATGCCGTAAGCCCCCGTTACAGGGTTGCGCCTAAAGGTATAGTCCCCGTCCTGCGGGGTGATATCCATAGTGAAAATGCTGTCATTCTTATCATAGCGTGACATTTCTACCGCCCCCTTACGGCTCTTATTATAGCACAGTTTTTCTGTTCCGTCAAATTGCATTATGGTCATTAAAAAAAATGGCTAAAATGTCAATTGTAAGTTCCCCGGAATCGTGCTATAATTTAAGTGCAAAACAATTCTTTATGAAAGGGATGAAGTAATGAACAAAAAGCTTTTATCAGGCCTTGTGTGCCTGACACTTGCAGCAGCACCTGTGTATGCGGGGCTGTCAGCAGCAGCAAGCGAGGCTGCGCCCGTTTCTCAGACGGTGCAGCAGGAGGATATATACAAATACGAGGTGTTGAGCGATAATACAGTCAGACTGACCGGCCTTACAGCAAGCTCAGGCGAGGCAGTTATCCCCGAAACTATCGACGGAATGACAGTAACAGAAATAAGCGCATATGCTGTAAGCAGCAGGGGGCTTGTATCTGTAAAGATCCCAAAAACGGTAACGGTGATAGAGGATAAGGCGATAGGCTACTTATCACCCGAGCTTTCGGGGGGCGTGGAGCCTGTCAAGGTCGAGGGGCTCAAGATCCTCTGCTTTGACGGGTCGGCAGCGCACAAATATGCGGCCGAAAACGGCTTTGAGGCTGTTTTGCACAGCCACACCTTCAAGTCCGTTTCAAAGACCGCACCGACCTGCGCCAAGGAGGGCAGCGAGACCTTTGAATGTACCGAGTGCGGCGAAAGCTACACCAAAGTTATCGCAAGGACTGCACATAACTTCATCAAAATCGGCACAAAAGCCCCGACGCTTACCTCGCAAGGGTACAATATATACATCTGCACCGTATGCAGCGAGGAAAAGCATTCAGACTATACTGCGGCGCTAAAGAGTATTGCAAAGGCGACCGTCACAAACGTAAAGGCGGGCTACACCTATACAGGCAAGGCCGTAAAGCCCGAGCCGAAGATCACCTACGGCGGCACAGTGCTCAAAAAGGGCACAGACTACACCCTCACCTACGCCTCAAACACCAAAAAGGGCACAGCAAAGATGACGATAACAGGCAAGGGCAAATATGCCGGCACAAAGACCGTGACCTATAGGATAACCGCCGCAAGCATCACAAAGGCAAAGGTAAGCGGCTTTGGAAGCTACAAAAAATACACAGGGCAGGCAAGAACACAGCCGGTAACGCTTTCCTTCGGCGGCAAGGCGCTCAAAAAAGGCACCGACTACACGGTAAGCTACAAAAACAACACCGAGCGTGGAACTGCACAGCTCATCATCAAGGGCAAGGGCAATTTCTCGGGCACGCTGACCAAAAAGTTCAAGATAGTAAGAATGGGCTGGTTCAAGTACAAGGGCAACTATTATTACTATTCAAACAAGGGCAAAAAGTATGTCAGCGGCGCTTACAAGATCGGCAGCAGCTACTACTGCTTCAGCAAAAACGGCGTTATGCTCAAGGGCTGGCAGAGATCGGGAAATGACTACTATTACTATGACAGAGGCTCGGGCAAGAGGATCACAGGCACAACGGTTGACGGAATAAAGATCGCAAAAAACGGCAAGGCTGTACTGAACGACTACGCCCGCAGCAAGATCGGCACTATGATCAAGGCAAGGAAAATAATGCTCGGGATAACAAATGCGACCGACTCTGCCGAGACAAAGCGGCTGAAATGCTTTAACTGGGTAATGTCGTTCCCCTACCACCGCTACAGGCTGCTTCGCCCGATAATGAGGCAGGACGGCTGGGAGGAGCTGTTTGCAAACGACATCTTTGACAACCACCAGGGCTGCTGCGTTTCCGAAAGCTCGGCAACGGCGTTCCTCTTCAGAGAGATAGGCTACACGGACGTTTGGGTATGCCACGACACCTCACACGCATGGGTAATGGTAGGCAAATACCTCTTCGACCCGCTGTTTGCCGAGTCAAAGAGCTTCTCGCTAAACTACAACGCTATCCCCTCTGACTACAGAGTAAACCCGGCATACAAGGTGCTTATAGGCTAAAATACAGCCCCGAAGGAACACTCCTTCGGGGCTGTTGCTTTACGAAAAATCAGGTATCGCCTCTTCAAGCTCGGCTATCATGATAACTCTTGCCTTGCCGTCCTCCATTGATACATAAACATATTTGCCGTCAAACTCATACTTTGAGTCTGTCTCGTTTTCCTTAATAGGCTCACCGAGTATCGCCTTTGGGTCTGTCATGCCGACCTTCAGGCCGCACTCGGCATACGGCGGGTCCTCAACAGGCGTGCCGTTGTCATAGAGCATTATGTGTGAGATCTTGCCCTCGAACACTACTACCTCCATACCGGGGTACTCGTATATATCGTCCTCGCCCTCGTCGGTGCAGTGCTTTGCGGTAAAATGATCGACATAGCCGCCAAGCTTGCTCTCGGCATCGGCAAAGCTTTCGCCTACCGAGATCTTCTTGCCGCTAAAGTTTACGGCAAGCTTATCCGCTGTCTCCGGCTCGGGCTGCGCCTCGGTAGTGGTAGTCGTCTCGGCAGTGGTCTGCGAGGTAGTTGTTGTGGTCTCTGCCTCAGACTCCGCTGCGGTCGTGGTGGTCTCAGCCTCGCTGCTCTCGGGGGCGGCTGTTGTGGTCGTTGTCACAAGAGATACTGTGCCTGTCTTTGAGCTGCTCTCGGCTGTGTCGCCGCACGCTGCAAGGCTCATAGCGCAAAGCGCCGCCGCTGCCGTCATAACTATCTTTGCTGTTCTTTTCATAGTGTTCATTCTCCTTTTACAGTTAATGTTTCGAGCGTAACGCTCTTCATTTTATTGCCTATTATGTGTATCTCGTACTCACCCGGGTCGAGAGATGATGTGTTTATATATGCCGAAAAGCCGTTCTCGCAGCCCTTTACGCCCTTAGCCTTTAAAAGCTCCTCCTCGGCAGTCGGAAAGGCTTCATAGATCTGCTCGCTGCCGCTTTTCATAAGGGAAATATACACCCTTGCGTCATCGCTTACAAAGTTTTGATCTATCGTGCCGAAAATATGCAGCCCGCCGTTTTCCTCCGTCACAAATGCCTTGTTGCCGTCTGCGGCGTAGTCGCCCGTAAACTCGCTGTACTCACGCCTTGGCGCAAACATTATCGGGGCTGTAAGTGTAAGGGTGTCAAGGTTTCTCTCGACTATCTCATACACCATATCCCCGCCCTGCGGGAAGGCGTTGACGTTAGGGGCTGTGCGCCGCTCAAAGAGCGCCGTTTCATAATTATCTATCATAAACGGCAGCAGCGCCCTCCCGAAGGAATCCCTTATCATCACAAGGCTTCCCTCGCCTGTTTTCTCGGCCTTGGCTGTGCGTATGCGGCTGTCTCCCTGCTCCTTGTCGCTCATAAACAGCCGGAGGCTCTTTTGAGTATCCGCCGCTGTCGGCGGGAAGGTGAACTTAAAATCATCATACTCTATATCAAAGTAATACTGCTCGTCATACCCCGGGGAATTGGGGTAGAGAAGCTTTTCAAGGTCGCCCTGCCAGTCGTCTTTTATCTCAAAGCTTACGTTATCGTAGGTCTTGTGCGGGTGAGAAAGGCTGTCCATTATCGCATTATACCCGATAAGCGCCCCTAAATAATTCCAGTGGGTGTCACGCTTATGGTAGAGCCCCGCAGCCTTGCTTTGGCGCATAACGCCCTTCATATCCAGCACGCTCACCCCCTCGGCATCAAGCCTTGAAAGAAGCCTGCTGTAGTTGTTTTCGTCTGCCTTTATATAGTTTAGCGGCATATATTCATCATACACCTCTGCCTTATTCGGCATCGGCACGAAGAGAAATTTCCCGCCCTTTGCCCCTACGCCCTCCTCTATCAGCGAGAGGGTGACGGCTATGCTTTGCAGCTTGTGCTCGCTAAGGGCATTAGTATCCATATAGTCCTCTGCCGAGCCGCCAAAGAAAAGCCACCCCTCACGCCCCGGTATAACGTTTGCCGAGGGGGCTTTTAACACGCCGCTCTTGACAAGCCCCGCCGCCTCAAGAAGCTCGGCTCTGAAGGGAAGGCGGTCATTATACCACGCCTCAGCCTGCTCTGAGAATGAGGTGTTCAGGCTGCCGTCAGCTATTATCTTAGGGGCCTTTGCAAGCTCACGCTTTTCGATCTCACCGGCGCCCCTTGCAAAAGGCATGGCTATGAGCGGCAGCGCACACGCCCCGAAGAATACGGCGGCGTAGGCTATTTTAAATGCTTTTTTCATCTTGCCCGCCCCCTTAGAACCTAAAATATATAAACGGGTTATACGTGCTCGAAACAAGCGAGAGCACGCAAAGCGCAAACAGCGCAAGCGTCACCGTATAGCCCGCATACTCTGCTGCGGGGTAGACCCTTGTTTTTGAGAGCCTGTCCTTTATATAAGGCACTATCGGCGTGCTGAGCAGGGCGCCGAAAACAAAGGACACCGTCACAAGCGGGCTTAAAAGTGCAAAGACCGCCCTATCGGTACCCGCCTGCCCTGCCTTAAAGCTGAACATATCGGCTATGACCCTTACCGCCTGCGTCATATTATCGGCACGGAAGATAACGAAGGTCGTTACAGCCACGAGCAGCGTGTATATATGCAAAAGCGGCCTTAGCCTTTTGCTTTTTGCGGGAATTACCCCGTGGTTTTCAAGCAGCAGGAACGCCCCGTGTGCCAAGCCCCACACTATAAAGGTGAAATTCGCCCCGTGCCAGAAGCCTGTCAAAAAGAAAACTATTATCTTGTTAAGATCTGTCCTAAGCTTACCCTTTCGGTTGCCGCCCAAGGGGATATAGACATACTCCCTGAACCAGGTCGAGAGGGATATATGCCACCGCCGCCAAAAATCCTGCATACTGCCCGCAGAGAAGGGGTAGTTGAAGTTCTCCTTGAAATCAAAGCCGAACATACAGCCAAGCCCTATCGCCATATCGCTGTAGCCCGAAAAATCAAAGAAGATCTGCAGGCTGTAGCAGACAGCCCCTATCCACGCAGCCGCCGAGCCGAGCGCCCCCGCATCGAGCGAGAACACCGTGTCGGCAACAAGACCCATTTGGTTTGCTATGAGCACCTTTTTGGAAAGCCCCACGATAAAGCGGGCAACGCCCCTTGACACCCTGTCGGCAGTCAGCTCACGGGTATGCAGCTGCGCCTCGATATCATGGTACTTGACGATAGGCCCCGCAATAAGCTGCGGGAAGAACGATATGTACAATAAAACGGACATAAGCTTTTTCTGTACCGAGCCCTTATCCCTATAAACGTCGATAACATAGCTAAGCCCCTGAAATGTGAAAAACGAAATACCTATCGGCAGCCTGATCTTCGGCACGGGGATATTGACGGGAAGCACAGAGTTTATCACCTCGGCAAAAAAGCCGGTGTACTTAAACGCCAAAAGCAGCCCGATATTCAAGATTACCGCAAAAAGCACCGCCAGCTTATCGTGCCGCCGCCCCGCCGCCGCAAGGCCCAGAAAATAGTTTATTATGACAGAAAGTATCATAATAAACACCGCCGCAGGCTCGCCGAAGGCGTAGAAAATAAGGCTTGCTATGACCAGCAGGATATTCCTTATACTGTCCTTAACGCTTATGCAGTAAAGCAAAAACGTCACAGGCAGAAAAATAAATAAAAATATGACCGAGCTAAAGGTCATAAGCGCTTCACTTCCCCTTTACCGTTTAAATATCAATGAATATTATATCACAGCTGCGCCCCTCTCGTCAACAGTTAGGGAAGAAGCTGTAAACAAATTGTATAAAATCATCTGCATTTATTGATTTTATAAGCAAAATATGGTAAAATAACAAGGTAATGCTTTAATACGGTAATAACCGCTAGAAAATACAGCGAGGAGTAATAGCGATGAAGAAAAAACGAATACTGTCCCTTATCTGTGCGGCGGCAGTGGGCTTTGGCGTTATAGCGGCAGGGCTTACCTCCTGCGGGGATAAGAAGGGTGACGAAAGAAAGACCTTAACGGTGGGCTTTGATGCAGAGTTCCCGCCATACGGCTACAAGGACGAGGAAACAGGGGAATACATAGGCTTTGACCTGTCGCTCGCCGAGGAGGTCTGCAAGCGAAACGGCTGGGAGCTTGTCAAGCAGCCTATCGACTGGGACTCAAAGGATATGGAGCTAAAAACAGGCTCTATCGACTGCATATGGAACGGCTTTACCATAACGGGGCGTGAGGACAAATACACCTGGACGACCCCATATATCGACAACTCACAGGTGACTATAGTGCTTTCCGACTCGGGGATAGAGGATATGAGCGAGCTTGCGGGCAAGGTCGTCGCTGTTCAGGCTGACTCGGCAGCGCTAGCCGCCTTTGAGAGCGATGATGCAACAGAAGAGAACAAGGCGCTCGCCGCCTCCTTCAAGGAGCTTCAGCAGGTGCCCAACTACAACATAGCCTTCCTGAACCTTGAAAGCGGCGCTGTAAATGCTATCTGTATGGACTACGGCGTTGCAAAATACGAGATCGAGGCAAGGGGCAGCAAATTTATGATGCTTGATGAGCCCGTGTCTACAGAGCAGTATGCCGTAGGCTTCCTTAAGGGCAATTACGAGCTGCGTGACAAGGTGCAATCGACCCTCATACAAATGCTTGAGGACGGCAAATTTGCAGAAATAGCAAAGGAGTGGGAGCTTTCAGACAGCGTGTGCCTAAGCGCCGCTGACGAGGTTCTCGATTCTGACAATACCAAGCAGGAAAGCTTTACTGACAAGCTTATGAGCATTTGCAGGCAGCTTTTAAAGGGCGTCGGCGCATCGCTTTTGATCTTCGTGCTTACTGTGGTTTTATCAATGCCGCTCGGGCTTTTGATAGCCTTTGGAAGAATGAGCAGGCTCAAGCCGCTCAGCCTTCTAATGAAGCTTTATATCTCTATCGTGCGTGGAACGCCGCTTATGCTCCAGCTGCTCGTCGTGTTCTTCGGGCCGCACTTTATATTCGGCATATCCACCTCGTCAGAGTACAGGTTCTATGCGGTGGTCATCGGCTTTACGCTAAACTACGCCGCCTACTTTGCCGAGATCTACCGCTCGGGCATACAGGCAGTTCCAAAGGGGCAGCACGAGGCGAGCGAGATCTTAGGCTACACCAGGCAGCAGAAATTCATAAGGATAGTTTTCCCGCAGATGATAAAGAACATTATCCCTGCGATAACAAACGAGGTCATCACCCTTGTTAAGGACACCTCCCTTGCATTCGCTATCTCATACACCGAGATGTTCACCCTAGCAAAGCAGGTGGCGGCGGCAGAGGCGACTATCATACCGCTTTTCGTAGCGGGCGTGTTCTATTATGTTTTCAACTTCATTGTTGCATTCATAATGTCCGCTATAGAGAAAAAGCTTTCATATTTCAGATGACACCCACATAAGATAGAAAGGAATAAAAAATGGATCTACTTGAAATATCAAGCCTCAAAAAAAGCTTCGGCGAGCTTGAGGTGCTAAAGGATATAAGCCTGACCGTGGCCGAGAATGAGGTAGTCTCGATCTTAGGCCCCTCGGGCTCGGGAAAATCGACCTTTTTAAGGTGCATAAGTATGCTTGAGACAGCCGACGGCGGAAGCATGACCTACTGCGGCAAGCAGGCCGCACACGAGGAAAACGGCAAAATGATCTACGCCTCAAAGGCGGAGCTTAAGGAGATAAAAAGCTATTTCGGGCTTGTTTTCCAAAGCTTCAACCTCTTCCCGCACTTCTCGGTGCTTACAAACCTTACAGATGCACCTATTCACGTTCAAAAGCGTGACCGTGCCGAGGTAGAGCGTGAGGCTATGGCGCTGCTTGAAAAAATGGGGCTCTCGGGCAAGGAAAAAAGCTACCCCTACCAGCTCTCGGGCGGTCAGCAGCAGCGTGTAGCTATAGCAAGGGCGCTTGCTATGAAGCCTAAGATGCTCTTTTTCGATGAGCCGACCTCGGCGCTCGACCCCGAGCTTACAGCCGAGATCTTGAAGGTGCTGCGTGGCCTTGCAGACGAGCATATGACAATGGTGATAGTCACCCACGAGATAGGCTTTGCAAGAAGCGTCTCTGATAAGGTGATATTTATGGACGGCGGCGTTATCGTCGAGCAGGGCGCCCCGAAGGACGTTATCGACAACCCCTCAAACGAGCGAACAAGGGCGTTCTTAAAGAAAATGGAAGAGAAATAGTAAAAAATAAAGGCAGCTTTGCCGCATACTACAGCAAAGGGTCAGGTTTTTAAATGACATTCAGTGAGCTAATAGGAAAGATCGATGATATTATTTGGGGCGTGCCGCTTATCGTGCTAATAATGGGCTGCGGCATTTTCCTGACGATACGCTTTGGCGGCGTGCAGTTTCGCAGACTTGGTGCGGCGCTAAGATTCATGGTAAAAAACGAGGAGGGCGGCGACGGCGACATCACCTCCTTCGGGGCGCTGTGCACAGCCCTCTCGGCAACTATCGGCACGGGCAACATTGTCGGCGTGGCGACTGCTATCGCAGTAGGCGGCCCCGGGGCGCTGTTTTGGATGGAGGTCGCAGCGCTCTTCGGTATGGCGACAAAATATGCCGAGGGCTTTTTGGCTATAAAATACCGTGTCACCACCCCAGAGGGCAGCAAGCTCGGCGGCCCGTTTTACTACATTGAGAACGGTATGGGCAAAAAATACCGCTTCCTTGCGAAAATGTTCGCATTCTTCGGTGTAATGGTCGGGCTTATGGGAATAGGCACCTTCACGCAGATAAACGGCATAGCCTCCGCCGCAAACAATTTCTTTGACGGCGAGAACGCAAGGCAGATAGCCCTATTCGGCAACAGCTACTCGGTAGTTACCGTTATCACGGGCGTTTTGATCACGCTGTTTGCGGGGCTCGTTATTATCGGCGGCATACAGAACATCTCCAAGGTCTCGCAGGTCGTGGTGCCGTTTATGGCGGTGCTTTATATCCTGTGCACTATGACTATAATGGTAACAAATATCGACAAGATCCCCGCAGCGGTGAGCGAGATCATCTCAGGTGCTTTCGGCTTAAAGCCCGTTGCAGGCGCAACTGTCGGCGGCACGATAATCCTTGCTATGCAAAAGGGCGTTGCAAGGGGTATCTTCTCAAACGAAGCGGGGCTCGGCTCTGCCCCTATAGCAGCGGCGGCCGCAAAGACCAAGGACACCGTCCGTCAGGGGCTGGTAACTATGACGGGAACATTTATCGACACTATCTGCATATGCACGATGACGGGGCTTTCGATAGTTATTTCCGGTGCGTGGAAGGACGAGGCGCTCGAGGGCGTCGAGATAACCTCGGCGGCGTTCAAATACGGGCTGCCTATCCCCGGGCGGGTCTCGGAATTTATACTAATGGCGTGCCTTATCTTCTTTGCCTTCACAACTATCCTCGGGTGGAGCTATTATTCCGAGAGGTGTTTAGCGTACCTGCTCGGCAGATACTCAACAGCTAAGGCGACCTTCATTTTCAACGTGGTCTATATCTGTGCTGTGTTTATAGGCCCCTATATGACCGTTTCGGAGGTCTGGGGAATTGCGGATATATTTAACGCCCTGATGGCTATACCGAATGTCATAGCCCTTATCTTCCTATCGGGGGCAACTGCTAAGGAAACGAAGGCCTACAGGATAAAAAAAGAATAGGCATAAAGATCGGGCAGTCCAAATTGGACTGCCCGTTGTTTTTATTCTATGACCGCATTTGCAAGCATAAGCTTGATCCTGTTTTCCTGGTTTACTCTTGTAGCGCCCGGGTCGTAGTCGATAGCGACTATGTTCGCATCTGGGTAGGCCTGCTTGATGACCCTTGACATTCCCTTTGCGACGATGTGGTTCGGCAGGCAGCCGAAGGGCTGTGTGCAGATTATGTTCTTCGCACCCGTCTCGGCAAGTGCTGCCATTTCGGCTGTGATAAGCCAGCCCTCGCCCATTTTTACGCCCTGATGTATGTACTTGTCGGCGCACCTTCTCAGGTGCTCAAAATCATGCGGCGGCTTGAAAACGCCGTGATCCTTTATCACCTTGATCTGCTGCTTCTGATACTTGTAGAGCACATCATAGCCGATCTTGAAGAGGAAGGACGATTTGTCCTTTTTATCGTACAGCTTTGCATCGTTCACCGAGTCCGAGGCACAGTAAAGCACGAAATCGAGAAGCCCCGGAACGTTAGGCTCGCACCCCTCAGAGAGCAGAAACTCGTTGAGGTGGTTATTGGCAAGCGGGGAATACTTAACATATATCTCCCCCACTATGCCGACAACGGGCTTTTTGACCTTGCTTCTGGGTATCGCCGCAAAGTCATTAAGCATCGCCTTGTATATCGGCTTAGGCACGAGGTAGTCATTAGAATCCATAAGCTTTACGAGCCTGTGCTGCCAGCGTGCGACAAGCTCGTCTGTCATGCCGGGGGTCAGCTCATAGGGCTTGCACTGGTTATAAAGCAGCATGAGCATATCGCCGTAAAGCACCGCATAGATGAGCCTTAGCGCTATAGCAGGTGTCATCGGGAATGCGGGGTTCTTTTCAAGCCCGCTGAAGTTTAGGGATATTACAGGCACCTGCGGGTACTTGCTCGCAACAGCCTTTCTTATAAGGTGAATGTAGTTTGAAGCCCTGCACCCGCCGCCTGTCTGCGACATGATCAGCGCTGTCTTGTTGACATCGTACTTGCCGCTGTCGAGTGCGTCCATAAACTGCCCGATAACGAGCAGTGCAGGGTAGCAGGCATCATTATGGGTATTTTGCAGGCCTTGATTTATGACGTTTTGCGAGTCATTCTCAAGCAGCTCCATATGATAGCCGTACTTTTCGTATATCTTGATTATAAGCTTAAAATGCATAGGCAGCATATCGGGGACCAGGATCGTGTAATCCTTCTTCATATCCTCGGTAAAAATAGTTCTCTGCACCCTGCCCGATTCGCTTACATTGTTTGGCATTGTATCAGTTCCTTTCATTAGACTGCCGCCCTCTGAGCGTCCTTTTCTTCAAGCGCTGCGGCGAGTGAGCGAAGCCTTATCTTCGCAGCGCCAAGGTTTGTGATCTCGTCGATCTTCAGCTGCGTGTAAAGCTTGCCACGCTGCTCAAGTATAGCTCTTACCTCGTCGGTAGTAACAGCGTCGATACCGCACCCGAAGGAAACGAGCTGGACAAGCTGCATATCCTCATTCTCGCAGACATATTCAGCCGCCCTGTAAAGGCGTGAATGGTATGTCCACTGATTGAGAACATCAACAGCGGGCGTGTTTACGAGCGAGGCTACGCTATCTTCGGTAACTACCGCAAAGCCCAGCGATGCTATCAGCTTGTGTATGCCGTGGTTTATCTCGGGGTCTATGTGGTAAGGCCTTCCCGCTAAAACTATGATCTTCTCACCCTTCTCCCTTGCCTGAGAGATTATCTCGAGCGCCTTTGCCTCATTCGCCCTTCTAAAGCGTATCTGCTCTGAATACGCCTTGTTTAAGTGCATATATATTTCCTTTTGCTTTATGCCGTATTTCTCAAAGCATTTGCCAAGCACCTTTGCAACGTGCTTTTTGTTGTTAAGGTCAAGGTATGGCATAACGAAATTATCGTCATTGAGCTTTTCGTTGTTTGCCTTCAAAAGCTCGGGGTAATATGCAACGACCGGGCAGTTGTAGTGGTTATCAGATCCGCCCTCGTCGATATTGTAGCTCATGCAGGGGTAGAAGATAAAGTCAACTCCCTTGTCAAGCAGGCTCTCGATATGCCCGTGAGCTATCTTTGCGGGGTAGCACACCGTGTCCGAGGGGATAGTCTGCTGACCCTTATAGTATGTAGCCCTTGTCGATTCCTCGGATAGCACCACCTCAAACCCCAGATCGTAAAGCAGGCTGTGCCAGAAGGGCAAAAGATCGTAAAAGCTCAGGGCAAGCGGTATGCCGACCCTTGCCTTGGGGCTTGCGGGCTTTTTATTCTCAAGCTCCAAAAGCTTTTTGTACTTATACTCTATCATATTCTCGGTGCGGTCGGCAAGCTTTATGCCAGCACCCTTTTCGCACCTGTTGCCGGAGGTGAAGCGGTGGCCGTCATTGAACCTTATTACAGTGAGCGAGCAGTGCGCCGTGCAGCCGCCGCACTGAACAGCGGTGGACTTGTATGAAAAGTCCTCAAGCTGCCTGCTTGTGATAAGGCGGGTGCTGAAGTCATCGTCAGCCCTTGTTCTCTCCATAGCGAACAGCGCACAGCCGAACGCCCCCATAAGCCCGGCTATAGCAGGTCTTATGACATTTCTGCCAAGCTCCTTCTCAAAGGAACGAAGCACGGCATCGTTTAAGAACGTTCCGCCCTGAACGACGATGTTCTCGCCAAGCTCATCAATGCTCTTGGCTCTTATTACCTTATATATAGCATTCTTGATTATCGAGGAGGAAAGCCCCGCCGATATGTCCTCTACAGGTGCGCCGTCCTTCTGCGCCTGCTTAACAGATGAGTTCATAAACACCGTGCAGCGTGACCCCAGCTCAACGGGCGCCTTTGCAAACAGCCCGAGCCTTGCAAAATCTGCTATAGTATAGCCCATAGCCCCCGCAAAGGTCTGTATGAACGAGCCGCAGCCCGAAGAGCAGGCTTCGTTGAGCATTATGCTGTCGATAGCCTTCTGCTTGATCTTGAAGCACTTGATATCCTGCCCGCCTATATCTATGATAAAGTCAACATCGGGGCAGAAGAAGGCCGCCGCCTTGTAGTGCGCCACTGTTTCAACGATACCGAAATCTATACCGAGGCCCGCCTTGATAAGCTCCTCGCCATAGCCCGTTACGGCGCTCGCCCTTATCCTGAGCTTCGGGTTTGCAAGCGAGTAGATCTCCTTTAGCTTCTCTGTTATAACATCGAGCGGCTGCCCCTTATTTGAGCAGTAGTGCTGATACAAAAGCCCGCCGTCGGGGGTTATCAGCACAAGCTTCGTTGTGGTCGAGCCCGCATCGACGCCCAAGTAAGCGTCGCCCTCATAGGTCTTTATATCTGCATATTTCAAGTCGCTCTTTCTGTGGCGGTCGATAAATTCGTTATACTCCTGCTGCGACCTGAAGAGCGGCTCTGTCGTTGCGATAGTGTCCTGCGCCTTGGCGTTTGCAAGCTTTTGCATAGCCTCGTCAAGGCTCATAGGCTCGCTCATCTTTTCAGCGTGCAGCGCCGAGCCGTAAGCCATAAAGCAGGAAGCAAGTTCGGGAAGCGTTGCCCTGTCGCCCAGACCCAAGGTATCTATAAACGCCTGCCTGAGTGCAGAGAGGAATGAAAGCGGGCCGCCCAAAAACAGCACATTCCCCTCGATCTTTCTGCCCTGTGCAAGACCCGAAACAGTCTGATCCACTACAGCCTGGAAGATAGAAGCCGAGATATCCTCCTTCTTAGCGCCCTGATTGAGAAGCGGCTGAATGTCTGATTTTGCGAAAACGCCGCAGCGGGAGGCTATCGGGTAGATCTTCTCGTGCTTTAGGGCAAGCTCGTTCATCGTATCGGGGGTAACGCCCAGAAGCCCCGCCATCTGATCTATAAATGCGCCCGTTCCGCCTGCGCACGAGCCGTTCATTCGCTGCTCAACGCCGCCAGTAAGGAAGATGATCTTAGCGTCCTCACCGCCCAGCTCTACCACAACATCGGTATCGGGGTAGCTCTTGTTTACGGCAGTAAACGCCGCAAAGACCTCCTGCACGAAGGTTATCCCCGCAGAGTTCGCTATACCCAAGCCCGCCGAGCCTGTTATAGCTATCCTGAACTCGTCCTCGGGGTACCGCTCCTTTATTATGCCAAGCTGCGCCTGAACAGTCTCCCCCACCTTTGAAAAGTGGCGCTCGTATTTTGTATATATTATCTGCTCCCCGTCAAGAATACAGGTCTTAACGGTCGTCGAACCTACGTCTATACCAAGACAATAAACCTTTCCCATAGCTTTCCTACCTCTTTTTTATCAAAAGTCGATATTTCAATTTCACAATACTTAGATTAATTATACCACACCTTAATAAAAAAATAAAGCCCTTTCACAAAGTTTTCAAAATTTACCCATTTTTGGTATATATTTCACAAAATACTCATTCTTTTTGATTTGACAAACCTCGCATTATAGTGTATAATGTAATTATTACAGTTCAAAAACAAAAGGTTACAAAAAAGGAAAGGTGAACTAGGTTTTGCATATTTCAAGAAACTCTTTAAAATGTATAAGTGCATTTATCACGGGCTTGATCTGTATATTATGCGTGATGTGCTTAAGCAGCAGCAAGGCAAGTGCTCTTGTACATAACTCCCGCTTTGACAACTGCGAAAAGCTCTACGGCATAGACGTTTCAAGGTGGCAGGGCGATATCAACTGGAAAAAGGTAAAGGCTGACGGGGTCGATTTCGTTATCATAAGGCTCGGCTACAGCGACCACGGTGACGGCGACCACTACATCGACCAGAACTACTACACAAATATCTCAGGCGCTAAGGCGGCGGGGCTAAAGGTGGGCGTTTACTACTACTCAACAGCTATCACACGTGCCGAGGCGGTAAGCGAGGCGGAATTTGTGCTAAAGGTATTAAACGGCACAAAGCTCGACCTGCCCGTATATTTCGACCAGGAGTGTACCGACGGAAGAGTCAATCCCTCAAGTATCACGACCTGGAGCATGACGCAGTTTGCTCTTGACTTCCTTGCAAAGATCAAGGCAGGCGGCTATGAAGCGGGCTACTATTCATATGTAAGCTGGATAATGAGCGAGATCGACGCCTCCTCTATCGAAACGAAATACCCTATCTGGATAGCAAACGTAACTAACCAGACCTCATACAGCGGCGTATATCATATGTGGCAGTATTCCTTCACAGGTCAGGTAAACGGCATTTCCACAGCTGTTGACAGAGATGTTTTGTATGTAAGCGAGACCCCCGCAAAGGTTACGGGCGTCAAGGCAACTCTAAACACCAACACCGCCACTATCAGCTGGAAAAAGACAACAGGTGCAGAGGGCTACCACATCTACAAAAAGGAAAACGGCAGCTCTGCCCTCGTAGGTGACGTAAGCGCATCTACCCTCACCTTCTCGGTGCCTGCGACACCTGTTAGCACAGAGTATTATGTATGCGCTTACAATAAAAACTACGGCGTTTTTATCTCTGACGGCGCACCCTCGGCAAGCGTATTTGTCAAGGCTGATGTGCCCTACGGCCTTTCCTCCACAAACGGGCTTGCGAGCATCAAGCTATCGTGGCAGCCCTTAGAGGGCGCTTCGGGGTATGTGGTGTATATCGACAGGGGCGGCGCCTATGAGCCTGTAGGCAACACTACCGAGTCAAGCTTCAAGCTCACAAAGCTTACCTCAAATACGAAATACAACCTTGCCGTTGCAGCATACTACAATGCTGACGGCACAGCAGAATATGTCGAGGGTGTGAGCACCCTGTCCCCCATAAGCATTACCCACCACACGGGCACGCAGAATGTAAAGGCTACAGATATCAAGCTAAAGACCAACACCCCCACATCGCAGACGCTTACGTGGACTGCCCCCTCGGGGTATGTTGACGGGTACAGGGTATATTTCTACAACACCGAAACAGGCAAATATACACGTGCCTGCCAGGTAAAGACAAATTCCGCCACGATCACCGGCCTTACCCCGGGAACGGAATACACCTACCTTGTAAGAAGCTTCTATAAGACAGAGGATACGACCGTGCTCTCGCAGTACAGCGACCACGCTATGTTCTCGACACAGACCACAAAGGTAACAAACTTTGCTACAAAGACAAAGAACACCACATCTATCACACTTACCTGGACTAAGCCCTCACAGGGCAAGGTAGATGCCTACAGGATCTACTCCTACGACCCTTCCACCAAGAAATACACCCGCTTGGTTCAGACAACTGCTACCACCTACAAGCTCACGGGCCTTAAGTCCGGCACCCCATACACATTCCTTGTAAGAAGCTTTTATGTCAACTCAAACAAGGAATATATCCTTTCTGAATACTCGGCTCTCCACACAACGGGCACTCAAGCTACAAAGGCTACAGGTGTCAAGATCAAGCCCAACTCCGCCACATATCAGACTGTAGTGTGGACAAAGCCTGCGGGTCAGTCTGTGGACGGCTACAGGCTCTACTCCTACAACCCCACAACAAAGAAATACAAAAGGCTTTGCGACATAACGGGCACGAGCTTTAAGGTAACAGGGCTTAAGGCCGATACGGAATATTACTATATGGTGAGAAGCTATTATTACTCGGGCGATGAGCAGATCTTCTCGCAGTATTCCAATATACTCCACTGCACTACCAGCTATACAGCCGTTACGGGGCTGAAGGCGACCAATATCAAAACGACCTCCTGCAAGCTTAGCTGGACAAAGATGCCGGGTGCTACAGGCTACAACGTTTACTCTGTTGGAAGCGACGGCAGCTGCACGCTCGTCAAGTCGGTAACAGGCAACTCGCTTACAGTAAGCTCGCTCAAATCGGGCAAGACCTACACCTACGCAGTAAGGGCGTACAAGAAGATCGACAATGTAAAATACTTAGGGTTCATATCCGCTAAGGTAAAGGTAAAAACAAAGTAAAAATTTCTCCCCCCGAAACCGTTTTCGGGGGGCGTTTTTTTGCCTGTAAAGGTTGAAATAGTCATTATCTTGTGGTATAATAGATGTGTATGAACTTTTGTATGAAAGGAAGCGTAAACTATGTATTCATCACTTCTTTGGTATAAAGCCCCCGCCGATGACTGGAACAAGGCACTCCCCCTTGGCAACGGCAGGATAGGGGCAATGGTGTTCTCCCAGCCGATAAATGAGAGATTGCAGCTCAACGAGGACTCCGTCTGGTCTGGCGGGTACCGTGAGCGAAACAACAAAAGCGCTCTGCCGAACTTAGAAAGGGTAAGGGGCTTGCTCTTTGACGAAAAAATAGAAGAGGCCGAGGCACTTGTAAACGACCTCTTCTGCGGCACGCCCGTAAACCAGCGCCACTATATGCCGCTTTGCGACCTTAGCATAGAGCATTACAAGGAATCTGCCGCCGATTTCAAGCAGCGCACGCTTGACCTTGAAACGGCTGTAAATACAACCGAATACACCCTGTCCGGCGTCAGCTATAAAAGAGAGGCCTTTATCTCCTACCCCGACCAGGTGCTGGTTTTGAACATCACCGCCGATAAAAAAGAAAGCATATGTGTCAAGATAGGGCTTGACGGAAGAGACGATTACTTTGATGACAACTCCCCCGTTTCCGACAGCGAGATCGCTTTCTACGGCGGCTGCGGCGGGGCAGACGGCATAGGGTTTTACGCCTTCCTGCGTGTTATAGCAAAGGGCGGCAGCGTTCGCCGCCACGGAAGCTTTCTTCTGACCGAGGGGTGTGATGAGGTCACTATCCTTCTCGGTGCGCAGACCTCATACCGCACCGAGGATTATGCCGCACAGGCGCAGTTTGACGTAAACGAGGCATCAGCCTTTACATATGACGAGCTAAAGGCACGGCATATCGCCGACTATAAGTCGCTCTACGACAGGGCGGGCATCTGCCTTGATGATGAGGAGAATGAAGCGGAGATAGCCACCCTAGCAACAGACGAGCGCCTTGCCCGTGTCAAGGCAGGCGGGCAGGATAACAGGCTCACCGAGCTTTACCATAACTTCGGGCGCTACCTCTACATAGCAGGCAGCCGTGAGGACACGCTGCCTATGAATCTGCAGGGCATATGGAATAAGGATATGTGGCCTGCCTGGGGCTGCAAGTTCACTATAAACATAAACACAGAAATGAACTACTGGGCAGCCGAGACCTGCAACCTGTCAGAGCTGCACACCCCGCTTTTTGACCACATCGAGAGGATGCGCCCAAACGGCAGAGTAACGGCACGGCAAATGTATGACTGCGGCGGTTTCGTCTGCCACCATAATACCGATATATGGGGCGACACCGCCCCGCAGGATCTGTGGATGCCCGCAACACAGTGGCCTATGGGCGCTGCGTGGCTCTGCCTGCATATAATGGAGCACTACCGCTTCACGCAGGATAAAGAGTTCCTTGCGGCAAAGTATGAAACGATCAAGGAAGCGGCGCAGTTTTTCGTTGATTTTCTTATAGAGGATAAGCAGGGGCGGCTGGTCACCTGCCCGTCAGTATCGCCCGAGAACACCTATATAACAGAAAGCGGCGCAAAGGGCTCGCTGTGCATAGGGCCTTCTATGGACAGCCAGATCATCACCTGCCTGTTTAATGACGTTATCGAGGCGCAGGAGATCCTTGACACAGACAAGGCCTTCGGCAAAAAGCTAAAGGCTATACTTGAACGCCTGCCTAAGCCCGAGATCGGCAAATACGGGCAGATCAAGGAATGGGCTATCGACTATGATGAGGCAGAGCCGGGGCACAGGCACGTTTCGCAGCTTTTTGCGCTTTACCCCGCAGACCTTATCTCAAAGAGAAAGACCCCCGAGCTTGCTAAGGCAGCCGAGGCGACTCTCGAGCGCCGCTTATCACACGGCGGCGGGCACACGGGCTGGTCAAGGGCGTGGATGATAAACTTCTACGCAAGGCTTTTTGACGGCGAGAAGGTTTATGACAATATCTCGGCGCTGCTTTCAAACTCGACCGCTGACAATATGTTCGATATGCACCCGCCCTTCCAGATCGACGGGAATTTTGGCGGCACAGCAGGCATTACCGAGGCGCTTTTGCAAAGTGAGTGCGGCGAGATCATAATACTGCCCGCATTACCTAAAAGGTGGCAGAGCGGAAGCTTCCGTGGGCTGCGTGCAAGGGGCGGCTATACTGTCGGCTGCGAGTGGCAGGGAGGCAAGGCGCAAAGGATCACGCTGAGGGCTGACAATGACGGGGTATGCCGCCTTGTAACAGACAAAAGCATAAGGATCACCTGCGGCGGCGAGGAGATAGGCTTTGAATACACAAACGGCTGCGCTGTTTTTACCGCCGCACACGGCAGGCAATACACCGTTACCCCTAAGAACTAAAGGCAAAAAAGGAGCATTACCAATGGAAACAAGACCCACCGCACTAAGGGCAGGGGCTGCCGTATTGTCAGCAGCACTTGTGCTGACAGGCTGCGGAAAATCGATCGATACGAACGAAAGCGCTGTCACCCTGACAACAACTGCGGCAACCACCGCCGAGCCGGAGGCTGTGCCTGCTGATGAGGAGATAGTGACAACGATAAAACAATCGGCACCCGATGTAAAAGAGGTAGCTTACGAAAAATATTCTAAAACGATAGAGGCCGAGCTCGGCGCCGCCTCGGGAAATGCTGCCGCAGGCAGCAAGCGTGAGGGCTTTAGCGGTGACGGGTATCTCACAGGCTTTAAGGAGCAGGGCGACAGGGCAAGCTATGCCTTTGACCTTAAGGCCTCGCAGTTCTACACTATCACTGTAAGGGCGGCTGCCGACAAGCAGGCAAGGCTTGCGGTGAGCGTTGGCGACAGCATACGCTACGTCAGCACCGACAGCAAGAAATTTACCGACCTGCACATCTCTAACATCTACCTCGAGGAGGGTGCACTCTCGCTCGACATAGGCTTTGCAGAGGGCAGTATGGACGTTGACTCTATCACCGTAACGGCAAGCGACGATATCGAGAAGCTAGATCTTACGCTCAAAAACGCCGCCCTCTCAAACAAAAGCGCCGACTCTAACGCTAAGGCACTATATTCCTACATCTGCAACAACAGCGGCGCACAGGTGCTGCTGGGGCAGTATGACTCTATCGGCACGACTATCGAGACCGAGTCTATATACAAATTCACGGGCAAATACCCCGCAATACGCTTTGGCGACCTTATGACGATCACCACCGACGACCCCTCGCTTTCAGAAAAGGACATTGAAAACAGCATAAGCTGGCACGATGAGGGCGGCGTAGTAGGGCTGATGTGGCACTGGTACGCCCCCTGTGAGGACAGCGACTACTACGCCGACAAGACCTCGTTCGACCTGTCAAAGGCTGTCGCCAAAACAAAGGTGTCGCAGCTTTCGACCGAGGAGATAAAGGCGCTTGTCAAGGACAAGAAGATAACGCAGCAGTGCGCCGACCTTATCGCCGACATAGATACCGCCGCAGAAAAGCTTAAGGTATTGCAGGAAAAGGGCATAGCCGTTCTCTGGCGGCCTCTTCACGAGGCAAGCAACGGCTATTTCTGGTGGGGCAAGGACGAGAAGAGCTACATATGGCTATGGCAGCTTATGTATAACAGAATGACAAAATACCACGGCCTTAACAACCTTATCTGGGTGTGGAGCGCACAAAACGCAGGCTGGTATGTAGGCGACGACTACTGCGACATACTCTCTGTCGATATATACGACAAGGGCAACCTCTCGGGGCAGACTGACAGGCTGCTCTTCCTAAAGAGCATAAGCTCAAGCAAGCCCGCCGCTATGAGCGAGTGCGGCAACCTGCCGAGTGCAGAGCTTATTATGCGTGACAAGGGCTTCTGGTCATACATAGGGCAGTGGGGCGGCAACTTCCTGCTAAGAGATGACGGCAGCCTGGAGACTGAATACAACACCTCAGAAAACCTGCTTGACATCTACAACAGCACGCTGACCGTCACAAGAGACGAGCTGCCCGACCTTTCGGCACTTGCCGCCGAGATCGAGAAGGCCGATGCCGAGATAAAGGAAAAGACCGAAAAGGCTGAGGACACAAAAAAGGAAGAAAAAACCGACGAAAGCTCCGAGAAAGAGTAAAAATTTCACAAATAGGGGCTTGACAAAACATTTCAAAGTGATATAATTATTTTATAGGGTCAAAGGCTATGACGAAAACGGGTAAGGCAGCGCCGTTTTAAGAGAGCCGTGCAGTCGGTGCAAGCACGGTATTCGGCAGCTTTATCGGATCATTTCAGAGCCTGCGGGCTGAAAGGGGCTATACCCCCACTAGGTCTGTGCGTAACCTCTGCGTTAAAGGGGCTAAAGCGGCAGGGCGTCTTGCGCTCTGCAATAAGAGTGGTAACACGGAGCAAACGGCTTCGCCTCTTGAAAAAGGGCGAAGCTTTTCTATTTGAGGAGGAGAAAAGAATGCTTACACTTGACAAGGTTTATGACGCATCAAGGGTGCTCAAGGAGGTCGTAAGGCCTACTGCGTGTATCTATGCGCCGAAGGTGAATGAGGGGGTAAATACCTACCTCAAAACAGAGAATCTACAGGTAACAGGCTCGTTCAAGGTGAGGGGCGCTTACTACAAGATCTCGCAGCTTAGTGACGAGGAAAAGAGCCACGGCGTTATCGCCTGCTCGGCTGGCAACCACGCACAGGGCGTTGCGCTCGCAGCACAGAAGAGCGGCATAAAGTCCGTTATCTGCCTGCCCGACGGCGCACCTATCTCAAAGGTCGAGGCAACAAGAAGCTACGGCGCCGAGATCTGCTTAGTTCCGGGCGTGTATGATGACGCCTACGCCGAGGCTATAAGGCAGCGTGACGAAAAGGGCTACACCTTCGTTCACCCGTTTGATGATGAGAATGTTATCGCAGGGCAGGGCACTATAGGCCTTGAGATCTACAACGAGCTTCAGGACGTTGATGTTGTGGTAGTTCCTGTCGGCGGCGGCGGGCTTATCTCGGGCGTGGCTTACGCTATCAAGCAGCTTAAGCCCTCTGTAAGGGTCTACGGCGTTCAGGCTGAGGGTGCACCCTCAATGAAAAACAGCCTTGCCGAGGACAAGATTCTCTGCCTTGACAATGTTCACACTATAGCTGACGGTATCCAGGTAAAGGAGCCCGGCGAGAACACCTTTGAATACTGCAAAAAGTATGTAGACGGCATAGTTACCGTTTCCGATGACGAGATCTCGTCTGCTATACTTCACCTTATCGAAAAGCAGAAGCTTATCGCCGAGGGCGCAGGTGCTACACCTGTTGCGGCGGTAATGTTTGACAAGATACCCGACATAAAGGGCAAAAACGTTGTCTGCGTAGTTTCGGGCGGAAATATCGACGTTACTATTCTTTCAAGAGTTATCAAGAGAGGTCTGCTAAAGTCGGGCAGGTCTGACACGCTCACTATCCAGCTTGATGATAAGCCGGGTCAGCTAAAGGGCGTTTCGAGCATAATCGCAGAGCTCGGCGGAAACGTTATCGCTATCCACCACGAGCGTGCAAGTGAGGACAGCGACATTACCGAGTGCCTGCTGCGCCTTGTTCTCGAAACAAGAAACTATCAGCACATCAAGGATATCAGAGCCGCTCTTAAGAAAAACGGCTTCAAGATACTAAACAAGTAAAGGAGTTTTTATTATGGCAACAACAGTTTACACAAAAAATGCACCCGACGCAATAGGCCCTTACTCGCAGGCTAAGATCGTAGGCGGCCTTGTTTTCACATCAGGTCAGATCGCAATTGACCCCGCAAGCGGCAGCGTTGAGGCCACAACGATCGAGGAGCAGACACATCAGGTCTGCAAGAACCTTAAGGCCGTTCTCGAAGAGGCAGGCTCGTCGCTCGACAAGGCTGTAAAGACAGTTTGCTTCCTTAAGAATATGTCAGATTTTGCAGCCTTCAACGGCGTTTACGGCGAGTATTTCTCATCAAAGCCCGCAAGGAGCTGCGTAGCAGTTAAGGAGCTCCCCAAGGACGTGCTCGTTGAGGTAGAGGTAATTGCTGAGGCGTGATCCAATGCATAATGCACAATGCACAATTAAGGTGGTGGGCTTCGCCCACGATTTTAAAAAGCGAATTTGATGCAAACGACCAATAAAAAGATTAAACCCCGAAGGACTTTCCCTCGGGGTATTTTTTATATTATCAATTGCTAATTGCTGACGTAGGCGGCTTGTGTGAGCTTTGCTCACACACAATTATGCACCCGGCATTGTCACTACTTGAATTTTTCTTTGAGCTTATCAAAGAAGGTCTGGCGCTTCTGGTAGTTCTTGTTTTCAAGCGACTGCTCAAATTCCTTGAGCGCTTTTTTCTGATCCTTTGTCAGGTTTTTGGGTATCTCGACATATACCTTTACGTAATGGTCTCCCCTGTCGTTGCGGTTGACCTTTTTGATGCCCTTGCCCTTTAGCCTGAACACTGTTCCGCCCTGCGTTCCCTCGGGGACATTGTATTTCACCTTGCCGTCGATAGTCGGCACGGTTATCTCGTCGCCCAGCGCCGCCTGCCCGTAGGTAAGTGGGATCTCTGTCCAAACATCATAGCCGTCACGCTCGAATATCGGGTCGGGGCGAACTGTTAATGTAATGTAGAGGTCGCCGTTCGGGCCGCCGTTAACGCCGCAGTTTCCGCCGCCGCCTACACGAAGCTGCTGCCCGTCGTCGATACCTGCGGGGATATTGACCTCCTTCTCCTCCGACACCCTTACCATGCCCTTGCCGCTGCACTTTTTGCACGGGTTATCTACTATCTTGCCCTTACCGCCGCAGCGTGAGCACTTTACAGTCTGCCTTACCATTCCGAAGAGCGACTGCTGCGTTATGTTTACCGTACCCTTGCCGTTACAGTCGGGGCAGGTCTTTACAGATGAGCCTGCCGCAGCGCCCGAGCCGTTACAGTCGGGGCACTTTTGCAGCCTGTTGACCTTTACTGTCTTTGAAACGCCCTTGCACGCCTCCATAAAGCTTATAGCGGCGCCTACCTCTATATCCGAGCCACGCCTTGGGGCATTGGGGTTTGAGCCCCTGCCGCCTCCGCCGCCGAATGCGCCGAAAATAGAATCAAAAATATCGCCCACATCGCCAAAGCCGCCGAAGCCGCCAAAGCCGCCCCCGCCGCCTGCACCTGCGCCGTAGCTCGGGTCTACGCCCGCAAAGCCGAACTGGTCATATTTAGCCTTCTTGCTCGGGTCGGAGAGCACCTCGTATGCCTCGTTTACCTCCTTGAACTTCGCCTCGGCCTCCTTATCATTGGGGTGAAGGTCGGGGTGGTATTGCTTTGCAAGCTTACGAAATGCCTTTTTTATCTCATCGTCTGTAGCGCCCTTTGAAACGCCCAAGACCTCGTAGTAATCTCTTTTGTTGTCTGCCATAGCTCTCACTTCCCTTTATATAAACCCATAAAGGGCGAAGGTTCTCTCCGCCCTTTTAGGTATCAAAAATTACTCAGCGTCTGTAAAGTCAGCGTCGATAACATCATCGCC
>JAFRYW010000069.1 GCA_017442845.1 Ruminococcus sp.
GCAGGCGGCTTGCTTCCCTCGGAGCGATGAACAAAGCCTTAGCTTATCGCTTGTAATACAAGCTTTTATATTTGTTTCACGCCCAAAGCTAAGTTAAGGTTAAAGCAAGCCTCACGCCCGTATTTCGGGGGCGTTGCGGTCGCCCCCGAACCCCTTCGCAGCCGCCTTTTTAATTAGTGGGCGAAGCCCACCACCTCAATTGTGCATTGTGCATTGTGCATTGTAAGCTGATCATTCTCCCCTAATTTTACCATATTTCCCACATTCATTCAAGAGATTTTTCGTATTTTCTGCTCGCCTTGTCGCTTTTGGGAGGTTTTTTGGACAGTAAATGTATCTCGGGGACAATTTTTAAGGCAACACCGCACAAAGATCAAAGTGTTGCCTTAATGATTTTATTTCCTTTTATTCATTTAAAAAACATACATTAAACATAGTTTTTTGGTTTTTGTGTGATATAATTATTTTATATAATAGCAAAATAGCGTCTATATTACTTTCTATATTACTTTTATGAAAAGCAGATGATATATATATGAAAAACAATCAGACCCTTCGCATCAGAAACACACGAAATGCCCTTATCATTTCAAACTGCGTTATACTTATCGCAGTGCTGATAATCGCATTTTTGATGATGTTTTCGAGAATGACCGAATCGAAAAACAAAAACATCAGCAGCCTGGCCTCCTTTTCAAGCTCGCTTTTGAAGGAGCGCTTTGTCGACCATATGGACAATACCGAAAAGACCTGCGACCTATTTTTCGCAAGCGCCAATGCCGGCTTCTACCCCGATGAGGGAAGCATGAGCCGTGCGGATATAAACAAAACGCTCGATGAGATAACCTCCGAGCTTTTGGGCATAAGCCTGAGCGACTATTACGCCGACCTGGGCATAGCCTATGAGGACGGCAGCACTGCGGGCGTTATCACCGACAGCACACGTGACGCCTTCGGCAGCGATATATATAACGGGCTGTGCTCGTTTATAAGCGAGGGCTCTAATGACGGCTGGGGCACAGGCTACGGCGGCGACTATGAAAAGCTCTACTTCGTAAAGCGGCTCAACGACCACGCTGTCATAACCATTTCCTCCTATACCAAGGAGCTTGAGCGAAGGCTAAAGGACGTTACGGGCTTTGCCAATGCGACGACCGCTGTTATCGACAGCAAGGGCATCGTGATCTGCTCTGCGGATATCGAGCAGAAGGGTTCTGTCGGCACTGCCATAGATAACGAGCCGCTGTCGATGATAGCGGGGCTGCACAATATCACCGTGCAAAATGATGACTATTACGTAGCCACAGATAACATCACCGACGGCTGGAGAAGCATATGCATAGTCTCGAAGGAGCTCTTTAAGAAGGATAACCGAAACCTCTACTTCTCTGTGTTTATCATCGGCACGAGTGCTATGCTGCTAAGTGCCGCTATCTCGATATTCATAACAAGGCGGCTGTCAACAGCGGCGCTGGCTCAGATGTACGCTGCCGGCCTTGACGGGGTGGACAGGCTGACAAAGCTGACCAATAAATTCTCGACAGAGGATATGATCATAGACACCCTTGAATCAAGCCCTATGGGCAGCTGCTCGGGGTTGGTGCTCATTGATATCGACAACCTGAAGTAAATAAACGACAATATAGGAAGGCAGGCGGGCGACGACACCATTTTGCAGGTGTCAAGCCTTATACGCTCGGTGTTCGGCGACAATGCCGTTATAGGCAGGCTCGGCGGCGACAAGTTTGAAACACTTGCCGATGTGAGCGACTACGACCTGTTCAAGTGCCTCTCAACGCTCGAGCACAGGTGTGCA
>JAFRYW010000070.1 GCA_017442845.1 Ruminococcus sp.
CCCCTTCGCAGTGCACATCTTCGCTCCGTTAAATTCCAATTTACCGCACCACCATTATAGCAGATTTAGTGATACAAGTCAACAAAAAAGCAGCAGGCTTTTTGAAATGCTTGCTGCTTTTTTTATTATCTTTCCTTGATTGCCTGCCTGTATTTGTATACCTCCTCCAAATAGCATACTATGCCTGCTATGAGGGTAAGGGCTATCGGGATAATGTATATGGGCAGAAGCCTGTTTGTCGAGCCGAAGATCACTACTACGCCCTTTGCCGCCATTCCTACAGATGCAGTTGCAGCTGAGGCGGAGAGGAGGTTTCTTGCTGCCCTGCCGGGCGGCAGCTTTGCAAAAGCCCCCCAATATATATACAAAAGCGACATTACGAGAAGCGGGGCAAATGCGTAGATCATATAGTATGAATATACGCTGTGCGAGAAGTGCTCGTATATCCCGCCGAAGAGCGCCCAAAACGCTGCGCCGCAGCCGCAGCCGAGCGCTTGGTTTATGCACGAGCGCCTGTCAGTATCCGAGGTAAACAATGTCGCTCACTCTCCTTTCCTTGGTGGAATTGCCGTTGGTGGTAGGGTTGTTGACCACCTCGCCGTCAAAGTACATCGTTGATGAGCCGCCGCCGTCAAGGTTATAAGCCGTCTTGCAGCCTAGCGACTGCATAAACTGTGCAAGCTGGTAGAGCGAAAGCCCGGTACTCTCGTCCGTCCTGCCGTCGGAGACTACGAAAACATAATGCAGATCATCGATTTGCCCGAGGGCCGTGCGGGGGTTTGAGGCCATAGCCTGATCGACCTCCTGCCCCTGAGTAACGGTTATCTCGCCGCCGTCGATAAGCCCGGGGCCAAAGGTGAATGCCTGCCAAACGCCCATGCTGACAAGCTCGTCAGCGGTCGCCTCATCGGGCGAGATGATGTCAAAATGCCCGTCGGCGTAAATGCAGAGGATCTCGCTGCCGCTCTCGGCAGTTGAGCGGTATGCGATACCGTTTCTTATCACATAGCCCTTTTCTCTTGCGCCGTAGTAGTCGCCGTTTACTGCAAGGATAGCGCTGTTGTCATCTGCGATATCGCTTGTTGCGGCCTTTACGTTTTTGCCGTAGCTGTCATTTGCAAAGGCGGTCTTGAGATACTGCGCCGAGCTTAAGCGCACGTCTGCAACATAGATCTTGGTGCCGTTTTCGTAATATTCGTTCAGTGTAACGGCTATGTTCTCATCACTGTATGAGCCTATGCTTTCAGATGAGCCCGCAGCTACAGGCTCGCTGCTCTGAGTGCTTTGCTGCTGTGAGGTGCTTTGGTCGGTCTGCGTTTTTGACGAGCGGCGTGAGCTGCCCTTTGACCTTGACCTGCTGCTTTGCACCTGCTCCTGCTCTGATGAGCTTTCCTCGCTATTGTCTGTAGAGCTGCCCGTGCCCTCCTCGACCTGCTCGGCGGCGGTGTCGCTGATGCCGCTGCTTAGCTTTTTGACCTCAAGCCCCTCGAACATCGAGGTGTTCTGCTCGGTAGCGTCAGTCAGCTCGACCTGCTCGAGCACGAAGGTATCAAGCATAACGTAAGCCGTGAACGCCGCCACCGCAAGAGAATAAACGGCAGCAAAGAGATATTTTCTGCGCTTTTTATTACTAAGCATTCTTCTTCTCCCCTTTTTTGGCAAACACAAGCCCCTTCTGTGCAAGGAAGCTCACAACAAACATAGTGCACTCGACTATGACCTTTGCAAGGTAGATGTTAAGCGACAGCTTTTGTGTAAGCAGCATCAGAATGAGCGTATTCGCTGCAAGTATGCCTGCGGCGAGAGCAAAATACTGCAAAGCGCTCGACGCAAGCGATTTATTTGACTTGAAAACAAATTTGCGGTTAAGCGTGAAGTTGAGCGAAGCGCTGAAAAGCCTTGCTGTGACATTTGCAAAGATCGCCGAGCCTGTGAGAAGGCTGAATACGATATACAGCAGATAGTCAGCACAAAAGCCTGCAAGCGAGCTTGCGGAGAATTTCAAGATCTCCTTGTAGATCTTCACACTGTCCTTCACCGGGTCAAAGTGTGAGGAGGAGTTGTCGTCGATATAGATCGTCCTTATAGGCACCTCGAGTATGCGGCAGCCGTCACGGGCAAGCTCCATAAGCATATTGGTCTCATATTCGTACCTGTCGCCGCTTATTGAGAGAAGGCGCTTTATCAGCCTGTCTGAAAAGCCCCTGAGCCCCGTCTGCGTGTCGCTGACACCTACGCCCGTTGCAAGGCGATAGACCACCCTTGTGATGCTGTTGCCGAGCTTGCTCTTTAGCGGCACATCGCCGTCAAACTCTCTGCATCCGAGAACGAGCGCATCGGGGCATTCTATCACACGCTCACATACATTGAGCGCATCTGACACAAGGTGCTGCCCGTCAGCGTCCATAGTGACGACGACGTAGGGTGTCACGATATGCCCTGCGATATAGCTTAACCCCGTGCGCAGGGCAACGCCCTTGCCGAAGTTTGCGGGGTGGTCGATGACCGTTGCCTGCTCCCTTACCCTTTCAAAAAACTCATCATAAACATTTCCGCTCCCGTCGTTTACAACAATACATTCAAAGCCGCTGTCATTAAGCTCACCGAGCATCGGCAGCATCGACGGTGTGGGCATATACGCCGGGATAAGCGCTATTTTCCTTATTTTCATAGCTTTAGCCTCCTTATCAGGTCTTAGTGTTTAAATTGGCTTATGCTATCCCTATTATGCCCTATATTTCCCTTACTGTTTACATTATATATGCCATCGCTTAGATCTACTTTAAAAAATCAGGCTTAGGTAAATGAGAATTTGTCTTATTAGGTAATAGGGAATAGGGAATAGGTAATAGGTGAGGTGCGCCTGCGGCGGCTGCCCGAATGGGCATCTGTCGGCGAAGCCGACACCATACTTATTACCTATTACCTATTAACTATTACCTAGCGGAGCGAAGCTCCGCTAAATTCCAATTTATCGAAGCAGCACAGCAGCACACAAGTAAAAAGGAATTTTTATTACACCTATTATAACATAATAAAAAATAAAAATCAATCACCTTTCGCTAGGTTACAAATTGGTTACAGAAATTACGACATAATTACAGAAATTTGGTATATTATGGTAATTTTCGTGTGCAAAGTGCACTATAACGACTCAAATTCTTTAGTAATCTTGTGTTATCCGTGGAAAATTCCGCCAAAATGTTTACGAAGTGGTTAAAATATGCTATAATAATATTCGTAAGATAAATAAACAAATGCCCTGGCGTTTGTGTAGCGTTAGGGCGCAAAAAGAACAAAAGAGAGGATCTGAACATTTATGAAGGAAAGAAGCATAGTCCGAACGTCGCTGACGATGGCGACAGCATTAGTTATTTCATTATCGACACTTACCTATGCGAGTGCAGAGAGCGAGCTTTTGAGCAGCGGAACAGCACAGACAGAAAATACGGCTGTAGTATGTACCTCACATAGATTCGGGACGGGCATCGTCACCAAGGCAGCGACCACGACAAGCGAGGGTGAAAGGACATACACCTGCACAGAGTGCGGCGCTGTTACAACAACAGCAACACCTAAGCTTATCGACATCACAGCCGCACAGATCACGGGCGTATCGGCAAAGTACACATATAACGGCAAGATATACAAGCCGATGCTGACAGTGACCCTTGACGGCAAGGAGCTTACGCTCGGGCGTGACTATATACTCAGCTACGGCGCCAACAAAAACCCCGGAACAGGGTATGTAACAGTCACAGGCAACGGCAGATACGGCGGCACGCTCAAAAAGACCTTTATCATTGTCCCCGCAAAGGGCGTGATAAGCAAGCTTACATCTACAAAGGCATCTACAGCTACGATAAAATTCAAAAAGAAAACGGGCGCTACAGGCTACAGGATAGCCTACAGCACAAACAAGAGCTTCAAGGCGGGCACGGTAAAATACGTTACCGTAAAGGCTAATAAACTCAGCACCACTATCAAAAAGCTGAAGGCAGGCAAGACCTACTATTTCAAGGTTCAGGCATACAAGACAATTTCGGGCAAGAAGTATTACGGCAAGTTCAGCGCTGTAAAGAAGATAAAGATCAAGCAGTCAGCGTCACAGCTAAAGGCCGCAAAGCAGAAGATCGTATGCGACTACGCAAAGGCAAATGTCGGCGGCGCATATGTTTGGTGCGGCTCGAGCTTCAGGGCGACAGACTGCTCGGGGCTTACGATGCAGTGCTTTGAGCAGATCGGCATATACCTCCCCCACAACGCAGCGGCGCAGGCTTCATACGGCAAAGCAGTAAGCTACAGCGATATGCAGCCGGGCGACCTTATCATCTGCTGCGGCGGCGGTCACGCAGCCCTCTATGTCGGCGACGGTTACTTTGTTCACGCAACGAACCCCGGCAGAGGCATCGTTATGGACCCTGTAAGCCAGCTTCAGTATTACGGCATCGACACTATCAGAAGACTTATATAAAAAACAAGGGCTGTACGTTTTACGTACAGCCTTGTTTTTATGCACTATCCGTTCTTTACAGAATATCCGCCCAGACACGCATCTGGTTTTCTCCACGGTTTCCCCAGGTGTAGTAAGGTATCGCCCTGGCGGTCACTTTATCATACTTGGGGGCTGTGTCGGAATAAAGCCCCTCGCCCTTAAAGCAAAGCTTTAGAGCATCAACATCAAGCATTACGGCATTATCAAGCTCGCCCCGTCTGCCGGCAGGGGTGGGCTTTGCCGTCTTTTCAAGCCTTATATCTGTAACGCAGCCGCCGTTGTCGGCCCCCTCAAAGCAGTAAATAAGCGGCCCTCGCCTTATGCACGCCTTCCCTGTAAGCGCATAGATCTTAGGGGTCGAGTAGATAAGCCTCGGCTCGCCGTCAAGGGTGATAGTGATCTCCCTCTCCCCGTCGATATCAAAGTAAGCATACCCGTCCTCCACTATCGGCACGCAGGGCTTTACATCTGCTGTAAACAGCGTCTTTTTGCTCCACGAGGGGATATGCACGGCAAGTCTTCCCTTGCCCGTGACCTTATAGGTGACCTCCATTTCATAAGGGTAGCCTGTTTTGCACTCAAGCCTCAGGCCGTTCTCAAAGCTCACCTCGCCCGCAGCGAACATATGGCAGTAGGCCGTGTCCTCGCTCTCGCCGTAGGCATACTTTCCGAAGGCGCCGATAGTTCTTGCGACGTTCGGCGGGCAGCAGGCGCAGGCGTACCATTTCGGGCGGGTGGTAAGGTCGTGCTTATGTGTCGGCGAAACGCCCGATATGCCCGGGATCACCTCCAGGGGGTTAACGTAGAAAAACCTCTTCCCGTCAAGCTGCATACCTGCTAAGACCGTGTTGTAAAAGGCAAGCTCCATAACATCGGCATACTCGCCCTTGACCTCGTTTTCAAGCATACGGGACGCAAAAAACATCAGCCCGCAGGAGGCGCACGTCTCTGCATACGCCGTGTCGGAGGGGAGATCGTAGTCTACCGTGAAAGCCTCGCCAAGTACAGTTGAGCCGATAGCGCCCGTCACGTACATACGCTTTCGTGTTATGCTATTCCATAGGCGCACACAGGCATCGTAAAGCTCCCGCTCGCCTGTCTCGGCTGCTATATCCGCCATAGCGGTGTAGAGATACACCGCCCTTACAGCGTGCCCCGTAGCATTTTCAAGCCGCCTTACGGGCTTGTCTGACTGCTGGTATTCGTTGTTGCTCGCATCATTCCCCCACACCTGCCAGTTACGCCGGCTAAGCTCCTTTTTATAAAAATCGGGGTCGGTGCCTCTTTTATCAACAAAGTGCTTTGCAAGCTCAAAGCATCTCTCATCGCCTGTGACACGGTAAAGCTTCATAAGCGCAAGCTCTACCTCGGGGTGCCCGGGAAAGCCCTCGTGCCCTTTTGTTATGAACACATCATAAAGATGAAGCGCATTTTTGTGCATAGCATCAAGAAGCGTTCTCTTGCCCGTAGCCTCATAGTATGCACACGCCGCCTCGATCATATGCCCTGCACAGTAAAGCTCGTGCGCCTCCAAGAGGTTTGTGTAGCGCTTTTCTCTGTTGTCTATCGTGAAGTAGGTGTCAAGATAGCCGTCCTCGTCCTGCGAGGCTGCTATGACGGCGATAAAATCATCTGCCTGCCTTTCAAGCTCGGGGTCGGGCGTATTAGCAAGCGAGAAGGCTGCCGCCTCGATCCACTTTGCAGCGTCGCTGTCCTGAAACACCATTCCGTAAAACCCGTCACCCGTATCCTCGCCCTTAAGGGCTGCGGCGGCGTTTACAAAGTTTTGATAAACGTGGCTTTTCTCGGTGTCCTCAGCCCTGTCCCGCAAGACGTCATACTGATAGGGTATCACCGTGTCGTGAACAAGGCGCTGCTTATCGCCGATAAAGCCCGCTGCCTTATAGCTGCCTGTTTTCAGCTGATGCTGTACCCTCATTTGGCACCGCCCTTCAGCGCCCATTCGTCTGCGAAGCCCTTAAGCTCATCATCGGTCACGCTGCTCTTGAAGAGCTTCGCCTCGATGATCCTTGCATCGCCCTTAACGAAGGGGCGAAGCTTGCTGACTGTTTTTCCTATATCGCTGCCGCCCGAGGTCGCAAATAGAATGATCCTCTTGCCCGACCAGTCATAGCCCTTCATAAAGGTCTGTATGATATTCGGGGCGCCGTAGTACCAGATCGGGAAGCCCACAAAAACCGTTTTGTAATTCTCAAAGCCCTCTATGCTGCCCTGCACGGGCACGTCCTTCTTGCCGATCTTTTCCTTGTTGCAGCGGGCAAGGGGGTTCTTCCAGTTTATATCCGCCGCCGTGTACGGCTCCTGCGGGGCTACCTCGAAAATATCAGCCCCCGCTGCCGCTGCCAAGCGCTTTGCGATATCTGCCGTTGTTCCCTCTGCCGAAAAATATGCTACCAATGTATTGCTCATAAATACTCTCCCTTCTTTATCAGACAAGCGTTACGTTCCAGCCTGCTATATGCTGCTGGATAAGCAGGCAGTCCTGTATATCCGCCTCTGTATCGCCGTTTACGTTTGCGTTTTTAAGGTTTATATTCACATTCCAGCCCGCTATATACTGCTGGATCAATAGCACGTCCTGCACATCTACCTCGCCGTCTTCGTTTGCGTCGCCGGGCTTGCCTGTGCTCTCCTTGAAAACAAACCTAAAACCGTCATAATACTCTGTAAGCTCGACCCCCTCGATCATAGCCTTGACCCTCGACTTCATCGTGTCGTTAAGAGCAAGCGTATAGCTGTCGCCTATCGGCTTTAAAACAGAAAGTTTTGCCAAGGAAAGATCCATAACTATCTTGAGATCAAATATGCCGTCATTATTAAGGTCAATGCTCTGAAGGCTTTCATCAGTGCCTATCAGGCCCTCATTTAAAAGCAGTTCCAATGCGGCCATAAGCGACATATCCTTTTCCTTCGTCATCTGATAGCTGCCCGAGGTAAGGTCGATCGTCTGCGTGCCGAGGCTTTTTGCATTTATGGTAGGCTTTGTGGTTATCTTTAGTGTCTTGCGAAGTATCCATATATCATTCTTTGCAAGATAGTCTGTCATAAACTTTACAGCCGCCTCGTCTGCCGTGTAGGTAAAGATCTTCGGCAGGCTCGAGGTCGATGCCTTTGAAACGGTCATATCTGATGAGTCGATGATAATATCATTGCTTCCGTTTTTGTCAAGGTCAACATAATACTTGCCGCCCGATACAGTATAGCTTGCCTTGCCTGCGCTCTTGAAATACTCAACAAATGCAAGCAGCTCGTTATACCTTACCTTATCGCCCTCAAAGTCATCTGACAGTGTATCGGAGACCGTGATATCAAGCGGGTCATCATTTACCTTCATAACATCTACCCTTATAACCAGCTCAACATCGTAATCGGGGTATGTGAATGTGTAGGTAGTATCACCTACCTTTGTAAGAGGTACAGAGGGTGTCATCGAGCCGTTTTGGTAATAGGCAGATATTTTATTTATCGAGTAGGTGCCGTTTTTAAAGGCTATCTTTACAGTCGCAGTATCGCCCATATAGCCCTCATTTACGGTAACATCGGCATAATCGCCTGCGCTGCCGTAGTTTGTTACGGTCACGTTCGTTTTGTGCTTTTCCAAAGGCGCAAAAACGGGGTAGACCGTGACATTGACAGGAGGCATCGCAAAGAATGCCGACTTGCTGTCTGCCGAATAGAACTTGACAGACGAATTTGATGCAGCCCATTCCACAAAGCCGTAGCCCTGGGGCGGCTGTGCCGCCACTAAGCGGACGACCTGGTTCTCCTCGGCATATGTTATCTCGGTATCGGTGCTGCCGAGGTAGGCTGTGCAGTCGGTGGCGGTTATCTTGTAGGTAGGTACCTTTTCAAACACCGCCGTAACAGTTACGTCCTGTGCAGGCATTGTATAAACAAGCTTGCTTGCATCGCCGTTTAAGGATTCGCCCGTAGATGCTTTCCAGTAGCTGAATATGTAGCCCTCCTCGGGGGTGTTGGGTGTGATCGTTACGCTCTCGCCTTCTTTTATACCCTCAGTCTTGCTTGCCTTGCAGCCGACTAAGGTCAATTTGTAGGTAGCATCAACATACACGGGTTCTATGGTAACTCTGCCCGTAAATGTCGTTATCAAACCCGTAGAGCCTGCTGTCACCTGCGCTATCCACTGCTTTCCGTCAGGTGAGGCAGTAACAGTTATGGGATTATCTGTAGTAGGATAATACTCACAGGTGTGTGTTGAAGTCCTTGTTGCACCATAACTGTTAGCTTTAGTGCAGGTAATGGTATATCTTATCTGCCAGTGGTCAAATACCTTTCCCGTTTCGGGGGCATTTGCAGTAAGCTTAAGCTTTGTGCCCTCCGCAATATTTACAGC
>JAFRYW010000071.1 GCA_017442845.1 Ruminococcus sp.
ATATGCATCTGTTCCGGCTGTTTTTTTAGTTGAGTACAGACTTTTGGACACAGGTATGTGCTATAATCAGCTGCTTTTGTTCTTTAGGATCTTGACGCCCAGCCTTTCAAGCCTTGTGCAGATGTATTTGCAGTTTGCGGGGTTGTCCTGCTCATGGTTGCCCAAAACGAAATACACATCGCAGATAGCGGTCAGCTTCTCAAAAAGAAAAAGCTTCGCATCAAAAAAGCTTCTGTTCTCGTCTCTTGAGATAAGGTCGCCCGTAAAGAATATCATATCGGGCCTGCACGCCTCGCAGGAGCTTATGAGGTTGCCGTTCATCTCGCCGAAGGTCTTGCTGTGAAGGTCGCTCAGGTGCAGAACCCTTGCCCCCTCAAAGCCCTCGGGCAGCCGCTCGTGCCGCACGGTTATGCGGTGAACGTCAAGCTGCCTGTCGTGTATGTAAATGCCCGCCGCTGCAAAGAAGCCTGCGGCGATAGCAAGCTTGGTCTTGTTTTTCACTTTTGTTTTCCGTCCTATCTGTTAAGGTAGCGCATAAGGCTTTGCATTTCATGCTCGGCGTGTGCATAGCCGTAGTCATAAAGCCGCCTGAGCTTGCGGCGGTCATTTTCCGTGCGGTTGACGCCAAAGGTGTGCTTTGGCGAGAAAACGAATACCTTGCCCGCACGCCGCAGCTCGTCAAGCTCTGCTACACATTCGTTGTAGCGCATAGCCCTTGTGCGAACGCTCTCAACAAGCTCGGGGTATTTTTTGTAGCGCTTTTCTATCAGCTTTAAAAGCGGCTCGTCCTTTTTGATATACCCCCTCGGGCGTGTCAGTATGACTATATTCTTGTCACAGCCCGACTCTATCATATGCTTGTAGGGGATAGAGTCTGCAAGCCCGCCGTCTAAGTATTTTTTGCCGCCGATCTCTATCATGGGAAACAGCATCGGCAGCGCACAGCTTGCCCGCAGCAGCATAAAGTCCTCATCATCTCTCGGGCATTCAAGATACTCTGCCTGCCCTGTCTCTACATTTGTGACTACCGCTTCAACGCTGCCCTTAAACTCTGCAAACGCCTTCATATCAAACGGCAAGAGCTTGCAGGGTATGTCGTGAAAGGCATAGTCTAAATTGTAGTAGCTTCTGTTTGAGGGGCGAAGCAGGTGGTGTGCGCCCATATATTTTGAGGTGGGCATAAAATCGCTCGCAAGCGACAGGTTGCGCCCCTTTTGCTTTGAAATGTACGATACGCCGAAGGCTATGCCCGCCGACACGCCGATAAAGCGGTCGCACATTATGTCTGCTTCTAAAAATCTGTCAAGGACCCCGCAGGAATACACCGTCCTGCTGGCCCCGCCCTCGCAGGTTATACCCAGCATTTTATCATCTCCAAACTGTCAGCAAAATTCTTTCTCTACCATATCCTCCATATCGGAGATAAGCTTTGCTATGTCCTTCTCGTCATAGCTGTCATTATCCCAGATCTCGTGGGCGGAAACTGCCTGATAAACGAGCATCGCCATTCCGCCCGAGGCCTTTTTGCCAAGTGCCTCGGCTTTTTTGATAAGCTGCGTCTTGCGGGGGTTGTAGATAACGTCAAACACCGCACCGCTGTTCTCGATTATTTCATCGGGCACGGGGCAGGCATCGGTTTTCGGGAACATTCCCACGGGGGTCGCATTCATAAGCAGAGAATACTTTTTACCTGTCGGTATCTCGGTGTTTAAAACTATCTCGATATCGGCATCAGCCTTCATGGCCTTTATTTCACGGCACACCTGCTCTGCAAGCGGAATGTCGCTCTTTAAAACGGCAATTGTGAGCTTGGCGCCCTTAAGAGAAGCCTCTATCGCCATCATTCTGCCGACACCGCCGCAGCCTATTAGCAGCACCTCACCCGAAAAGCCCGTCCCCATAGCGGAAATGGTCTTTAAAAAGCCGTCACAGTCGGTGTTATATCCTGTGTGAACGCCGTTCTTGTTGTCAATGCAGTTTACCGAATTATACCTTTTTGCCGACTCGTCAAGCTTATCGCAGTAGGGAATTATCCCGATCTTGTGGGGGATAGTTATGTTCATGCCCGTAAGCGACAAAAGCTTGTCCTTGTTGCTTTCAAGCTCCTCTGCCTTAAGCTCTATTATCTCGTAGTTAAACTCTCTCCCCTTCAGCTCAAAAAGCCGCTTGTGTATCGGGGGTGACATCGTGTGTTTAAGGCTCTCGCCTAAAAGTGCATATTGTTTTGACATTGTTATAGCTCCTTAATAATTATGTATGAATGTTTAGACATCAAATATGACCTCTCTGCCCGAGGGCTGATATTGCCTGAGCGCCACGCCTGCCAAGCGGAACATCATCTCGCTTGCCTTGACGCCGTCGGTGTCCTTGTACTTATTGTGCCAGTAAACTACCTCTTTTATGCCGCTTTGTATTATCGCCTTTGCACATTCGTTGCAGGGGAAGAGCGACACATATATCCTTGCGTTTTTGAGGCTTACTGTCGGGCGGTTGAGTATGGCGTTTAGCTCTGCGTGGGCGACAAAGGGGTATTTCGTATCTAAAAACTCACCCTCACGCTCCCACGGCATGGTGTCGTCATCACACCCTATCGGCATTCCGTTATAGCCTACCGAGAGGATCTTGTTATCCTCCGAAACTATGCACGCCCCGACCTGAGTGTTAGGGTCCTTGCTCCTCATAGCGGAAAAAAGTGACAGCCCCATAAAGTATTCGTCCCAGGAAAGATAATCGCTCCTTTTCATAATTTTTCCCCTCTCTGAAAATTATCCGTTTACAGCTTCAAGCGCCTTGCCAAGCGTTTCGCTGTTTTCGATGTTTACGGCAGTCTTGCCCTTTAAGGTCTTTTTTACAAGCCCTGTCAGCACCTTGTTGGGGCCAAGCTCTATGAAATTCTCATACCCCGCCTTTTCCATTTCATTAAGCTCCGAGGTGAACCTAACGGGGCTTACTATGTGCCTTGCGAGCATTTCGGGCATATTAGAGATATCCTCGAGCTTAGTTCCCAAAACGTTTGAATAGAACTCGACCTTCGGTGGGTTAAATGCTATGGTCTTTGCAGTCTCTATAAACTCATCGGCCGCACTCTGCATAAGCTTGGAATGGAATGCCGAGGCAACGTTTAGCTTTATTGCCTTTTTCTTCATTCCCGCAAAAGCTGCCGCCGCCCTCTCGCAGGCATCAGTTTCTCCTGCAATTACCGTCTGCACGGCGGAGTTGTAGTTTACGGGCACTACGTACCCCTCTGTCTGCTCGCATACCCTCTCTACCTCGTCAGCATCTAGCCCGATTATAGCATACATAGCGCCGCTTGAGCTCTCCGCTGCCTTCTGCATAGCTGCCGCACGTGCCTTTATGAGCTTGAAGCCGTCGTCTACGGATACTACCCCCGCAGCGACCATTGCCGCATATTCGCCGAGCGAGTGCCCGGCAACGCCGTCAAAGGTAATGCTGCTCTCTGTTGCCGCAGCAAACGCCGCAAGCGATGTCGCCATTATAGCGGGCTGCGAATTTATCGTTTTGTTAAGCTCCTCCTCGGGGCCGTTAAAGCAAATGTCAGCTATGTCGAAGCCCAGCACCTCGCTTGCCTTGTCAAAGTATGCCTTCGCAGCAGGGAAGCCTTCATAAAGCTCCTTTGCCATTCCCACATACTGTGAGCCCTGCCCCGAGAATAGAAAAACATTTTTAGCCATTTTGATTACCTTCCTTTATTTCTTTATTTTGTGTATAGTCACCCTGCTCTTAGCCGCAGCGGGCTTTTTTGCAGGGGGTAACGCCCTGTAAAACTCACGCAGCCTGTCGATAACGCCGAAGTATTTAGTCTTTTCGCAGATGTATTCGTCCAAGGGCAGCAGCCGTCCCTGCGACCACTCGCCGACAGTTATCATAACGCTCTCCCCGTCAGTGAGGGTGAATACCGCAAAGCCCGCATCGTTTATCTCGTGGAAGGGGATAAGGTAGCTTAGGTCGCTCTCCTTGTCGATGTCCTCGGGGAAGGTGCGGCGGTATAAAAGCTCAAACCTCTCGCTGCTGTCTAGCGCAAACATTCTCTCGTCCTTTTTTGGGCTTACAAGCGGTGAGCCCTCATCGAGCAGCTCCGGCAGCTCTGTGCTTAACGCCGTTGTCCTAAGCTCCTTGGGGTATGCCTTTTTATTAAGGTATAAAAACATAAGCCCGTTTATAAACGGCGGGTACTCCCAGTCCTCCACCCGCTCGACTAAAAACCCAAACCTGTACGGGTCGCCGATAACCATAATTTATGCTCCTTATTTATTATTCACTGGCTTGTAGTTTAAACTATAAGCCTTAGCTTCTCTCCCGTTATCCTCATAATAACGTGCCTTGTCTGCCCCAGCACCTCACCGTCGGTGTGTGCCCATAGGGGCTTGTCTGAGATCATTTCTACCACCTTGGCACGGTGTGTGTATATGCCCTTTATTTTTAGGTGCCTGCCCTTGTAGGCAAGCGGCAGCATCTTGAAAAATTGAAGCTTTGTAAGCCCCGTTCCCGCAACTATATCGAGCAGCCCGTCATCAAACTCTGCGTTCGGGCAGAATTTGAAGCCGCCGCCCTCGCAGCAGTGGTTCATAGCGATAGCGCTAAGGCATTTTCTGTATCCTACACCCTTGCCGTCATAGCGGATCAGCACGCTTGCGGGCTGCGCTGTCAGGCAGACCCTTACTGCGTGTATCAGGTATATCAGCCGCCCAAGCCCTAAGCGGTTGAGTATCGGCTTTAGCGGGGAACGGTCTGCATAGGCGCAGGTCGCCGCCCCGAAGCCTATGTCGCTTGAGATGTTAAAGCGCCGCTTGATGATCTCGTTTTCCCCGAAAAAGGTAAGCTCGCCCACATCGGCAGTGCGCTTGACCTCGCCGTCGATCATACGCCTTATAAGCGCAGCCTTGCTCCTTGGCAGACCCATATCACGCTGCATATCATTGCCCGTGCCGCAGGGTATAAAGCCGAGGGCTGTTTTTTCAAAGTCACAGATCCCGCTGACTGCCTCGTTTAGCGTTCCGTCGCCGCCTATGACTACAAGGCGTGTTTCTGTGCCCCTGTCCGTGAGCTCTCTGACAAGCTGCTCTATGCCCTTTTCTGTGGTGGAGCTGTGCAGCGTGTAGCTGTGCCCGCTTTTTTTAAACTGCCGCTCTGCCTTTTTCCAGAGCGCCATTGTTCCGCCCGAAGCCCCTGCGGGGTTCAGGATAATGTCAAAATGCATTTTTCATTCCTCTTATCAAGCTAGCTGTATTCCGATGTCAGCCCGTAGAATTCCTCTACGGTAAGCCCGCTCTCGGTAAGCGTTTTGGCACGCTCCTTGCCGACATAGCGGCAGTGCCAGCTTTCGTAATTGTAGCCCGTCTTATCCTCCTTGCCCTCGGGGTAGCGGATAATAAAGCCGAACCTATAGCAGTTCTCGGCTATCCATACCGCCTCGGGCGTGCCGTTGAAAGCCATTCCCGCAAAGTTCAGATCAAACGCCAGCCCCGACTGATGCTCGCTGTGCCCCGCACGTGCTGAGTATCTGTCGGCAGACTCGCTGCTGCCGTCTCGGTAGACATAGCTTTGGTACAGCCACTGCTGCTCGGAATATGACCGAAAGCCGGAGGTTATCCAAAGGCTTATCCCGTCATTTGCGGCCGCCTGCTGCATCTCGTAGAATGCGGCAAGCGTCTGTTCTGTGAGCCCGTCGCCGTAGTCTGCGGGCAGGGGGTAGGTCTTGTTGACGAGCAGCATTCCGTCAACATAAGTCACCCCGTCCTTTTGATATAGGTAGGGGAATGAGCTTACGTGCGCCTTTTCGCTGAACACCTTGCCGCCGTTGTCATCGAGCCTGTATGCCTTTACGCAGAAGGAATTAGCCTTGCTCCTGGGCTCGTCGAGCACGCAGGAGAGCTCGTCTGTGTCATACTGACGCTCCCATTTCCCGCCCTCAGAGCGTTTTATCCATACAGTATACCCGTCTGCGCCCTTGACGCTGTCCCAAGATATCTCTGTTTGCTTTTCAGAGGTGCTCACCATAAAGCTTACAGCCCCCGGCGCCTTTACCTTTGGGGCTTCGGGAGCGGGCAGGGCGGCTGCCTTGGTGGGTTGTGCCCTTGTTACCTCTTCGGCAGTGGTGGTCGTCAGCTCTGCCGTAGTCTGCTCCGTTGCCGTAGTCTCTGCCTGTGAAGAAGCCTCTGTCACAGCAGCGGGCTGCGTTGTCGTTACGGGAGGACCGTCGGTGTATTCCTCCGCACAGCCCGAAAGCAAAGCCGCTATGCCGATCATCAGCAGCAGTTTTCTTTTCATGCTTACCTTACTTTCTGTCCTTAAGCTCCTTTTTGATGCGCTCTATAACTGTTTCGAGCACCTTGAGCCTAGCGTATTTCTTGTCATTTCCCTCAACTACCGTCCACGGGGCAAATTCCGTAGAGGTCTTTTGTATCATCTCATCTATCGCCGCTTCATACCGATCCCATTTCTCACGGTTGCGCCAGTCCTCATCGGTTATCTTCCAGCGCTTTTCGGGGGTGTTCATGCGGTCGGTAAAGCGCCTTAGCTGCTCGTCCTTGTCAATCTGCATCCAGAACTTTATCACAATAACGCCGCTCTCGCTCAGCTCACGCTCAAACTCGTCTATCTCCTTGTACGCCATAGCGCAGCGCTCCTCGGGGGTGAAGCCCTCTAAGCGCTCGACCATGACACGCCCATACCACGTTCGGTCAAAAATGGTTATGTGCCCGTCCTTCGGAAGGTGCGTCCAAAAGCGCCAGAGATAATGCCTGCTCTTCTCGGAGGCGGTGGGTGCGGCTATCGGAACAGCCTCGTACCCCCTCGGGTCGAGTGCCGAGCCTACACGCTTTATGGCGCCGCCCTTGCCGGCAGCGTCCCACCCCTCGAACGCTATCACAACGGGTATCTTTTTCTTGTATAGCTTGCCGTGCAGCTTTGAAAGCTCCTTTTGAAGCTCCTTTAGCCGCTCGCTGTACTCCTCGGGGGTGACTGTCTTGTCGGAAAGCTCTACCTCGGAGAGCCTCGGCGTTTTCTTCATCTTGAATATCCCGCTCACATCAGCCTCGGGCGGGAATACCGTCTCACGCTCAAGCGCCTGCGACAGCCGCTTTGTAACTATGTCAAACAGCATGAACCTTGCAAACTGCTTATCCTGTGCATCGACAACATACCACGGAGCATTCTCGGTGTTTGTATTTGAGATCATTTCCTCAAAGGCGTCATTGTAGCGGTCATAGTGCTTGTTTTGCCGCCTGTCCTTGTCGGTGACACGCCAGCTTGTCGAGCCGCTCTCTTCAAGCTTATCATAGCGCTTTTTCTGCTCCTCCTTCGATATATCAAGGAAAACCTTTATGATGACATACCCGTCATCGGTGAGCTGCCGCTCAAAAATGTTTACGCTCTTTACTCTTCTTAGATATTCCTTTTCGGAGATGCCCTCCTCAATTCTTGCGGCGGCAAGGTCTCTGTACCAGCTCCTGTCCATAACGCAGAGCTTGCCGTATTCGGGGATGTTTTCAAAGTAGCGCTTCATTCTGGGGTAGCGCTTTTCAGCCTCGGTCGCCTCAACGGTCGAGATGACCTTGAAAAACCTAGGGTCGAGCAGCTTTATCGTGTCGGCGATGAGCGTTCCCTTGCCAGATGCGCCCCACCCCTCGAAAACTATTATCGCAGGAAGGCTTTTTTCTTTCATTTTCAGCTGCAAAGCCGAAAGCTCGTCTCTGAGAGCCTTTGCCTTTTCCTTGTAGTCAGCACTGCTGCTTGCGTGTATTGCGGTCTTTAACATAGGTCATTACTCCTTTCGTGTATAACAGTCGATATGTTTGTTGCAAAAGCTCAACCTTTGCCATAAGTCACCATTGTTTGTCATTTTTATCTAAAAACACCTTGGTTTGACACTAAAACCTAGCCTTAAAGAGGATTATTTAAATATATTCATAAAATCTGCTTGACGAAAACGGTTTTTAAGGTTATAATTATAATGTTATTGTTATGGTGGGGGAGAACGGCGAATTAACGTTAAAATATTTTACAATATAAAGGCTTCCCGCCCCGTATCAACATTATAACACATTATTTAAATAAATACAAGTATAGAATTTGGAGGAAAGCAAAAGTGCCTGCAAACAATTATGGGATACATATCAAGGGGATAGGCTCATACGTGCCCGAGCTGATAGCGGACAATGAGATGTTCTCAAAAATAGTTGACACAAGTGACGAGTGGATCACCCAGAGAACGGGGATAAAGACCCGCCATATCACAAACGGCGAGCCTAACTTTTACCTTGGCGCCAAGGCCGCCGAGAAGGCGCTCGCAGATGCGGGGGTGACGGCGCAGGATATCGACCTTATCATAGTTTCTACCTGCACGCCCGATTTCTACACCCCGTCAGAGGCGGCACTCATACAGCGTGAGATCGGGGCTGTAGGCTCAATGGCTATTGACATAAACTGTGCCTGCACGGGGTTTGACTACGGGCTCGATATGGCAAAAAGATACCTCCAGAGCGAGGACGGCGTAGATACCGTGCTTTTAGTTGCTGCAGAGGAGCTTTCAAAATTCGTTGATTATACCGACCGCTCAAGCTGTATCCTTTTCGGTGACGGCGCAGCGGCCTTCGTGCTTGAAAGAAATAAGAGCACGCTTTATTCCTCTTACCTTGGTGCTGACGGAAACGGGGCTAAGTTCTTAGTCTCCCGTGCGCTCAAGAGCGAGAATGTTTTCCGCACAAGCAAGGAAGAATTCGATATGGGTATGCCGCAGACAAAGGATCACTTCTTCACTCAGGACGGCAAGGAGGTATACAAGTTCGCTACCAAGGCACTTCCCGATGCAGTGCTGCACGCCTGCGAGAAGGCGGGTATGACCCCCGATGAGCTTGATGCGATAGTCCCTCATCAGGCGAATGTCAGGATCATAGAGACTGCCGCTAAGAATTTGGGCGTTTCTATGGATAAAATGGTGGTCTATATCGACCGCTACGGCAACACCTCCTCGGCATCTATCCCGATCGCCTTCTGTGATGCGGCCGCCGAGGGCAGGATCAAGCGTGGCGATAAGGTCTGCTTTGTAGGCTTCGGCGGCGGGCTGACCTATGCGGCGGTCATTTTTGAATACTGATATATGGCATCAAGAGTTATACACTTAGCCGTTGCCTATGAGCTTGCAGCAAGGCTCGGCATAAAGGATACAGAGCGTTTTTATTTCGGGCACGTGCTGCCCGATATGATAATGGGCGAGTATGAATACCGCCTGCCCGCAAAGAAAAAAACGCACTTTTACACCCTGCTCGAAACAGGCAGAAAGACCTATGATTTTTATAGGTTTTATGAGTGCTATAAGGGTAAGCTTTCGGATACGCTCTACCTCGGCTATTATGTTCATCTGATAGAGGATAATATCTTCAGGCAGTACCTCTACTACCGTGTGGGCTTGCTTATGCGAAGGGGGCAGCGTGAGCTGCTCGATGAGCTTTATGCTGACTACCATAAGCTAAACCCCATACTCTGTGAGAGATACCGTATCGCCCTGCCGACGATCCCGGAGGGGATAGAGCAGGAGGATATTTATAAGCGCTTTGATTTTCAGATGAATGACTGGCTTTTGGATATGCAGGGCGACCTTGCCGAGCACCCCGAGGGCGAGCTTATGCACTTTACAAGGGAGCTTATAGATGAATATATAAGCGAATGTGCCGATGTGATAACAAAAGAGCTTGCCATGATCAAAGAGGGAAGGCATTACCTTTCGATAAACGATTATTCGATAGAAAACTATTATAAAGGAGAGCTTAGAAAATGAATATTCAGACAACTCGCATAACAGAGCTTCTCGGGATAAAGTACCCGATAATACAGGGCGGTATGGCTTGGATAGCCGAGCACACCCTCGCATCGGCCGTTTCAAATGCAGGCGGCTTGGGGCTTATAGCGGGCGGCTCTGCACCGATAGATTATTTAAGAGAGCAGATAAGGCTTACCAAGGCGGCTGTCGGCGATAAGCCGTTTGGTGTGAATATAATGCTTATGTCGCCTAATGCAGATGACTTGGCACAGCTCGTTATCGACGAGGGCGTGCCTGTCGTTACAACAGGTGCGGGCAACCCCGGCAAGTTTATGGCGGCGTGGAAGGAAGCGGGCATAAAGGTGATACCCGTTATCCCCTCCGTAGCACTTGCTAAGAGAATGGAGCGTGCGGGCGCTGACGCTGTAGTTGCCGAGGGTACAGAGAGCGGCGGCCATATAGGCGAGAATACAACTATGTGCCTTGTTCCGCAGGTGGTAGATGCACTTTCTATCCCCGTTATCGCAGCGGGCGGTATTGCTGACGGAAGAGGTATTGCGGCAGCGTTTATGCTGGGTGCCGAGGGCGTACAGCTAGGAACACGCTTCCTTGCGGCAGACGAGTGCCAGATTCACCCGACCTATAAGGAGCTTGTTGTGGGCGCAAAGGATACCGACAGCATAGTTACGGGCAGAACTACAGGCCACCCGTGCAGGAATGTAAAGACTAAATTCTCTAAAAAGCTCGCAAGCGGCGAGATGAACGGAACGCTCACCCCCGACGAGTTTGAAAAGATAACCTTGGGTTCCTTAAGAAAGGCTGTTCAGGACGGCAACCTTGAAGAGGGCTCGTTCCTCTGCGGCGCTATAGCAGGCCTTGTTAAAAAGACCGAGCCTGCAAAGGATATGATCGAGGAGATGTTCTCTCAGGCGCAGGAGATCCTTAACAGATGAGCGCCCCCCGTGAGGGAAGGCCAAAGCGTTTTATCAGGCTCCCCGAGCTGCCGAAGATCACAAAGCGGCATATAATAGCGTTTGCGGTGTGTGTCGTTTTAGGTGTTTTCGGCTATGTGCTTTTCGGGGTGGTGAGGTTTTTTGTCGTGCCCTTTTTGCTTTTGTGCATATGGGGCTTCGGGAAAAGAAAGCTCCCCTCAAATGTCTTCCTGACCTGCCTTGTGGTGATCTTCGGGCTTGGCACGGCGCCTGTGTATATGTATTCAAATTCGCTCTGGAAATACCCCTTTCAAAGGATCTATATCGGCTGCTACCGAAATATAAGAGAACCCGAGTGGTTCCCCGACTTTTACGATGATGTAAAGGGCGAGTTTGAATTTGACTATTCTGCATCTGTTATGCAGGGCACAGGGCATTACAGCGTTTTCTATGAGACGGACGCAGACGGGATAAAGCGTGTGCGTGATGAATTTGAGGGCAAGGCGCAGTATGTGTTCACGGTCGGGGAGTTTTCAAACGGCAGCATCTATGACGGCAGGTTCTCTGAGCTTGATAAGGAGAAGGAGGAGAACATAAACGCCTCACTTACCTTTTATTTGGGAAGCCGCTATTCCGATGCTTCCTACGGGAAGCTCACGGATGACCTGAAAAATGATATAGTTTTTATCCTTAGCTCAAATCTTGACTTTAACCACCCAAAGGCATCGGCAATAGTTATCGACACTGACAATAATACTGTATTTTTATCACAACTGGGATAAAGGAGAATGACAAATGAAAAGGCTAACAGCTATCACGGCATTTATTATGGCAGCAGCTATGCTTTCGGGCTGCGGCGACAGCGGCTCTTCATCTGAAAGCAAGGCTGAGACGGCGGCGCAGTCGCAAAGCAGCACTCTGCAGGAGAGCAGCTCGCAGGAGGAGCAGGCCCCCACATACAAGAGCATAAAGCTTATGACCTTCGGCGACTCTATCACCGACGGCTTCTGGCTCGAGGGAGGGTACAGAAAATTCCTCTGTGACGAGCTTGAGGCAGACGGGCTGTCGCAGTATGTAGACTTTGTCGGCTCAAAGACGGGCGGGCAGTGCTATGACAATGAGCACGAGGGCTATTCGGGCTTTTCTATTTGCAGGATAGAGGATTCCATAACCGGCGCACGTATGGGTATAGATAAGCTCGTGCCCAAGAGGGTAGAAAAATATCAGCCTGATGTGCTGACGATAATGATAGGCACAAACGACCTGCTCTCAAACTATGAGCTGGATAAGGCGGGCGAAAGGCTCGAGGGCGTTATCGACTCGGCATTTGAAAAGCTGCCCGAGGGGGCAATGGTGTTCCTTGCGACCATACCCGATATGGACGCAGACGCAAAGCTTCCCGAGCCTGATGCGAGCGGGCAGGATACCTACATAGATCAGGCGACCTTCACTGCGGAGTCTATGGACGAATGTGTAAAAAACTACAACGAGCAGATAAAGGCTCTTGTTGAAAAGAAAAAGGGCGAGGGCAAGAATATAGAGCTTGCCGATGTTCACTCGGTGCTTACCAAGCAGGATCTCTATGACGGCGTTCACCCGAGCGAGGAGGGCTACAAAAAGCTTGCCTCCTTCTGGTATGGCGTTATCACAGACTATATAAAGGAATAAAACGGAGGAAATATCTATGGCAACAGCAGTTATAACAGGCTCGGCAAGGGGCATTGGTGCAGCGATAGCCTTAAGGCTCGCCACTGACGGGTATGATATCGCACTTAATGACATAAGCGAGAAAAGCTTTGAAAACAATGACATCGTAGAGAAAATAAAGGCAAAGGGCGTAGACTGCGAGGTCTTTATCTGTGATGTGTCGAGCTTTGAGCAGGTAGAAAAATTTGTCAAGGACGTAAAGGCACGCTTTGGGACTATAGATGTGCTCGTCAACAATGCAGGCATCACACGTGACGGCCTGCTTGCAAGAATGAGTGAGGAGCAGTATGACAGCGTTATCGCCGTGAACCAGAAGAGTGTGTTCAATATGTGCCGCTTTGCGGGCGCTGTTATGATGAGGCAGAAGTCGGGCAGGATCATAAACCTTGCATCTGTTGCAGGGCTTTACGGAAACTCCGGGCAGATGAACTACTCTGCCACAAAGGCTGCTATCATCGGCATGACAAAGACCGTAGCCAAGGAGCTCGGCTCAAGGGGCATCACCTGCAACGCAGTTGCCCCCGGCTTTATCAAGACCCCTATGACCGATAAGCTCACCGATGAGCAGAAGGCTGCTATGCTCGAGCAGATAGCTATGAAGCGCTTCGGCGAGGTCGATGACATAGCGGGCGTTGTGTCGTTTTTATCATCAAATGACGCTGCATATGTCACAGGCCAGGTCATCGAGATCTCTGGCGGGATAATGATGTAGCTTGTGAACGCCTTTGGCGTTTACAGCCAAGTTTCATTTCGACTTTCGAGGAAAGTCGATCTCGCTTTGCGAGACCATGAAACTTGCGTAAATGCCTTCGGCACTCAAAGCCAAAAACAAAATGCTTGATCTTAGATAGGAGACTGAATTTATGAGCAGAAGAGTAGTAATAACAGGTATGGGTACTGTAAACCCGCTTGGTAAGAATGTTAAGGAATACTGGGAGAATATCAAGGCAAACAAGCTAGGACTGTCATTTATAGACCAGTTCGATGCTTCCGATTTTCCCGTAAAGATCGTCGGCGCTGTCAAGGATTTCGACCCCGGCGAGTATATCGACAAGAAGGAGGCTAAAAGGCTTGACCGCTTCACGCAGTTTGCGGTAGTGGCTTCAAAGCAGGCACTTGAAATGGCGGGTACGGATTTTTCTGATATCACCCCCTTCCGTGCGGGCGTTATAATCGGCGTCGGTATAGGCGGCCTTAATATGACCGAGGCTGAGGTAACTAAGTTCAACGCAAAGCCCGATAAGGTGTCGGTTTTCTTCATTCCTATGATGATAGGCAATATGGCGGCGGGAACTGTCGCTATGCAGACGGGCTTTAAGGGCGATAATTTCTGCACTACAACTGCCTGTGCATCTGCTACTCACGCAATAGGCGAGGCGTTCAGAAAGATCAAGGACGGCTATCTCGATGTTGCGCTTGCGGGCGGCTCTGAGGCGTGCATATCACGCTTTGCGCTAAGCGGCTTTAATAATATGAAGGCACTCTCCCGTGCTGAGACGCTTGAAGAGGCTTCCACCCCCTTTGACCTGAACAGGCAGGGCTTTGTTCTGGGCGAGGGCGCAGGCGTTCTCTGCTTGGAGGAATACGAGCACGCTAAGGCAAGGGGCGCAAATATAATAGCCGAGATAGCAGGCTACGGCGCAACGGGTGATGCTTACCATATGACGAGCCCCTCACCTACGGGCGAGGCTGCGGCATACGCTATGAAATGCGCTTACGAGGAGGCAGGCCTAAAGCCCGAGGAGGTAAACTACATCAATGCTCACGGCACATCGACAGGGCTCAACGATAAGTACGAAACTACCGCTATCAAGCTCGCCCTCGGTGAGGAGGCTGCAAGAAAGACGGTCGTAAACTCTACAAAGAGCATGATCGGCCACCTTTTGGGCGCTGCGGGCGGCGTTGAGGCGATAGTAACAGCACTTTCCGTCAAGGAGGGCTTTGTTCATAAGACGGTCGGCTTTAAGACCCCAGACCCCGAATGCGACCTTGACTATGCAACAGATTCAAACAGAAGCGTCGAGATCAAGGGTGCACTTTCAAATTCGTTGGGCTTCGGCGGGCATAACGCCACTATCTGCATAAAGAAATTCGAGGGTTGATTCTTACATTAAAAGGAGAATAGATA
>JAFRYW010000072.1 GCA_017442845.1 Ruminococcus sp.
ATTGTTGGGAACGCACCTGCGAAGGGGGTACGGGGGGCGACCGCAAAGCCCCCCGATACACCCCCGAAGCGATGAACGGGGTCTTAGCTCAACGCTCCGGGGGAGTTAAGCCGCCTGCGGCGGCTTATTGGGGGCTTTGCCTGCCTTCGCAGTAGGCAAGTGCCCCCAAACCCCTTCGCAGCCGACACAATAATTGTGCATTGTGCATTGTGAATTGTGCATTGAAGGCGAAGCCCTCTTCAGGTCATCTCAACAAACTCAAGCCTGCCGTCGGGCGTGCCCTTTAGGTGAACGTCAAAATTACCGACGAACCTGCCCGACTCGAAAATGTAATCATACCATACCTCTCCGCCGACGAAATTTATCGTCAGGGCACTTAGGTAGTCAAGCACTATCTCGCTGTCGCCCGCACCTATCGAGGCGATGAGCGATTCGTATTTATTGCTCTCCCCCAGCAGCTTCACGGCAGCCGCAAGCTGCCTGCGGAACTCGCCGCCCCAAAAGGCGTCATCGTCCTCCCTTGCGGGGTCGTCGATACAGGCGTTGATATGATCGACCTTTCTGCCCCAGACCGAGAGCTTCATATCTATCGGTATTGTGATACAGTTATCCATAGTCATTCTCCTCTTACCGGGGTCAGCTTGTAAAGCCTTGCGGTATATTTTTGCGGCAGGTGTGCTATAAGCTCGTGTGTCTGGTTGTCAAACCCTGCCCCCTCCTCACAGAACGAGGGGTAGATGCACTCTGCCCTTACACTCTTTATATCAAGCGCCCCCATAAAGCCCACGGGCAGCCTTACCTCATCTCTGCCGCCCTCTCGCCGCCATACGGCGATATAGGCGCTGTCGTCCTCATTCCTGAGTCCAAGTGCCGTAAAGTCATCATCAAACTGTGACATTCCTATCGGCCAGAAGGGCACGGCTGTCCTTATATCCCTTCTGATTTGTCGGTAAAGCCTTATTGCCTCCTTGACCAAGGCCCCGCTCTCCTCGCTTATGTATGCAAGATGCCCGCTTTGGTGTATTCGCAAAAGCATAGCGTTTACCATATTAAAGACAACCTCTTCACGGTCGCCGTCCGTTTTGGGATAGCTCCAGATAGCAGACTGCTCGGGCGTGAGCGCTGCGGGCGAGTTTGCGGCGATAGTGCAGTAGCGCTTGTAATCGTCCTGATCTGATGTTGACTGGATAGAATAGAGCGAGAGCATCTTATAGTCGATCCTGAGCCCGCCCGAGGAGCAGTTTTCTATTATCAGCGAGGGGTGCCTTTTAAACACGCCCCCGAGCCACTCGATATACGCCCGCTCGTGCCCCAGCAGCCCGTCGCCGACGCTGTCGGCATTAAGCTCTGTGCCGATGCCCGGCTCGATATTATAGTCCATTTTGATATAGCCTATGCCGTATTCATTTACGAGCCTGTCGATAACGCTGTCGGCAAACTCACGCACGGCGGGGCTTCTGTAGTCGAGCTGATAGCGGCTTCTGTCATACACCCTCTCACCGTGGCGCATAAAGAACCAGCTGTCATCGCACTTTGTTTTCAGCAGCGGGCAGTTTATGCCCATTGCCTCAAGCTCGAGCCACACCCCGGGGATCATGCCCTTGCTTCTTATATAGTCGGTAACAGGGCGCAGCCCGTTCGGGAAGCGCTTTTTAGACACTACCCATTCGCCCACCTCGTCCCACCACTTGCCGTCGGCATACCAGCCTGCGTCAATGCAGAAATACTCGCACCCCGCAGCGGCTGCGGCGTCAATGAGGGGGTATTCCTTCTCCTCGGTGGGGTCGCCCCAGAGGCAGTTCATATAGTCATTGAAGATAACGGCAAGGCGCTCGTTATCCTTATTTCTGCGCCTTATCAGGCGGCGGTATTTTGTAAGCTCTGCTACGGCGTTGTCAAAGGCGGGCATATTGGTGCGTTCGCTTACGCCGACTGCGGCGGTGACAGACTCAAACTCATCGCCCGGCTTTAAGACCTTGGTAAAGTGCGACTCGATCTCGGTAGGGCCTGAAAGCTGAAGGTACAAATGCCCCTCCTGATCCGAGATCTCGGCGTGCCACGAGCCGTTATGCTCGATCTGCCATATGAGCGCCGAGCCTGTCTCGGTGTTCTCGATAACGCCCATGGGGATATACTCCTTAGTTGACCAGTTGCCGACGTTGTTTAGCGCAAACACCTTTGAACTGTGCTGAAATTCCTTAGGCTGCGTCTGCGGTATCCCAAGCTGCGGAAGGGTATAGCTTTGCCAGCACATCTCCTTCTGCCACGAGTTATGGCACACCCACACCCTCATCTTCTTATCCTGCGGCAGCACGCCCTCCTTCTCGATACCGTTCAGGTTGAAGCTTGATACATATTCAAGCGTTCTGGGCTTATCGCCGTTGTTCCTAACAGTCGTCCACACCCTGCACACGCTCACGCCGTTATAGAACTGGTAGTGCGAGACTGTCTCTATCCCTGTGGGCTCGTCAAAGCAGCTGACCTCGATAAGCCGCCCCTGCTGGTTGGCGGTATCGTTTATCCCCTTAAACTTCATTCTGTAGCCGGGGGCAGTTATTATGTATTTGTTGCCGTGCCGCTCAAGCGGGCGGTCAAGCCCCGAGATATTTATCTCGACCGGGCGAAAGCTCTTCGTGCTGTCAAAGAGCGCATAGCCCTTCTCCTTACAAAAGCTTTCAAGATCCTCGTCACGCAGCGGTGACGGGGAAAAATGCACAAGCTTTATCTCGTTGTCATCATCTATCTCAAATACAAGGTAGATACCGTTTTCAAAATAGCATATCCTCTTGCTCATTTATTCTTCCTCACCTTCAAAAAGCGTTTCAAAAAGCTCATCTGCATCATCGACAAGCTTTGCAAGGCTAAACGGGTACCTCAAAGCATTTCGCCGAGCTTATCTAAGATCCTGTGCGCCGCCTCGTCCTTGGACATTTTCGGCAGCTCCTCTCTCCCGTCGACGGTTATCATCGTGATAACGTTAGTGTCAGTACCAAAGCCCGCACCCTCTGTGCGAAGAGAGTTTGCACAGATCATATCGCAGTTTTTGCTTTTAAGCTTTTTGGCGGAGTTTTCAAGCACATTGTCTGTCTCCATAGAAAAGCCGCAGACGATCTGCCCCGGCCTCTTGCTCTCGCCCAAGGCCTTTAAGATGTCCTTAGTGCGCTTTAGCGGTATGCTCATATCGTTATCTGTTTTCTTGATCTTGCTGTCTGCTGTGGTTTCGGGGGTGTAGTCGGCAACGGCTGCCGCCTTGATGATGATATCCTGCTGCGGCGCACGTGATATGACCGCCTCATACATATCCTGCGCCGATACTACGGCGACATTTTCCAAAAACATAGGCTCGCCCACCTCCATAGCGCCGTGAACGAGCGTTACCTGCGCCCCACGCCTTGCGGCGGCGTTAGCGATTGCCACGCCCATTTTCCCGCTTGAATGGTTGGTGATAAAGCGCACGGGGTCGATAGCCTCTCTTGTAGCGCCCGCTGTGACGAGCACCCTTTTGCCCGCCAAGTCCTTTTCATAGGCTATCTCATAAATTATGTGCTCAACAAGCACGCCCTCATCTGGCATACGCCCGTCACCTATATCGCCGTTTGCAAGCATTCCCCTATCACTTGCGATAATGCCGTAGCCGTAGCCGGCAAGCTTTTTTATATTATCCTCAACTATCGGGTTATGCAGCATATTGTGGTTCATAGCAGGGGAAACGAGCTTTTTGCAGGGGCACGCCATAACGGTAGTAGTAAGCATATCGTCAGCTATGCCGTTTGCTATCTTGCCGATAACATTTGCAGAGGCGGGGGCGATAAGCACTATATCCGCCGCCTTGGCAAGGGCTACGTGCTCGACGCTGTACTGAAAATTCCTGTCAAAGGTGTCGATCAGGCACTTGTGCGAGGTAAGCGTCTCAAAGGTTATGGGGTTTATAAACTGCGTTGCATTTTTCGTCATAAGCACGTGGACATCGGCGCCCAGCTTTATCAGCATTCTTGCGACATTTGCCATTTTATATGCCGCAATAGAGCCCGTAACGGCGAGAAGAACGGTTTTTCCTTTAAGCATTTGTTATTTCCTCCAAATAAAAAGTATTTGCACGGTGTTAATTTTATTATAACACAGAATTTCAAAAAAAGATATAGCTTTTTGAAAAAAAATATGCTATAATGTTATCGCCGAAGAGAAGGGCTCTCGGTGCGGCGGTGTTTTTACATTCCGCAGGCATAAAAGCAGATATCTGAGCGGAGTCTGACTTTAGATAAATGCCGAAGGATAAAACAAAAACACGGCCGATGTATTGTATCCCCTGTCGGGGAATAATAACAAAGGAGGTTTTCTTATATGAAAACAAAGGAATTTTTTAACACGAAGAATTTAGTTATTTTAGGGCTTATGACGGCGCTTGTTATCGTCTTTTCGATGACACCTATAGGCTCTATCCCCGTAAACCCCGAGCTGAGCATTACACTTAATGTGATCCCGATAGCTATTGCGGCTGTTGCCTGCGGTCCCATAGGCGGTGCTATAGTCGGCGGAGTTTTCGGTATATTCAGCTTTTTGCAGTGCTTTGGCATCGGCGTTCCCAGCGGACTCGGTGCGGCGCTTTTAAACGTCAGCCCCGTGTTCTGTTTTATTCAGCGCTTTATCCCGAGGCTTCTTGACGGCTTCCTCACAGGCCTTGTATTCAGCGCACTTAAGAACAAGACAAGCAAGCCCATATCCTGCGGAATAACAGGCTTCTGTGCCGCATTCTTCAACACAGTTTTGTTTATGACCGCACTTGTTGTTCTTTTCTACAACACAGATAAGCTCAACGAGCTTCGTGACGGAAAGAACGTTATATGGTTCATTATTACCTTTGTAGGCTTCAACGCTCTGCTTGAAATGGCAGTAAGCACGGTAGTCACATCAGCAGTAGGCACAGCACTTTTCAAGGCTCGTCTTATACCCACCCAGAAAAGCACCCCCGCAGAGGCTAACTGACACATATAAAAAACACTATCCGCCGCACCAAACCTGCGGCGGAAAATATATTTAGGAGAAAAGCTATGATACTCGCTGTTGACATAGGAAACACAAACATCGTTATGGGCTGCTTTGAGACAGACGCCATTCTCTTTCGTGAGAGGATTTCGACCAACCAGCTGGCGACAGAGCTTGAATACGCATCGATTATGAGAACAGCGCTTGATATGCACTCGCTCAAGGCCGAGAGCATAACGGGTGCGATAATATCCTCGGTCGTTCCGTCGATCACGGCGACGGTGAGAAAGGCGATAGAAAAGCTCACGGGCGTTACGGCGATGATCGTAGGCCCCGGGGTGAAGACCGGGCTTAGCATAATGATCGACAACCCGGCCTCATTAGGCTCTGACCAAGCGGTAGATGCGGCGGCGGCTATCAAGGAATACAAGGCGCCTATGATCATAATAGATATGGGCACAGCTACCACGATGTCGGTCATCGACAAAAAGAAAAACTATTTGGGCGGCGTTATAATGACGGGCATGGCGGTCTCGTCGGACGCTTTGACAAAGCGCACCTCGCAGCTTCCAAAGATAGCCTTTGAGACCCCCAAAAAGGTCATCGGCACAAACACCGTTGACTGTATGAAGAGCGGCATTATGTACTCGACCGCCTGCTCTATCGACGGGCTTATCGAGCGTATGGAGGAGGAGCTCGGCGAGAGCTGCACGGTCATCGCCACAGGCGGCCTTGCATCGCTTATCGTTCCGCTGTGCAAGAGGGATATAATCCTTGATGAGGACCTTCTGCTCAAGGGGCTTATGGTGATATACAACAAGAACAACACATAAAAAACAATGCACCACGGGCATAAAACGTGGCGCATTTTTTCTGCATAGCAAGGGTCGTCAGTGCCCTGCCTTATCCACCGCAAGTATCGGGAACTCGTCCATATACGGGCGCACGAGCTCGGGGTGCTTATCGGCATAAGCAAAGATCATCGGCGCTGCCTTTAAGGCGGCTGTGCATACATCGTCAAAGCACCTCTGATTTATTACAGGGCAGATCGGCGACAGGGTGACTACCCGCCTGCCCTCAAGCTCCATAAGCATAAACGGCCAGATCATGCAGTCAAAGGGCTTTTCATCACCCATTATGCAGCCGTGCTCGGGGTCGAGCAGCGGGCAGGGGTAGATGTCCTCCTGCTCCTCCCTCTCAAAGCGCATAAGAAAATGCCCCTCACGCCTTATGAACCTTGCCGTCGGCAAATACTCCTGCAGGATCTTGCTTGCAAGCTCCTTACAGATCACGGGCGTCTGCCAAAGACCGTAGCTGTCGAACTTGCAGCACAGGCGGCAGCCCGCACAGTCCTGCTCGGTCAGCAGCGTTCCGAATATGCCGCCCACGCTACACAAAGGCTGCGTATGCGGCGTTGACAACGCTTCTTGCAAGCTGTGTAGTGCCTGCGCCGCAGCGCTGGGTAAATACAGTTACCGACATTTCGTTCCTCGGGTCGTTCAAAAGATACGTCCCCGTCCAGCCGTCCCAGCCGAAAGAGCCGACGGGGGCGAGCAGCCCCGCAGCGTTTTGATCTGTGATCATTCTTACAAGGTTTGCATAGCCGCAGCCCAAGCAGGAATCCCAGTTAAAGGTCTGCCTTTGCGCCTCAGTAAGCCCGTTATGCTGCATAAACGAAACGGCAGCCCTGCTTATCACGCCTGCGCCGCCGCAGGAAAGCTCCATTCCGAGCCTTGAGAGGTCTCTTGCCGTTGTGAACAGCCCTGCACCGCCCGATTCAAAGGCGGGCTCGCTGTCATAGTCATAAATGCACAGGTTTACCCAGTCAGGCCTTTTGGGCGGCTGCTCGGTGTTCTCATAAAGCACCGCAAGGCGGTCACGCTTTTGCTTCGGCACATAAAACGCCGTGTCCTCCATACCTAGCGGGTCGAAGATGTTTTTCTTAAGATACTCGCCAAAGCGCATATCTGCCGCCTTCTCGATAACTGCGCCCATAATGTCAGCCGACGAGCCGTACATCCACTCCTGCCCCGCCGGGAACATAAGCGCTGCCTTGCCCGCCTCCTCGGCAAACTGCTGCGTAGTAAGGCTCGCACCCGAGTTTATGCTCTTATCAAGCTTGCCCCAGAGGTCGTTCATACCCTCTATGCCCTCGTTCCCGCCGCCGGGGTAGGGGATCCCCGAGGTCATATTCAAAAGGTCTCTTATCTTTATTTTTGGGCTTTCTATCCTCCTGCCGTTTCTTATGTAGTAGGGTGAGGAAAAGGAGGGGATCATCCAGCCAAGCTCCCAGTTAAGGTCGAGCCTGCCCCGCTCGATAAGCTGCATAGCGGCTGTCGCCGTTACTACCTTTGAGCAGGAAAACGCCCTGCATATAGTGTCCTCGGCAAACGCCTTATTGCTTTCGACATCTGCAAGCCCCGCCGCACAGGAATACACCTGCTCGCTTCCCTTTGTGATAACTACCGCAGCGCCGTTCTCGGCGTGGGTGTCTATAGCCCTTTGTGTTATCTGACGGATAGTGTCCTTATCCATATCAAACGCCCCTTTCATCATCTGTGTTATACGTTGCCTTATAGATATTGCCGTCAAAGGTAAACGGCCTTGACTGCGTTACCGCCCCGGGTGCAAGCTTTGGGTATTCCTTCTCGCACACGTTGAGCTTTGCGTCTATATTGTCAAGATAATGCAGCACATACGCCTCCGGTATAGCAGGCACCACAACGGCGCCCCACTCGTGCTTTCCGTGGTGGGAAAGTATCATATGTATCAACAGCTTGAGCTTTTCCCCGTTGTATTTCGGCCCCTCGGGGTGCTCCCTGTCATATTTTTCAGCGTAGTTGCTCACAAGCTTTGCGCCCATATACAGGTGCCCGAAAAGCACGCCGCCCGCCGAATACTCTGCACTTCCGAAAATATCCGTCTTATACTCCCACATCTTGCCTATATCGTGTATGGCGGCAGCGCTCATCAAAAGCTCTCTGTCAAGCTCATGATAAACCCCGCAAAGCGCCTCTGCGCCCTTGAACATTCTGTAGGAGTGGTATATAAGCCCGCCCTTGAAATTATGGTGCACCTTCACCGCCGCCGAGGAGTGCTTATAGTGCTTTTCGTTATCTCTTATTATATCGAGCGCCAGCTCGGAGATCGGCCTTACCGTGCCGTTCATATCATCGCCTATCTCCTTAAGCTTCGAGGTCATCTCGTTATACATAAGCTCTATATCTATCGGCGGGGTAACGACAAAATCATCGATCTTAAGATCGTCACCGCCGTAGGGAACTATCTTTTGTATATTAAAGCTCTTGCCGTTATAGTCGCTGACCTTTATAGAGGCGTTGGCTATTATGTGGCGCACGATCCCGCTGCTTTTTGCCTGGGCGGCAGTCGTGCTGAAAAGCATAGCCGACTCCTCCGTACACCCGTCAAGCAGGGTAAAGCGCAGGTGTGCGTTGCCGCCCTCCTTTTTGATCTCTGCTATCTCCTTTATAAAGACCGGTCTTGCAAAGCTCTCACCGACCTTGGCCTCGCTAAGCGTTTTAAAGCCTTCAAGTGACATAATAACTGCTCCCTTCATTAAAGTACACCCATTTTACAAAAGTGCTCTTATCAATGCACAATTCACAATGCACAATGCACAATTGAGGTATCGCCTTCGGCGATATTATGGCCATTCGGCCGTTCATCCTAACGATATTCCCTAAAATAAGCGATCTCGCTGCCCTAACAAGCCCGAATGGGCATCTGTGCGGCTTCGCCGCACACAATAATTGTGCATTGTGCATTGTGCATTGAAATAAATTCCGATTTATCTTATAAACAACACAAAAGTAAAAAGGGAGATAACGTATGTGTCTTCCTTTACATTATATCATCTTTTCCCGAATTTAGCAAGCCCCGATCTACCCGACGAGGGAGTTTATCTCATCTACGGTCAGGCTTCTATGCAGGGCAAGGTTTACCGATAAGGCTATCAGCGCCGCCCCACGGCTGACTACCGTATCTATCCGCCCGGGGGTCATTATCATGCCCTTTGGCACGGCGGGGTCATCTGTCACGGCGGCTATATCGGCAACGGTCGGTATGCCTACCGCTATGCAGGGCAGCCCGAGCGTGCGCTGTGAGATTTCGGCACGGGAATTGTTGACGCCGCTTCCCGGGGAAATGCCCGTGTCGCTAAGCTGAACGGTAGCCGCAAGATTGTCAAGCTCGGCGCAGGCGAATGCGTCGCAGACGATCACTGCCGAGGGGCGTATGCGCCCCGAAATGAGCGAGATCACCTCAGCACTCTCAAGCCCCGTCTGCGCCGTGACACCGGGGCTTATGACCGACACCCTCGCAAGCTCCCCCAAGCGCTCAAGCGCACGGCTCTCGATATGGCGGGTAGCTAAGATCCTGTCAGCCGCCAGAGGGCCTATGCAGTCGGGGGTTATCAGCCTGTTGCCAAGCCCCGCAAAAAGCACCCCCGCCCCGAGATCCTCGGGCAGCAGCGCCCTTATCTCACGTGCAAGCAGCCTTGCCCTCTCGTTAAAGCAGCCGGGCTCTGAATCAAAGCCCCCGTCAAGTGAGCGCAAGGTCAGGTATCTCCCCTTCGGCTTGCCGACCTTCTCAGCGGCGTCATCGCTCAGTATCTCTATGCGTGTTATGTCCAAAAGTGCGCTCTCGCAGCGCTCCTGCTGCTTTTTTACGCCGCTTAACGATGCCGCCCCCGATAAAAGTGCCGATTCGCTCGCAATATCCGTTCTTGCTGACATAATACCCCTCCGCTTTAGGCAAAATATACAATACGCACCTGTTTTTTACGTGCAAAAATTTAGGAAAACGCACTTGCAAAAAAATATAGTTTGTGATATAATATAACCAATACTTGTTTAGTGAGTTTATTTTGTACGTTCCCTCTCAGTCGTACAATTAGGTTTACCTGAATAAGTTAGATTATTCATTATGAGGGAGGTGCTTGAATTGGCAAACATCAAATCAGCTAAGAAAAGAGTTAAGGTCATAGCTACTAAGACTGCAAGAAACAAGGCTATCAAGAGCGACCTTAAGACAGCACTTAAGAAGGCAGATGCAGCAGTTGCAAACAACGCAGATGACAAGGTAGAGGTAGTAAGGGCTGCTATCAAGAAGGTAGACATGGCCGCTTCCAAGGGCATCATGCACAAGAACAAGGCTGCAAGAAAGAAGAGCCAGCTTGCTCTTAAGCTCAACTAATTCCACAGTAAACAAGGCTGCCGTTTCGGCAGTCTTTTTTATGCAAAGATAAATTGGAATTTATCTTATTAGGTAATAGGTAATAGGTAATAGGGAATAGGTAATAGGTGAGGTGCATCTGCGAAGGGGGTACGGGGGGCACTTGCCTACTACGAAGGCAGGCAAAGCCCCCCGATAAAGGCGTGGACTTAGCTCGGGGACAAAAATAGCTTTGTTCGTGATACAGGTATCTAAGACCTGCTTACGCTCAAAGCTAAGTTAAGGTTAAAGCAAGCCTCACGCCCGTATTTCGGGGGCTTTGCG
>JAFRYW010000073.1 GCA_017442845.1 Ruminococcus sp.
GTCGATACCTCTTTTATTATTTCTTATTTATTCTTTCTTCTTTTTTCTTTTAGCAGGCGCTAAAGCTAAGAAACGCAAAGACACTCCTGCCGTAGTACAGCCGAAGTGTCCGGATAAAAACTTCTTTGCAGCGCCTGCGCTCAGGCGATACCTTTTTTCTATCTCTTGTTTGGAACGCCGAGGGTCTCCTCGCCGTCAAGCCTTACAAGCACCTTGCCGCCCGAAACGGTTATGTTTTCATCACTTGCAAGGGTGCAAACGCCAAGCTGCGTGGTTATGTTCATCTCAACATCGGCATTTGTGACGGTAAGGGCGCTGCTGCCCTTCATACCGCCTATCATTAGCGCATCTGTCCCGTCGCCGAACGCACGGAAGGTGCAGCCCTCTATCGTTACTGCCGAGTCGCCGTAAAGCGAGCCGCAGGCGGTAAGCGTCTTGCCGTTTGCGTGAATGGTTATGCTTGCGTTTTCAAACACAGTCTCCGAGCGCCTGCCGTTTACAGAGCCTATGACCGAGAGCGTCTGGCTGTACCCGTAGCAGCGTATGCTCGACTGCGATATTTTTACCCGTGAGCTTCCGTTTAATGACCCTATCGCCGCAGAGCAAGCGCCCGCAGCCCTTGCTTCAAGGTCGCAGTTTTGTATGTTGAGCTCTGCATCGCCGTCATATGCGCCGAGGCAGACGCCGCTGTTTCCGTGGGCTTCAAGCTCATATTCGCCGCTGAAAATGCTTATCCCGCCGCCGAGGCCCGAGCCTATGCACACGCCCGAATGGCTTGTCGATTTTATCCTGATAAGTGCATTGTGCTTGAAGATAAGCTCACCGTGGGCACATTCAAGGCTGTTGCCTATGCCGTAGTAGTTTGAGTTGCCGAGGAAGATCTCAAGCAGCCCGTTGCCCTCTACCGTGAGCGAAGCCCCCTTTGGAACTCTTATGCCGCTGTTATCGAGCCTGTTGTCGCCGTCGATGAAAAGCGTGCAGCGGCTGCCCTTGCCTATGTCTATGCAGGGCTCCTTAACATCGTTTGAGAGGTGAGCGTGCTTTATCGACAGGCTGCCGTTAAAGCCTTCTGCTACCACGATATGTATTTGCGTATCAAGGTAGGGCTTGCCCGTGACGGTAACTGTGCCCTCGTGATAGTCGCCGCCTACAAGTATGCTGCTGTATGCTTCCTTTGTGAGCTTGTCGAGTGCGACCCTCTCGCCCGCCGAGGCGTGGTAGATCTTCATTCGCTTGCCGTGCTCACGCTCCTCACAGCAGATCTTTATCTCGCTTCTTATGTCATAGGGCAGGCTCTCAAGCAGCTTTGCGGCGGGCCTTGCCGTATAGAAGCCCTGTATGAGATCTGCGCCCAGCAGTATCACCGTTCTAAGCTCCTCGCTGTTCTCAACGCCCTCGGCAAGTGCCATTATCCCGTTGTCGTGGCAGAAGTCGATTATCTCCCTTACAAAGTGCTTTTTGTTGGGGTTGTCCTGTATGCCGCTCAGAAGCGAGCGGTCGATCTTTACAAAGTTCGGCGTATATCTTAGCAGGTTGCTGATATTTGAATAGCCCGTGCCGTAATCGTCTATCGCTATGCGTATGCCTAGGCGGCTGAATTTTTCCTTGATCTCGTTTAAGTCCTTGTCGGTAAATTCCGACTGCTCGGTCATCTCGACCACTACTATGTCGGAGAGCTCGCCCAGCATCTGCTCGATCTGCTTTGCCTTATCTGGGCTTATCTTAACGCTCGGCATACTGTTTATGAACACGAGCCTGCCGTCAAAGAGCTTTCTGTTGCTGCTGATAAACTCCAGCATATTCGTAAAGGTATACTGCTCGATCTCGCCGAGCCTGTCCATAAACTCTGCGTATTTGAGGATGTGGAAGGGGGTTATGCCCTCGATATCGCCCGAGCGCATAAGTGCCTCGTAGGAGAAGATCTCGCCCGTGTCGGCTCTTACTATAGGCTGAAAATGGTAGGTGAAGAGGTTGTTGTCGATAAGCCCCTTGACCTTCACAAGCTCTGCCCGCTCGTCATCTGTCAGCTTATCTATTGCGCTCTGTGAAGCCTTTTTTACCTGCTCACGCAGCCGTGACAGCTCGTGCGAGAGAGAATATACAGCGCTTTTCAGCCCGCCCGGCTCGTTGTCTGTGTCAAACAGGGTGCTGTACTTGCTTTCAAGCTCTGCGGCATCGCCGCCGTCTTTAAGCTCGTTTAGGTAGCGTGTGAGCAGCTCAAGATCGTTTTCGTGCATTTTGCAGCCTCCTTCCCTATAAAAGTGAGTGTATTTAGAATATTATAACATATCTGCACGGCAAATGCAATAGTTTGACATATATTTACAGCTAGAAGAGCCCGGTCGCTTGGTGAGATCTCTGCTGCAAAAAAACAGCACCCCGAATAAGGGGTGCTGTTAAGGCTGTATTTATAAACGACAAAGATTTTCTGACATTTCCCGCTCACAGCTGCAAGGATCACAGCATCTGCGAGCGGTCTATGTCGAAAATCTAATGTCGTTTACTATAGTTATCAGAAGCCGAGAATCTTAGCAAAGTCTGCCGAGATAGTTTCCTCTAAGGCCTTGGCGGCAGCCCTGTTGTCGCCGATAGTGGTGTAGTAGGCCTTGATCTTTGGCTCTGTACCCGAGGGGCGGATAATAACGCTTGCGCCCTGCTCGAGCCTGAATGCGAGAACATCGCTCTTGGGAAGTGTGATAGCGGTCTTAGCGCCGGTCGCAAGGTCTGTCTCCTCAGAGGCGATATAGTCGCCTACCTTTTCGACCTTAAGGCCGCCTATTGTCTTGGGCGGGTCGGTACGCAGGCCTGTCATTATCTCCTTCATTCTCTCCATACCGCTTGCGCCCTCGCACTGGAAGGAGGACTGGGTATGAACATAGTTGCCGTACTCGTTGTACATAGCCTCTCTTGCATCAAGCAGCGAAATACCCTTTGTGCGGTAGAACGCAGCCATTTCGCAGATGAGCATTGAAGCGATGACGGCGTCCTTATCTCTTACATAGCCGCCTGCAAGGTAGCCGTAGCTCTCCTCAAAGCCGAAGATGTATCTGTCCTCCTCGCCGTCAGCCTCTAAGAAGCCGATCTGCTCGCCGATAAACTTAAAGCCTGTGAGCACCTCTCTCAGCTCAACGCCGTATTCGTCAGCGATCTTCTTGCATATATCCGTTGTAACTATCGTCTTTACTGCCACGGGGCGCTCGGGCATCGTGCCCAAGGCTGTTCTCTCCTGGCAGATGTATTTTAAGAGCATAGCGCCTACCTCGTTGCCGCTGAAGAGCACATAGCCGCCGTTCTTGTTGTCGGGAACTGCTATACCTACTCTGTCGCAGTCGGGGTCTGTTGCAAGCAAAAGATCGGGCTTTACCTTTTCGCAAAGCTCCAAGCCCTTAGCGAGTGCTTCCTTGATCTCGGGGTTCGGGAAGGGGCAGGTGGGGAAGTTGCCATCGGGGTTCTCCTGCTCGGGAACTACCGTTACTTCCTTTATGCCTATTCTCTTAAGTATCTCTCTTACGGGCTTATTGCCTGTGCCGTTGAGGGGGGTGTAAACGACCTTCAAGCCGCTGTCGGCAACAAGGTCGGTATGTATGCCCTGCTCAAGCACCTTCTTGTAGTATTCCTCGATGATGTCAGCGCCTATGTAGCTGATCATGCCGCTCTTTACACCCTCGTCATAATCCATTACCTTAGCGCCGCCGAACATTTCAACTGCGTTGATCTTGCCGATAACGGTATTTGCAACGTCAAGTGTGATCTGGCAGCCGTCCTCGCCGTATACCTTGTAGCCGTTATACTTAGCGGGGTTGTGCGAGGCGGTTATCATAATGCCTGCCTGAGCCTTGCAAGCCCTTACAGCCCACGAAAGGCAGGGGGTAGGCATAAGCTCTGTGTAGATATATACCTTTATCCCGTTTGCTGCAAGCACGGCTGCTGCCTCCTGTGCAAACTTGGTGGATTTGATCCTTGAATCGTAGGAGATAGCAACAGCGCCGTTTTTGAATGCGCCGTTAACATAGTCTGCAAGACCCTGTGTAGCCCTTCTGATAGTGTAGATATTGAGCCTGTAGGCACCTGCGCCTATAACACCTCTGAGGCCGCCCGTACCGAATTCAAGGTCACGGTAAAATCTGTCTATGATAGCCTCCTCATCGCCCTCTATACTTTTAAGCTCTGTCTGTAGGTCGGGGTCATCGACTGCCTTCTCGCACCAAAGCTTGTAAAGCTCCATTTCCTTCATAATTACTCTCCGTCCTTTCAAATGAAATATAATTTAGTATGATAATATTATACCATAAATCCGTTAAGTTGCAATAGTTTTAGAAAAAATTTTACTTTTTAACACAAGTTAACGTTTCCATTTTTTGTGCTGTTATAGTATTTGTCATACAAAAACGTTTTCGCCATTACAAAAAACGGGCGCTGTTTTTGTATGCTTTGACAAAAGGCGGGGTCAGGCCTTGAAGAAATAGAAAAAAAGTGCTATAATTATAATATATTTTGTATTGTTTTTTACTTTAGATCGATTAAAGCGATAAATTAGAGTTTGGCGAGGTTGCAGGGGGCAATGCGAAGGGGTTCGGGGGCGACCGCAAAGCCCCCGACAACAAGCGCGGCTTTGCCGCGCGCAATCCCGAAGGGGGCTTTGCCTGCTCACGAAGTAAGCAAGTGCCCCCCAGACCCCCTTCGCCAAACTCCAATTTATTGCATGAAAGGAGTGCCAATATGGAACTACAGCCTATACTTGACAAAATGAATACACTTTTGCCGCCCGAGCCTGCTATAAGGCTTTCTGTAGAGAGTGGGGAGGTCGGGCTTTTTGACTCAAGCTTGGCGGAACGCCTTATTTTCCGAAAAATATGGAGTACCCCCTTGGCAAGGCGAAATTTTTTAAGGGGCAGCCGCTCATACTGCTCGCACAGCTCAATTTTGAAAAATTGCCGCACATACCCGATTTCCCGACAAAGGGGATACTCCAGTTTTTTATCGCTGCCGACGACCTTTACGGAATGACGGCCGACTATGGCGAGGGCTTTACAAGGCAGGATAATTTCAGGGTGATATATCACGAAAACATAATAACCGACGAGTCACAGCTTTTGTCAAGTGACGAGATACCACGGTATTCGGGCGATGAACGCTACCTGCCGTTTGAGGGCGAGTTTTTGCTTAAGGCCGAAGAGCCCGTGATGATGAACGCAACGATGTGGGACTACAGGTTTGGCGACGCCTTTGTCAGTGCCTATAACGAGTTTGCCGACGAGCCTTTGGAGGATTTCTGGGATCTTGATGATGACATAGCGGACGAGCTTTATGTAATGACCGATTTCCCCGATGCGATAATTGGCGGCTACCCCATTTTCACGCAGGACGACCCCCGTGTGAGAGAGGAGATCGCCGACTGCGACACGCTGCTCTTTGAGCTTGACAGCGTTTATAAGGCCGATCGGGGGATAGACATAATGTGGGGCGACTCGGGCACCGGCACGTTTTTGATACCGAGGGATAGGCTAAAGGCGCTTGATTTTTCAAGGGTGATCTATAATTACGATTGCAGCTGAGTTAAGGCAACACCGCTGGGCCATTGTACGTCAGATATGCAGTCAAATTTTTCGTCAGATTGCCTAAATTTTCCGCAGGCTTGCTAGCGCAAGTCAAGGGAAATTTGGGTAATATGACGGAAAATTTGCAAGTAGATGGCGTGCAAAGGCTGGGGCCGGTGGCCCGGCGGTGTTGCCTTAAGTACAATACACAAAAACAGAAAGGATCGATAAAAATGACCTACACAAACGGCTTTTTCAAATCAGCAGACGGTGAGCATAATATCGCTTACTACATTTTTATGCCTAAGGGCGAGATAAAGGCGGCGGTGCAGATAGTTCACGGAATGAACGAGTACCTGCTGCGATACAAGCACCTTGCTAAGTTTTTGAATGACAACGGCATAGCTGTATGCGGCAACGACCACCTAGGCCACGGCAGCTCGGTCTCCTGCGAGGACGACTACGGCTATTTCTCCCCCGAAAAGGGCTGGCAGAACGCTGTTGAGGATATGTATAAGCTCACAAAGATAATGAAGGAAAAGGTAGGCGGGGTGCCTTACTTTATGTTCGGGCACTCTATGGGCTCGTTCCTTGCAAGGGCGTATATGATCAGACACGCAAGCGCCCTTGACGGTGCTGTGATCTGCGGCACGGGCGACGGAATGCCTGCGACCTCGGCTCTGCTGACAGTCTGCGATGCTGTAAGGCTTGCTAAGGGCGAGCACTACAGGAGCGAGAAGCTCAACAGCATAGCCTTCGGCAAGTACAACGAGCGCTTCCCCGATGCGAAATTCGCAACAGCGTGGATCTCACGTGACGAAGAGGTGCAGGAGAGGTTTGCAAACGATGAGAAGGCAAACCACATATTCACGGTCAACGGCTTTGAAAACCTGGCAAAGATGCTCTACTATATCTCCGACCAGCGCTGGTTCAAGGCTTTGAGAAAGGATATGCCCGTCTTCCTTATCGCAGGAACTGATGACCCTGTCGGCAATTACGGCAAGGGCGTGCAGGCGGTCTATGACAAGATGAAGGCGCAGGACTGCAACGTAGAGCTCAAGCTTTACGAGGGCTGCCGCCACGAGCTTGTCAACGAGCTCAATAAGGACGAGGTAATGGCAGATATCCTATCGTTTATCGAGGACACTATCAGCGGCGGCGACGAGGAGTACGAAGAGCTTGCCGAAGAGGACGAAAAGGAGCAGGCTGACTGATGTATGCTCAGGTACATACTGCGGGGCTGTTCGGGCTAAATGCCTTTCCCGTTGATGTTGAGATAGAGGCCAGCAGCGGGATAGAGAGCTTTGATATAGTAGGCCTTGCCGATGCCTCGGTCAGAGAGTCGAGGGACAGGATAAGAAGTGCATTTCGTGTAACGGGCGTTAAGTTCCCGAAGGCGAAGGTGCTTGTCAACCTTGCCCCTGCCGACACCAAAAAGACAGGCTCGGGCTTTGACCTTGCGATAACTATGGCGCTGCTCAGGATATTAGAGATCGTACAGGACACCTCGCTTGAAGAGAACGCCTTTTTCGGCGAGGTGGCGCTAAACGGCGATATACGCCCGATAAACGGGATACTTCCGCTTACCATTCTCGCAAAGAAGCAGGGCTATAAGCGGGTGTTCGTGCCCGCAGAGAACGCCAAGGAGGCCTCCTGCATAAGAGGCATTGAGGTCTACGGGGCGGGGCATATAAAGGATATGATACTTCACTTTAACGACCGTGCCGAAATGAAGCCCTGCGAGCCTTATGAGCCGTCTGACGAGAGCTTTTTCTCAAGCCTTGACTTTAAGGACGTTAAAGGGCAGCAGTCGGCTAAGTTTGCGCTTGAGATAGCGGCGGCAGGCGGGCATAATGCGCTTATGATAGGCTCGCCCGGCTCGGGCAAGAGTATGCTTGCAAAGCGCATACCCTCTATACTCCCGAAAATGACCTTTGAGGAGTCGATAGAGGCTACAAATATACATTCCGTTGCGGGGCTTGTTGATAAGGAGCAGCCGCTTATTATCAGGCGTCCCTTCCGCAGCCCGCACCACACCGTTTCGACCGCAGGCCTTGCGGGCGGCGGCGGTATACCAAAGCCGGGCGAGGTGTCGCTCGCACACGGCGGCGTGCTGTTTTTAGACGAGCTGCCCGAGTTTTCAAGGCAGGCGCTTGAGCTTCTGCGGCAGCCGCTTGAGGACAAAAAGGTGACTATCGCCCGTGCGGCGGGAAGTGTTACATACCCCTGCTCGTTTATGCTGATAGCGGCGATGAACCCCTGCCCCTGCGGGTATTTCGGGTCGCCGGGCGGCAGGTGTAAGTGCAGCATGAAGCAGATACACACCTACCTTTCAAAGATCAGCGGCCCTCTGCTTGATAGGTTCGACCTTCACGTAGATGTGCCGAGCGTTGATTACAGCGAGCTTTCCTCCGATATGGCAGAGGAGCCGAGCGAGGCAGTAAGGCAGCGTGTGCAGGCAGCACGTGACATACAAAACAGGCGCTTTGAGGGCACACCCGTCACCTGCAACGCCAACATAACGCCCGACCTTATGAAGGAGGTCTGCGTGATGACCGATAAGGCGAAGGATATGCTGGGCAAGGTGTTTGATAAAATGGGGCTTTCGGCGAGGGCATATGACAAGATCCTAAAGGTCGCAAGAACGCTTGCCGATATGGCGGGCAGAGAGGTCATAGACTCAAAGGACATAGCTGCTGCGGTGCAGTTCAGAAGCCTTGACAGAAAATATTGGAGCGTATAAAAAACACCCCCAAGCAGCTTGCTTGGGGGATGATTTTTATGCCTTTTCAGCCTTGCTGTTCTCTTGTTTCTTTACCTTTTTTACGGGCTTTTTGGTGCTGTACATTATCATCATTCCTGCACAAAGGTAGAGAAAATATGTGTGCGTGTTGCCGCTCGTATTCCAAAACATTGTTACAAGGAAGCCGATAAGCCCTGCAAGCGCTGCCACCCCGTAGAAGGGCTGATCCTTTTTGTAGAATGCCGCAACTGCCTTGATGCCACGGTATATTATATATATCAGGAATACGCAGTATGAAGCAAACGTAATTATGCCACGCTGCAAAATAAAGTCAAAGTAGTCGTTATACAGCCTGTCTGTTCTTAAGCCCTGAACGGCCCCGAACATATAGCTTATGCAATCCTGGCCTGCACCAAGGAACATTTTCTCGTCAAGCTCATATGTTACTGCAAGCGAGCCTATATGCCTGAAATCCTTGTAGACCCCTACATCGGTATTGAGCCTGTTGTAGTAGCTGGTCGAGAGCCTTGCAAAGGAATCGGTGAATATGACCTCTTCATCGTAAAGCTTTAAGCCGCCGCCGATCTTGAGCCCTGCAAAAACAACGCCAACGGCTGCAATAAGTATCACGCAGCAGGTAAGTGCGTTGTCAAGTGCTTTTTTATTCCAAAGCACGTTTTTGCGCTTAAGCCTGATGATCTCGGTGACCAGCAGTACTGCAAGTACGCAGGGTATGCCGACAAGCCCGGGCATTACGTGAGTAAGAATGCTTGCAGCTGCCATGAGCACAGCTGCTATAAGGTACAGGGGGCGCCTCTTTGTGCCCTTTGAATACATAAACCCTGCCGCTGCAAATGCAAACAGAACAGTCAGCGCTGCTGCAAGTGCGTGGGGCGAGCAGAGAAAGCCTGTTGCACAGCTTTGCTTCATCATAACGTAGCCACGGTCGTTGATAGCTTCTGCTTCAACTGCACCTGTGGGCATATCCAAGAAAAGCTCGTTAAAGAAATTTGGGACCTTCGGGCTTATACACTGCGCTATGCCGACGACCGACTGAAAAGCACCTATAGCAACAAGGTTATCGCAAAAGCGCCTTCTCCACGTATTGTCGGTAACTATCAAGCCCATAGCAACAAAGCCGCAGTAGGCCAAAAACTCCAAAAAGCCGTCAGCACGGGAGGTATGCCCGAAGAATGCGCTTCTTAGGCTGTCGGCTGTAAACATAGAGATCAGGCTGAGAACGATCAGCACTGCAAGCGTGATGAGCCCCCTCTTGCCCTTGAGCGAGGCTTCGTTTTTCATTCTTGCGATAATAAACATCAAAATGCTCACAAACCCTACCGCCACAGCGACTGTAGGCATGATTGAGAGCGTGTTTTCTGTAGCGTAGTGCGTGACGGTGGTAAAGCCCAGCTCCTCGGTGTATTTAACGGTATCCTTAGTCAGATAGTATGGAACGGCACATATGCTGAGCACCCACATTGAGATTATAGCAAACAATGTCAGCAGCTTATACGTGCCCTCCTTTGTCATATTCAGTATAAAATCAGATTTTTCGGTAGTTCCGAATAAATGCTTTTTGGTTTCCATACCGATTCTCCTTATTATTTTCCCCCGCCGTTGCCGACAGGGGAAAGCTTGTTATTTTATTTAGCGTACTCAACTACTCTGCTTTCTCTGATAAGGTTTACCTTGATCTGACCCGGGTAATCCATCTCCTCCTCAATGCGCTTAGCGATCTCTCTTGCAACGAGAGTCATCTTTTCGTCATTGATCTTTTCGGGCGAGATCATTATCCTAACCTCTCTGCCCGCCTGGATAGCGTAGGATTTCTCTACGCCGTCATACGACATACAGATCTCCTCGAGCTTTTGCAGTCTCTTTATGTAGTTTTCGTAATTTTCGCTTCTTGCACCCGGCCTTGCTGCCGATATAGCGTCAGCCGCCTGAACAAGTGCCGCTACGACGGTCTTGATCTCAACGTCGCCGTGGTGCGCCTCTATTGCGTGCAGCACCTCGGGGCTTTCCTTGTATTTCTTACATACATCAACGCCTATCTGAACGTGTGAGCCTTCTATTTCGTAGCTAAGTGCCTTTCCTATGTCGTGCAGAAGTCCTGCTCTTCTTGCAAGGTTTGCATCAACGCCAAGCTCTGACGCCATCATACCTGCAAGGTGTGCGACCTCGATAGAGTGGTCTAAAACGTTTTGCTTATAAGAGGTCCTGAACCTCAGTCTGCCAAGCAGCTTTACAAGCTCGTGGTTGAGCCCGTGAACGTTAGTTTCCAAAACCGCACGCTCGCCTTCCTGCTTGATCTTATACTCAACCTCTCTTCTTGCCTTATCGACCATTTCCTCAATTCTTGTCGGGTGTATCCTACCGTCCTGAATGAGCTTTTCGAGAGCTATTCTAGCTATCTCTCTTCTTACCTGATCGTAGCACGAGAGTGTAATTGCCTCGGGAGTGTCATCTATTATCAAATCGACGCCTGTCAATGTTTCGATAGTTCTGATATTTCTTCCCTCTCGGCCGATTATCCTTCCCTTCATCTCATCGCTGGGAAGTGCAACGACCGATACTGCTGTTTCGGATACCTGATCCGCAGCGCATCTTGAAATCGCAAGTGAAATGTACTGTCTTGCCTTTGCTTCGCATTCTTCCTTGATCTGGGCTTCATAAGCCGAGATCTTAACGGCCTTTTCGTGTGTAAGCTCTGTGTCAAGGCTTGAAAGAAGGTATTCCTTCGCCTGCTCAACTGTGAATTCCGAGATCTTTTCCAGCATATCGAGCTGACTTTTCTTGATCCTGTCAGCCTCCTCCACCTTTTCATCGGCAGCCTTTAGCTTTTGCTGGAGGGCCTCTTCCTTCTTTTCTAAGTTGTCGAGCTTTTTGTCAACGTTCTCTTCCTTCTGGGAGATACGCCTTTCCTGCCTGGAGACCTCTGCTCTTCTGTCCTTGATCTCCTTTTCGGATTCCTGCCTTGCCTTGTAGATCTCGTCTTTGGCTTCAACGAGGGCTTCCTTTTTCAGACTTTCTGCATTCTTTTTGGCTTCATCAACAATCCTCTCGGCTTCCGTTTCTGCCGAGCCTATCGCAGCCTCTGCCGTTTTCATTCTGTGGTTTATGCCTTGCTTAAAGCATATAAAGCCGCTTACCGCCGCACCGACAGCGAGCGCTAACACGCACAGAACTACAGCCATGCCTATACCTATTTCCATAGTATAGCCTTCCTCCTTCTTAGAAAGTACGGGTATAAAAGTGTATGATGACGCAAAACACCCCTATATCCGCCGATATTAAATTGTAAAGATACAAATAGCATAAATAATTTTATCTAAAGCGACAATGCGCCCCTATAAAAACATAATGCATAATATTATTGTATAATAATTTAAGAAAAATGTCAAGAGGTTTTTTACACATTTACAAAAAACAGCCAAATTTCTTTCCCTTCTTGACAACGGGGCGGTAAAATGATAAGCTTATATTGGTATTTCAATTCACAATGCACAATTCACAATGCACAATTGAGGTATCGCCTTCGGCGATGTTATGCCCATTCGGGCAGCCGCCTTGCGGCGGCTTGGTGGGGGGCTTTGCGGTCGCCCCCCGTACCCCCTTCGCAAGCCGATACAATAATTGTGCATTGTGCATTGTGAATTGTGCATTGGAACATATTTCCCGGGGGGTGTTTTATTGAAGAAAAAGACTTTTTATATAAGGCTTGCATTTAGTACGCTGTTTATGCTCATCGTTTTTGCGGGGGCGGGGGCGCAGGTGTGGCTCTATCACCTTTGCAGGCAGGGAAAAATTGCGTATATGCAGGGCTTTTTGACGGGCATACCGATAGCTATAGTTATGTTTTGGGGTGCCTGCTTTTTTGATGACTGCTCACTATCAAAGGCGGGCGGGAAAAAGACCTATATTATCAAAAGGCTGCCGAGAAGGCTGCTGGGAACGCTTTTTACGCTGCTGTGTGTGGGGGCGGTAGTATTCTGGCTGTATATATATCATACAAATATAGCAAGGCTGTTTTAGGGGGCTCGCTTAATGGAGATGATTTCTGTTTTTATAAAGGCGCTTATCGCCATAGCTGCAACTAACAGCTTCCTGCTCACGCTTGACCTTGCAAAGGGTGCGGGGCTCAAGGCGCTTATGATAGCGGCGGGCGTTATCTGTATCCTCGTGCTTTGCATTTACCCCTGCAAGTCAAGTGAGGGTGGAAGGCTCGGGCGAATACACAGGGGCAGCTTTTTGATGAAGCTTTTTCTGATCACGGTAAGCGCAGATATTGCGGTCAATATTTATATCGGTATCAGCGGCAGGGGCTGGCGTGCGGTGACGGTAAATTCTGTCATAGCGTTTTTAGAGCTGGCGCTGATGTTCACGGTCTCAGCGTGGCGGCTCTATCTCGGCTCGGTGCAGCTTGGTATCAGGTGGAGGGTAATGGGCGTCTGCCTGGCGTTCATACCGGTCATTGACATTATCGTGCTCGTTCATATGATAAGGCTCGTTGATGATGAGTATAAGGACGAGGTCGCACGCATAGCTCTTGACAGGAGCCGTGCCGCAGACAGGGTCTGCGCTACCAAATACCCGCTGTTAATGGTACACGGGGTGTTTTTCAGAGATGTCAAGCTGCTAAATTACTGGAACAGGATACCCGCAGCGCTTGAAAAAAACGGCGCTAAGATCTTTTACGGAAAGCAGCAGTCTGCCGCATCTGTTGCAGACAGTGCCGCCGAGCTCAAGGCAAGGATAAAAGAGATCTGCGAGCAGGAGGGCTGCGAAAAGGTAAACATCATCGCCCATTCAAAGGGCGGGCTCGATTCACGCTGGGCTGTCGGGGTGCTGGGGGCAAGCGATATGGTAGCTAGCGTCACCACGATAAATACGCCGCACCGTGGCTGCCAGTTTGCCGACTACCTGCTCTCAAAGGCGCCCGAGGGCTTTAAAAACGCCGTTGCTTCAAAGTATAACGCCGCCCTTAAGCGCCTGGGCGATAAAGACCCCGACTTTATAGCCGCCGTTACCGACCTTACCGCCTCGGCGTGTGCTAAGATCAATAAGCAGTGCGGCGATGCAGAGGGCGTTTTCTATCAGTCTGTAGGCTCATATAATGTCAGCGGGGCGCTGAGCGGGCGCTTCCCTATGAACTTATCCTATCTGTTCGTCAAGCTCTTTGACGGGAGGAATGACGGGCTTGTGTCGGTAGATTCGATGAAGTGGGGAGAGAGCTTTACCCTACTTGAGCCAAAGGGCAAGCGGGGCATAACACACGCCGACGTTATCGACCTTAACCGTGAGAACATCAAGGGCTTTGATGTGCGGGAGTTTTACGTAGGGCTTGTGAGTGACTTGAAAAGGCGGGGCTTCTGAATGGGCTTGCTAAAATGCAGGAGTTTATTAAATTTCCTGCAAAAACCCGAGAAAATCAGACAAAAAGTATTAACCAAACGTAAAATTTGAAATATGAAAATATTAAACTTGCAATTAGCTGTTGACACGGCCAGTGAAGGGTGTTAAAATTAACATTGAGAGAATAATGAAGGGAAGGGAGAAAAAATGAAGATCACCGAGAAAGAGGTACTCCAGTTTGCGCAGGAAAATGATGTTAAATTTGCAAAGCTTATGTTTTGCGATATATTCGGCAGCCTAAAGACGGTTTCTATCCCTATAAGCAGGCTTAGTGCTGCATTTAAGGAGGGCGTGCCCTTCGACGCCTCGAAGGACAGTGCATTTTTGAATATAACCGACGGCGACCTGCGGCTTTTCCCCGACCTTGATACGCTGGCTGTGCTGCCGTGGCGGCCGCAGCAGGGAAGGGTGATAAGGTTCTTTTGCAGCATAAGGTATCAGGACAACACCGCCTTTGAGGGTGACGGGCGCTTCTTTTTAAAGACCGCTGCCGAGTATGCAAGGTCGAAGGGCTACGAGCTTAAGATAGGCACCTCCTGCGAGTTTTACGTGTGCAGGACTGATGATGACGGCGCCCCGCTCAAGATCCCGCAGGACTATGCGGGCTACTGCGACGCTGCCCCCTTTGACAAGGGCGAGAACCTAAGGCGAGATATCTGCCTTACCTTAGAGCAAATGGATATAACCCCTGTAAACTCGCACCACGAGGCGGGTCCCGGGCAGAACGAGATAAACTTCGAGTGCTCAGACCCCGTGGGCGCTGCGGATAATTTCGTAACGTTTAAAAATATCACCAAGACCTCTGCCGCAAGAAACGGCCTGTATGCAAGCTTTATGCCAAAGCTTTACAAGACCGAGGCGGGGAGCGGTATGCATATAACTCTTGAGTGCTATAAAAACGGCAAAAGCATCTTCGAGGGCGATGCCCCCGAGGGCGGGGCTATGCTTATGGGGCTTATGGAAAACCTTGCAGATCTTACGGTGTTCTTTAACGCCATACCCAACTCCTACGCAAGGCTTGGGAGCGACAGCCTGCCGAGAGAGATCCTCTACTGCCGCAAAAACCTTCCGCAGCTGATAAGGCTCGGCGGCGGCAGACTTACCTTACGCTCGCCCGACAGCAATTGCAGCATTTATTTTGCGCTTGGGCTTTTGATCTATGCCTGCCTTGACGGGGCAGACAGGAAGCCTGAGCTTACCCCGCCTGCCGAGACGGACGGGGCGGAAACGGGCGCAGATACCTTGCCGGCAACGCTTGCCGAGGCGGCAGAGCTTGCCCGCAGCAGCAGGTTTATTGAGGAGCTTATCGACGAGCGTGTGCTCGAGTTCTACCTTACCTGCAAGGCAGAGCAGTGGGACGAATACCGAATGGCTGCCGACAAGGAGGGCTTTGAGACGGCAAGGTATTTCCCTGTAGTATAAACTTTTTGCACGAAAGCGTGGTGATCCCTTGAACAGGGTGTTGATAGCATCGGCAAATGAAAAGGCGGTGACGCTCATAGCCCCTTTGATGAGGGAGAGCTACCCCGAATGCAGGCTGTCTGTCTGCGGCAGCGCAGGTGAAGCAAGGCGGCTGTGCGGCGAGAGCGATTATGACCTTGTGATAATAAATACCCCCCTTCCCGATGAGCGGGGAGGGGAGCTTGCAAAGGATATATGCGACAGCACCACGGCGGGCTGCCTTGTTATGACTAAGGCGGAAAACGCCGAAACGCTCTCTGAGCAGCTCGAGGAATACGGGGCGCTTGTCGTGGCAAGGCCGATCTCAAGGGTGCTGTTTTACCAGTCGGTAAAGATGATAAACGCCTCACGAAAGCGGATAATGGGCTACGCTAAGGAGAATATCAAGCTTCACAAAAAGCTTGATGAGATCAAGATGATCAACCGTGCAAAGCTTGTGCTCATGCAGTACCTCAAATTCTCGGAAAGCCAAGCGCACCGCTATATCGAAAAGCAGGCTATGGATCTTAGAATGACAAAATATGAAATTGCGATCAAGGTCATCAAGACCTATGACCTTGACGCATAAAAGCCGTTTGATGTATGTGATACACCAAGCGGCTTTTGTGTTCTGCTGCTTATTGCAGGGGTCAGGTCATATAGCCCCAGACTGCCCTCTCGGTCGATCTGCCCATAAGGGTGAAGCACATAGCCTCGTTGCCTGCGGCAGTGCTTGTCCAGGCGTTTGCTGCGGCTGAGGCGGCTGTTTCCTTGTGCTGCTTGATAAACAAGCCTTCGTAGGTCTGCCCGCCGAGCGTTACGGTAACATACGGGCTGCCAAGCTTGCTTGAAAAGCTCCAGGTGCCGCTTTTTGAGCCGCTTACAGTGCCGTCGGCGTTGAATTTGAGGGTGACGTTTACGTTGCAGGTCTTGCTTGCGTAATCGGTGGTCTCAAGGAATATCGTCTCATATGAGCCTGCGATGTCCTTTGCGGTAACAGCTGCTGCCTTCTCGCCTGCGTAGGAGAAGGGCGCTGCTGTGAGCAGCCCGCTCTCGGTAGTGAACAGCTGGTGAACTCTGACCTGATGCAGCTCGCCCCTGTTCGAGAAGCGGGTGTGGTATACGACATATGCCCTGCCGTCATCATCAACGAACGCCGAGTTGTGCCCCTGCGCCACATAGCCCTGCTTCATATAAGACCACTTGTAGTTGAACATCAAAAGGTCGCCGACCGTGCCCTTGATAGCATTTGAGAGGTTGCTGCTGAGCTTTGTAGCCAGGTCGCCGCTTGCGTCAGTATAAGGGCCGTTTACCTTTGCCGAGCGGAATACCCTCATACTGTAGCCGCCGTTTGCGACAAGCCCGCCGTAGCTTACGAAGAGATAGTAGTAGCTGCCTATCTTCTGTATGTATGACGCCTCACCTGTTCTGCCGCCGCCACCTGCGAGAAGATAGCCCATATAAGGGTCAGTCTTGCCCGAGCTGTAGGAGTATTTGGTGTTGTAGTCACGAAGCCCTGTCGATGCGTCGAGCTTTATCATCCAGATGCCGCCCGACCATGAGCCGTAGCTCATCCAAAGGCTGCCCGATTCGTCATAGACCACGCACGGGTCGATAGCGTGTGCGCCGTAGCTGTTGCTCCAGGTGGTCGAGGTGCAGTTAGTGCCGCCGTCCTTGCAGGTGTAGGCGCTTCGCTTGTAGCGGTCTGCAAGTGCTGTCTCGCCTGTCGCCTTGGTGTAGTCTGTCTCGGTATAGCTTCTTACATCATCATCGCAGAAGCCCGAATATACAACGGTTCCCGCATAGCTCCAGCTTCCCGAGAGCGAGTCGGCCGTCAGCAGAACTATGCTTGAGTTCCAGCTGCACCCGTTTATGCTCATATACATACACCATTTCCCCATTTTGGTGTTGTAAATAACATCGGGCGCCCACATATTGCCCGAGCTTTGGTAAACGCTGTCGCCCTTCTTTGCCCAGTCAAAGGCTGATTTGAAGAGGGTGTTGTAATTTGTGTTTATATTGTTTGTGAACTTGACCCAGCTTTGCAGGTCGAATGAGTATGCAAATGCAAGGTGTGAGCCGAATATGAAATAGACCTCCTTGCTGTAGGTGCTGTCCTTGACCCCCTTAACAACTGTGCTGCTCGATACAGAGGAAACATCGCTCTTGACGTAGCCCTTGACTATCGACGGGTCGTGCGACTCTGCAAATTTCATGCTGCTCACCGTTTGTGCAGCGGGCGTGCTTGCTGCGGCCTTGGTCGTTGCCTTGGTGGTGGCTTTTGCAGTCGCCTTAGTAGTTACCTTTGCGGTGCTTTTGCCGCTTGCGGCCGTAGTTGTCTTGGCGGCTGCCTTGGTCGTGGTTTTGCCCGCAGCGGCGCTTGTGCCGGCAGTCTGCCCCTTAGAGGTCGCCCTTGTAGATGTGCCCTTTGCAGCAGCCCCGCCCGAGGTGGCATTTGCGGTAGCTCCCGTCGTGCCGCCCGAGGTGGTAACAGCCCCCGCAGAGGTGGTGTCTGTACTGCTTTCCGCAGCCTCCTCGCTGCTGCCGGCAGATGTGGTCGTCTGCTCGCTGCTTTCGTCATTTTCGTTTATGCTGTCAGCCTCGGCCTGCGAGCTTTCCTGCTCTTCGGCAGCGCTGCTCTCGGGCGAAGCCTTGCTCGGTGTGCTGCTGTCGGTATTCCCGCACGAAGCCAGGCACCCCATTGTAAGGCATAACGCCATTACCGCAGATAATACTCTTTTTATCATGCTTATCCTCCCAATTTTTGTATATGTTTGGTTATTAGTTTTAGCTATTTAGGTATATTATATACAATGCCGCATCAAATGTCAATGATCAACGAAAAAATTTTACTTTTATGACACGCTGCGGGCATATTCCTGTAAGCTTTTTCTTGAAAAATGCAAAAATGTGTGGTATAATCATATATGGTTATACCTTTGACACACCGCAGTTTTGCCCCCAAACCCTCGCTTAACTGTGAGCATTCGCTCACAGCGAGCTCGGGAGAGTATGGGGGAGGGCTTCGCCCCAAACCCCATTATCTAAGGCATTTTAATTGGTGTGTCAAGTATATAACCATAAGCTTAAATAAAACCGGAGGTTTTTTATATGTCAGAACAAAACCGTAAGCCACGGGCCAGAGAAAAGCACGTAGTCTCCGGCGGAAGCGGCGTTCATCTAAGAGATGATGGCAGCACCGGGGCGGCCCCTGCACAGGGCGGCGTGAGCCCGAATGTAAAGCGTGCCGCTATCGGCGGCGGTGCGGGTGCGGGGATACTTGCGATGATCGTCGCATTTTTTCAGATGTTTTCGGGCGGCGGCGACAGCGGCGCCGGGAACGACCCTAACGGCTATAAGGCTGACGCCCCGACCGAGATAAACCGCACGGTAGCAAGCGGCTCACGTGAAAAGCGCACCGTTATCAAGGGCGACGGCAAGGACACGGTCACGATCATGGTCTATATGTGCGGCACCGACCTTGAATCAAAATACGGTATGGCGACTAACGACCTTGCCGAGATGTCAAAGGCAAAATACGGCGACAACGTGCGCATAATAGTCTATACGGGCGGCTGCTCAAGGTGGAAAACGAACGGCATATCAAATAAGGTCAGCCAGATCTGGCAGGTCAAGGACGGCGGGCTCGTTTCCTTAAAAGCTGATGACGGCGACACGGTCATGACCGACCCTAAGACGCTCACCTCCTTTATAAAATACTGCAAGCAGAATTTCCCTGCCGACAGGAACGAGCTTATCTTCTGGGATCACGGCGGCGGCTCGGTAAGCGGCTACGGGTATGATGAGAAGAACAAAAGCAAGGGCTCTATGAGCCTTTCGGGCATAAATCAGGCGCTTAAGGACGCTGATATGACCTTTGACTTTATCGGCTTTGACGCCTGCCTTATGGCTACTGCCGAGACAGCGCTTATGCTTGACAGGTATGCCGACTACCTTATCGCCTCGGAGGAGACCGAGCCGGGTATCGGCTGGTATTATACCGACTGGCTCACAAAGCTCGGCGAGAATACCTCTATGCCGACCGTTGATATAGGCAAGAATATCATTGACGATTTCGTTTCAAAGTGCAGCACCGATTGCAGGGGCAGCAAGACGACCCTCTCGATCATCGACCTTGCCGAGTTTGCAAATACCGTTCCCGAGAACCTTGCAGGCTTTTCAAAGTCGGTAAGCGGGCTTATAACTAATAAGGATTATCAGACGGTATCTGATGCGAGATATAAAACGAGGGAGTTTGCGGCAAGCTCAAGGATAGATCAGGTAGACCTTGTGAACCTCGCCGAGAATGTCGGCACAGACGAGTGCAAAAAGCTTGCCGAGGCGGTCAAGGGCGCTGTAAAGTATAACCGCACGGGCGGGGCTATGACAAATGCCTACGGCGTGTCGATCTACTTCCCGTACAAGCGCACCTCGTATGTTGATACGGCGTGCAGCAACTACAGCCAGATAGGTCTTGATGACGAGTACTCAAAGTGTATAAAGCAGTTTGCATCACTCGAAACGAGCGGGCAGATAGCGGCGGGCGGCACAGGCTCGGCGGCGGCTTCGCTGTTCGGCGGGCTGTCCGGCGGGTCGAGCGGGAATGCTGACGTTATAGGGCAGCTTTTGGGCGCTTTCCTCGGCGGCTCGGGCAGGAGCATAGCGGGGCTCGATGAGGGCAATACCGAGTTCTATAAGGAAAGCCCCCTGAGCGAGGAGGAAACAGCACAGTACCTTGCCGATAACTACCTACAAGCCGATAAGCTCGTTTGGCAGCAGGAGGGCGGGAAATATACCCTTGAGCTGACCCCCGAGCAGTGGAAGCTCGTTCATCTTGTCGATCTTAATATGTTTTATGATAACGGCGAGTTCTATATTGACCTGGGGCTTGACAATGTGTATTCCTACGACGGTGATAAGCTTGTGGCGGATACCGACAGAAACTGGCTGTCGATAAACGGTCAGCCTGTTGCCTACTATCACACCGACACCTATGAAAACGGCGATGAATACACGATAACGGGCTATGTTCCCGCAAGGCTCAACGGAGAGAGGGTGAAGCTGTTTATCGTGTTTGACAACGATACGCCCGACGGCTATATCTCCGGCGCCGAATATGACTACGGCGATGAGACGGAGACTGTCGCTAAGAGCGTTACCGAGATAAAGCCGGGTGATAAGATCGACCTGCTGTGCTCTTGCTACACCTATGACGGCGAGTTTATAGCCGAGCACGAGCTCGGGCAGCAGATCACCGTCAGCGACGATATGCAGATAAGAAACACCGATGTCGGCAGCGGGCAGCTAAGGCTTATGTACAAGCTCACCGATATATACAACAACGAGTACTGGACACAGGCGATAATCGTTGACTGATTAAATTTAAAGTAAATGAAAATGCGGCTGATCTTCAGCTGCATTTTCTTTTTGACCCTTTGAAGGGCTGACTGATATTTTTGCCTTAATATAGTATAAAACCATGTAAATAATAAGGAAGCGTCACAGGGCGGCTTTGCGGGCTGCTTTGTGGCGCTTTTTCTTGTGGGGGTCATATAATATCACCAAGATATGTGCGGCAAATTTGTTGAAAAGGTAAAAATTGTTTTAAAAATACAGAAATCAGTTTACAGGTAAACTAAAATGTGGTATAAATTATATACAATAAATTTTAGTGTGGATCAAAATGATTTATGGTTATCCCTTTGACACACCACAGTTTTGCCCCCAAACCCTCGCTCACAGCGAGCTCGGGAGAGTATGGGGAGGGCTTCGCCCCGAACCCCATTATCTAAGGCATTTTAATTGATGTGTCAAGTATATAACCATAAAATGATTTGATCGGGCAGAGATTGTGCCCGGTCTGTGCCAAAAGCGGAAAGGGGAGGAACAAAATGCAATAAGACAGCCCACGGCGCACGGTGCGCCGACAAAACACATTCAGGCTAAAGGCTAAGGAAAGGAAGATCTATATGAACCTAGTACCTACAGTTATAGAGGGCAGCGCAGGCTCTGCACGTGCCTATGACATTTTTTCAAGACTTCTTAAGGAGAGGATAGTCTTTTTAAACGGCGAGGTAAATGATGCCGCAGCAGGCATAATAGTTGCACAGCTTCTCTACCTTGAGGCGGAGGACGGCGACAAGGATATAAGCCTTTACATAAACAGCCCCGGCGGCTCGGTCTCGGCGGGAATGGCGATATATGATACTATGAACTACCTTAAATGCGACGTCTCGACGATATGCGTCGGCATGGCGGCGAGCATGGGGGCATTTATCCTCTCGGGCGGCGCTAAGGGCAAGAGATACGCCCTGCCTAACGCCGAGGTTATGATCCACCAGCCGCTCGGCAGTACAGACGGTCAGGCAACTGATATAA
>JAFRYW010000074.1 GCA_017442845.1 Ruminococcus sp.
ACCCCAACTGGTGGGGAACTATGCCGATGTGTATGTTCACGCTTCTTGAAAGGTACGATTTGTCGGGCAAGACGATAATCCCGTTCTGCACAAACGAGGACAGCGGTATGGGTTCAAGCGAACGTGACCTGAAAGCTCTCTGCAAGGGTGCGACAGTCAAGGCAGGGCTTTCTGTTCACGGTGCCGAGGCTGCTGAGTCTGAGAGCAAGGTATTGGCATGGGCGAAGAAAAGCATATGACCGACAGAGAACTTATCCGGCAGCTGTGGTGAAGGAGAATAGTAATGGAAAAATACGATGTAACACGCCCCGTCGTTCTGAAACGAGGGGTATACAAACTGAACAAAGAACGCAATTTTGATTATCAGCTAAACCGTGTGATAAACTGGGACGGCGGCAGGCTTGAAGACGTAAAGCCGATAGCATCAAAAATAAAAACAAGTGCCGATTGGAAGCGTGAGCTTATCGAGCTTGGTGACACTGCCATGCGTGAGGAGCGTATCGGCAATGCTATCGCCTACTACCGCATGAGCGAGTTCTTTATGTACGACGGCGACCCCGACAAGCGGAAATATTACGAGCTTGCCACAAAGCTTTTCTACGAATACTACGCAGATTATTTTGAGGGCGAAAATGCAAGAATAGATCTGACGGAGGTGCCGTTTAAAAACGTGAAGCTGCCCGTCATGCACGTCAAACCCTTTGGCAAGAGCAAGGGTACGATACTGCTCCACGGCGGCAACGACAGCTATTTTGAGGAGTTCCTGTTTTCGCTGCTTTACTTGCAGGAGCAGGGCTTTGAGGTGTATATGTTCGAGGGTCCCGGTCAGGGCGGTGTTATGCGTGTGCAGGGTATGCACTTTACCCACAAGTGGGAGCAGCCCGTCAAGGCGGTGCTTGACTATTTCAAGCTTGATGATGTGTGCATAGTCGGCATCTCTCTCGGCGGATACTTAGCCCCCAGAGCGGCGGCATTTGACAAGCGTATAACAAAGGTGGTCGCTTGGTCGGTGTTCCCTTGCTTTCAGGACGTTATCGTGGGTATGCAGAAGCCGGTCATTCAAAAGGCTTTTCATATCCTTATGGCGCTCGGCGCAAGGCGGGCGATAAATTTTATCTTCGGCAAAAAGGCTAAAAAAGAGCCCGTCATCGACTGGGGCTTAAAGCACGGCTGCTTTGCATACGAAGCTAAAGACGCATACGACTATGCAAGAAAGCTGAAGCTCTATGACCTTGCACCTGTTGCCAAACGGATAAAGCAGGATATGCTTATCCTCGGTGCAAGCGAGGACCATTTTATCGACTATCACCTTGTTGACAGGGAGATAGATATGCTCACAAATACCAAGAGCCTGACCTTCCGTCTGTTCACCGCAAAAGAGGACGCGCAGAACCACTGCAACGTCGGCAACGGAAAGCTGGCACTTGACACTATCTGCAAGTGGATAGTGTCGGTCGATGAAAAGTCGGTTGAATAGTCCGCAGGAGGGAAATTATGAAAACTATCAGCAGATCATTTATTTACAAAGGTCTTTACAAAGACCTTGAAGCACGGTTCGGCTCTGATGAGGCGCATAAGCTCTGGGCACTTGCCGAGCGTGTGAATAGGCACCTTTACGAAAAATACTCCGCTCCGGACAAATACGGCAATGCAGATATGCTTTTCCCCGCGGCTGCGGTATATCTTGCACTGCGTAAGCGGCAGCCGGACTTTCCGGCTATGGATATGCTAAAGGATTACGGCACCAAGACCGGTGAACGCATGAGAAAGCTGATACACGCCGTCACTATGCTTCCGGGTGCTCCTTACCTGATATGGAAAAACATAGGCAGTATAAGCGATTATATGAGCAGCGAAAAGCTTGGCTACACAAGACAGGGGCTTGCGGTGACAAAGACTACCTCGCAGGTCGATGTCCTTAGCTGCCCTATCCATGAGCTTGCGAAGATGATCGGGTTGCCTGAGGTATGTCAGACGATATGTGCTATGGATAAGGTATATATGACGGGCTTTAGGCACATTCAGTACCGCCGCACCAAGTCGGTGGCAGAGGGTGATGAGTGCTGCGATTACCGCCTTTGGTGGGACGGGGAGAAGAAATGAGGAATAGCTGCCCGCAGTCGGTGTTTATCATCGGGATATGACCTGCGGCAGACTGATAATGATATTCATAACCAAAGAATTAAAGCTGACCGGATAATGCTTTGAAGGCAATACTCGGTCAGCTTTTCTGATATTTTTCACGATATATTCCGCTGTCTTAGCCAGTCCCTGACAACTTTTGGTCAACAAAGTTATATGAAGCTGCCCGAAGATGTACGAATGTGATTTGGGTTATCTTCACTTAAACTAGCGATTTTACTTCGTTTGCGAGATGATGCCGAACGTTTGCTTATGATATAAAAGCCGGGGGTTTTAATACCATATTTGCATGACTTGTGCAAGGGGAGAGAGCTTAAGGCATAAGCTCAAAAAGTTTGCACCCAAATGCAGCCGTGTGTGGGTATTACTTATGGAGACCCAAAATAACAGCCTATTATTTGGAGGAATAGAAAATGACAGTAAGAGAACAGTTAGAAGAGCTATTAAACCAGAAGCCCGAATTATCGGAGGACCGCTACAAATCGCAGCGCAGACTGTTCAGCCGGCGTATCATCTATATGCAGGAGCTTATTCATATGGGCTTAGGTGATAAGGAAACTAACAGCCCCGAGGTCGAAGAAGCTTCGGAGAAAATTAGCGCCAGATTTAACAATAACAGCTTTAACAATGATCTGACTAACGGCGATGATAGTGATAAAGCTTTCTATAATTGGTATGACAAGCTCTCAGAGAATGAGCAGGAGCAGATATGGCTCGCCCCTGAGACGATGCTTGAGAGGTTTAAAACAGAAAATGCCAAACTTATCAGCAGCGAGGATCACTATAACGTTAATATAAACAAAGTGGCCGGGAATACTGTAAAAAATCTTCAGCAGATAAAGATGGGTGAGGTTCAAAAATTCACGTTGGAAGGCAATCAGCCTGCTGCGGCCGACGCTGCCTGTGAGGTCATCGTTTTTCAGCACCTTATAGATATGGGAATGGGCGATAGGCCATTTAACGATGATGAGGTATATAACGAGTTTGATAAAAAGAAAAACGAGCTTGTTGAGTATAACGCTTTTCGCCTTTGGTACATGAACGATGCCTCTCAGAAGGAGAAGGGCATGATCGTTACTGCCCCCGGAATGGCTGCGATAGCGGCTTTTGCCGGTGTAAAAAATGTTCATGATAGGGAATACGCAAAGGCTCACCCTATTGAAGATGACATGAGCGAAGACTCGGACGAAAAAGAAAAAGATAATATAGTAAACATCAATGCCCTTGATAGCATTATCGAAGAGGACGAGGGTATTCGGTTTACCTCAGATGAAGAGTATGAGGAATTAGCTAAACAAAGCAGATACGCTATAGCCGATAAATTCAGCGAAGATGATATGCCCGGCTTCTATGGCTGGAAGTCGAAATACCCGAAGGAGCCGCCTAAGAATTACGACAGCGAGCTTGAGCGCAGCAAGTACAACGAGCGTGAGCTTAAGGATTTTGACAAGATCTGGCGCATGAAGAATACCACTATCGATATCGGGCTCGTAAAGTATGGTATCGACACGGGCGGTAACAAGACAAACAACAAATTCTGTGAAGACCTTTATAATGCCTTGGGCAGAATGAAGAATGTTTTTGTAACAGGAGAGGAGCTTGAAAGCGGAAAAGATTCCGAGAAGAAGTATAATATCGGTATGGCTACCGTAAAGGAATTTGCAGAGATATTTTCAAATAGCAATAACTTTAAAAGGGCTATGGATTCTTTGCAGCCTCAAAGCCAAAAGAGCTTTGTAAAGCTTGCGAGAAACTTAAACGAGTTCTACAGGACAAATATACCCGTAGATGATCTTTTAAAGGAAACGGGCTACGGTGCTCTTGCAAACACAGGCAAGCAGACAGCGGCAAACACAAACGCCTTTGCGGCTAAGGGCTATGGCGCTATCGACTCACGTGACCTTAAGAACGATCTAACAAGCTGGGGCATAGTTAACTGGGGCTCATCGGCAGAGCACGCCGATATGGTAAACAAGTATAACGCTTATACCGAATATATGAGAAACGCAGAAATGATCGAGGAAGCGAAAAAGAACGAGCTGCTTGACGAGCTTAGAAGGTCGGCTGAAAACTACGTCGTATTAAAGCGTGGCGACCGCTGGAATGAGAACCCCAACTGGAAACCCACCCAGACAAGCGGCAGGGAGAGATTTGATGCGGCAATGGCTATCATAGATATGAGCCGTAAGATCCTCGGTATGGGTGATTTCACCGTTCAGGACAGCCTAGACCTTAAGCGGGAGATCGACAAGGAAAAGTACAAGCCTGCAAATAACGATGAGCTGAGGTCGCACCTCCTTGACGGCAGAAGGGATCAGTTCGAGGTGGATCTTGACTATAATAATGAGTCTGTAGCTTACTGCACTAACGAGATCAAAAAGCTCCTAAACGAGGGCAAGCCCAAGACCAAGGGGGGCTTTGATGAGCTTAAGGAGGATATATCCGAACAGATGAGCCTGATGATAGCCTACAAGACCAATGAGACATCTACGAAAAAGGTCACGGGTGATGACATCAAGGAGACTAAGTCATTTAAAACTATGATGGCGCAGGCTAAGGATTGGAAGAGCCTTGTAAACCTCTCATTAAAGGCAACGCTCGGCACGGGCAATCAGTTCTTTGCTGATTACAACAAGATCAACAAGGCTGAGCTTGCAAAGCAGGCAAAGGCAAAGCACAAGGGCAACGAGATCACGAAGGAAAGAGAAAGCCTTGCAAGCATAAAATAGGATCAACTAAGCAAAAGAGGTATCACCGAAAAATGGTGATACCTCTGCTATTTTGTCATAGTGCCTAAAGTCTTCAGCGCTTTTTGTAGAGGACGAGCTCGGGGTCTTTACCGCCCTCTTCATAGGTGCACACGAGGATAAACTCCATATTCGCAAGCACCCCGAAGCAGCGCTTACCGCCAAACTCGCTTTCAAGCTGATTTCCAAGATAGGTCGTGCTGTCGTCAAGGAATTTAACGCAGCTTCCGTTCGGCAGCCGGTAGGGCAGATTTACAAAGCTGCCCACAAGAGCGTTGAGCTTATCTAGCTTTGGCATACCCTCGATCTGCAAAGCGTTTATCTCGTCTATAAGTGTCTGCTTGAACCTCTCAAACTCCCCGCCGTCAGAAAGCTGCTCATATCTTTTCCAGTAGTCAAGCTGCGGAAGGGTAGCTTTAAGGTACTCTCTGACCTCGTTTTCCGTGTGCTCGGCACTCGTCATATTTTTCACACATACCTCGATCAGGTCGTCAATACTGCTGTACATATATTTTCCGTCAGCATAGCACCATTTGCAGTAGTCCCGATTTAGCGTGCCGTCCTTCTCGTGGCTGATGATGCCGTCTTCAAGAGGCATACCGCAGCATTGGCAGATAAGCTTTGCGGGGGAACCCAGCAGGGTATTGATAGATACCCCGAACAGCTCAGACAAAAGCTTTAGGGTGTCTGTATTCGGGGTCGTTTCACCCGTCTCCCAGCGGCTTACCGCCTGCCTTGTTACGAAAAGCTTGCCCGCAAGCTCCTCCTGTGACATACCGTGCTTTATGCGAAGCTCTTGTATTACAGTTTTGGTCTCCATATAATCACCTCTACTATATGATACCATAAATAGCGGCTTTATGCAAGCAACCCCCTGTTGCTGTTTACGGGCAAAGCTCCTGATATAACAGTCCGCATTTATTGCAATACCACAAGAGCCTTCCGGAGCGGTACATCGGCAGGTCGATATTCACGCCCCATTCGGGGTACTGCTTGAACAGCATCAAGCTGCTGTCGCTCTGATATGCTATAAATGAAATATGATGCTCCTTAGTCATCTCGTGGTCGGTGGTGATGTACCACTCTCCGCCCGTGTCCCTAACTGTCAGCCTTTCATTATCCGCTGCCTGTCTCGGCTCCGGTGCTGAAAGCTTATTCCCGCAGCAGGTCACAGACGCTTCGCTTGTCGCAGTGATGATATTTCCGCAGTCACTGCAAATATAAAACTTCAGCTTTTTCATATTGCCCTTCTCCTTTTCGTTTTTATCTATCTCGCCTGTCAGCAAAGTCTCTATATCAGTTCCAAAGAGCTCTGATAGCTCTGTGAGCAGCGACAGATCGGGGCAGCCGCCGCCCGTTTCCCATTTGCTCACAGCCTTATCGCTTACATTTATTCTTTCGGCAAGCTCTTTTTGCGTTATCCCCATTTGTGTTCGCAGCTGTCTGATAAGCTTTCCCGTTTTTACCTGATCCACCAAGATCAACCCCTTTGTTTCGTATAGCTTTATTATAGGGCTTTTTGAACCGGTTGTCAATCCACGCTTCGTAGAGCTGTATCACTGAGCCGTTTTTTTGATGAAGGCACTGCTAAAGAGATAGTAAAAGTGAAACTGAAAAGCATTATCTATCCTTACCTTTCGATATTAAGCCAAGTTATTCAGCACCTCACGAATATCCCCACCTATAAGAATACTCTGCTTTGCTATCTCATCGGGCGCATACGCTTCACCGAAATTCAGGCAGGCATATACTGCGTTCGGGTTCTTCGCCGTCATTTTCCGGAACGGGTACTTGATGATAACGGGCGTATTGTAGCCAACTCCGAGCTCCAAAAACAGGATATTCTTTCCTTCGTGGGAACGCAGAAAATCATCATACCGCTTTGCTGCCCTGTGCCAACCCTCGTCCTCTACAAACTTATCATCGCTTCTGAGGTTCATCGTCATAGGCTTGCCGCATTTCGGGCATTTCGGTATCAGCCCTGTCGGTATCTTCATATCCTCCTGAAACTCGATCATGTCCTTGACGATCGCCTCATTGTCATAGGTCTGTTCATGGCAAGGCTCGGAGCATTGGAACAGTCCGTAATCGCCCTGTGTGTAAAAGAGCCGGCTCTTGTCAAAGTCTGCCTTCTGGAATTGGTGGTCAACATTTGTGGTGATAACAAAATAGTCCTTGTCCTTCACCAACTCAAAAAGCGC
>JAFRYW010000075.1 GCA_017442845.1 Ruminococcus sp.
CCCCAACCCCCTCCCCAAAGGGGAGGGGGCTAAGCGAACTGCTCCGCTAAATTCCATTTTATCCTAGCAGCACAAGAGTAAAAGAAACATCAGTAATAACAAATATCTATTAACGGAGGTAATTCACCATGAGCAAGATAAATGAAAGAAACTTAAGATTTGAGACCAAGCAGCTTCATATAGGTCAGGAGACAGCAGACCCTGTAACAGACGCCAGGGCTGTGCCGATATACCTTACATCTTCCTACGTTTTCCATAACAGCGAGCACGCAGCAGACCGCTTCGGCTTAAGAGATGCAGGCAATATCTACGGCAGACTTACAAACCCGACACAGGATATATTTGAAAGGCGTATTGCTGCCCTTGAGGGCGGCGTGGCAGCACTTGCGGTAGGCTCGGGCGCTGCGGCTATCACATATGCTATCCAGACTGCGGCTCACGCAGGCGACCATATCGTAGCTGCAAAGAACATCTACGGCGGTACATATAACCTTTTGGCGCATACCCTTAAGGATTACGGTATCGAGACCACATTCGTAGACCCCTTTGACTATGACGCTATCGAGGCGGCTATAAAGGATAACACCAAGGCTATAGAGATCGAGACGCTCGGCAACCCCAACTCCGAGGTGGTCGATATCGAGAGGATAGCAGGTATCGCTCATAAGCACAAGATACCGCTTATCGTTGACAACACCTTTGCTACCCCTTACCTTGTAAGGCCTATCGAATACGGCGCTGATATAGTAGTTCATTCGGCAACGAAGTTCATAGGCGGCCACGGCACGGCTATCGGCGGCGTTATCGTTGATTCCGGCAAATTCGACTGGGAGGCGAGCGGCAAGTTCCCGTGGCTCGTAGAGCCCAACGTTTCCTACCACGGCGTAAGCTTTACAAAGGCTGTGGGCGCTGCGGCATTCGTGACATATATAAGGGCTATACTTTTGAGAGATACCGGCTCGACACTTTCGCCTGTTCACGCATTCGTGTTCCTTCAGGGGCTTGAAACGCTCTCGCTCAGGGTAGAGAGGCACGTTGAGAACGCTCTTAAGGTAGCAAAATTCCTCTCCGAGCAGCCTCAGGTAGAGAAGGTAAACCACCCCTCTGTTACCGACAATGCACAGCAGAAGGAGCTTTATAAGAAATACTTCCCGAACGGCGGCGGCTCGATCTTTACATTTGAGATAAAGGGCGGCGCTAAGGAAGCACAGAAGTTTATCGACAATTTGCAGCTCTTCTCGCTGCTTGCAAACGTTGCCGATGTAAAGAGCCTTGCTATCCACCCCGCATCTACCACACATTCCGAGTGCAACGAGCAGGAGCTCGCAGACCAGGGCATAAAGCCCAACACGATCAGGCTCTCGATCGGTACAGAGCATATCGACGATATACTCTTTGACATCAAGGAAGCACTTGACGCAGTAAAATAATTGGTATAATACTTTCTACCTCCTCAATAAAAGACGGTATTTTTTCCAAAATCATATATTTCCACAAGGGCTTCTTCCCCAAAAGCTGCGGGGAAGGGGCTTTTTGTGTGAGAAAGATCTCGGGAAGCCTTGCATTTTTTAAAAGACTATGCTATAATATGTAGGTATGGAGGAGCGGCTATGGATAACGAGACTGTCATTATTCTTATAAAATTCGCTGTCAAGGCACTTGTTATCATGGCGGCGATAGGGCTTATGGCACTTATAACGCCAAGGCTCGCACGCTTTATAGAAAAGCGCCACCCCGAGCTTAACGAGCCAAAAGCTCCCGACAAAGAGGGCGAAGAGGGCGGCGTAAAGGGCATTTACGATAAGCAAAGCGAAAAATACGATCTTAACTACAAGATCTATAATACTGATATTTATGGAGTTGATTTTAAGAATGGCAAAAAAAGGAAACAAGATGGTAAATGATATTACCGCTATGGACGAGGATTTCGCAAAATGGTATACCGACATTTGCAAGAAGGCAGAGCTTGTTGAGTATACGAGCGTAAAGGGCTGTATGGTCATTCGCCCCTACGGCTACGCTATCTGGGAGAATATACAGCATATCCTTGACACCATGTTCAAGGAGACGGGGCACGAAAATGTTTGTATGCCTATGTTTATCCCCGAGAGCCTGCTGCAAAAGGAGAAGGATCACGTTGAGGGCTTTGCGCCCGAGGTCGCTTGGGTAACTCACGGCGGAAGCGAGAAGCTGGAGGACAGGCTCTGCGTTCGCCCGACCTCAGAGACGCTTTTCTGCGAGCATTATGCAAACATAGTCCATTCCTACAGAGACCTGCCGAAGCTCTACAACCAGTGGGTGTCTGTTGTAAGGTGGGAAAAGACCACAAGGCCGTTCCTTCGTTCACGTGAGTTCCTATGGCAGGAGGGTCACACGATACACGAGACAGCGCAGGAGGCTATAGACGAAACAGAGCGTATGCTTAACGTCTATGCAAAATTCTGCGAGGAGAGCCTTGCTATGCCTGTTGTAAAGGGCAGAAAGACCGACTCGGATAAATTCGCAGGCGCTGAGGCGACCTATGCGATCGAGGCTATGATGCACGACGGCAAGGCGCTTCAGGCGGGCACATCACACTACTTCGGCGACGGCTTTGCAAGGGCGTTTGACATTCAGTTCACGAGCCGTGAGAATAAGCTCGAATACCCGCACCAGACCTCCTGGGGCGTTACAACAAGGCTTATCGGCGCTATCATTATGACGCACGGCGATGATAACGGGCTTGTTCTTCCGCCCGCAGTTGCGCCCGTTCAGGCTGTGATAATACCCATTCAGCAGTTCAAGGAGGGCGTGCTCGAAAAGGCAAAGGAGATCGAGGACAAGCTTAAGGCGCTTGGCATCCGTGTCAAGACCGATGATACAGACAATTCCCCCGGCTGGAAGTTTGCCGAGCACGAGATGAGGGGCGTGCCTGTAAGGATCGAGATAGGCCCTAAGGATATAGAGAATAACCAGTGCGTTATCGGTATCAGATACAGCGGTGAGAAGCTGACCGTTTCGCTTGATGAAATGGCTGATAAGGTCGTGTCGCTCCTTAAAAACGATATCCCGAAGGGAATGTTTGAAAAGGCGCTTGAAAACCGCAAAAACAGGACATTTGCCTGCAAGACGATAGATGAGATGAACGAGGCGCTCGCTAAGGAGGACTGCTTTATCCACGCTATGTGGTGCGGCGACGAGGCGTGCGAGGACAAGGTCAAGGAGCTGACAGGCGCAGGCTCAAGGTGCATACCCTTCGAGCAGGAGCATATCAGCGACGTATGCGTCTGCTGCGGCAAGCCCGCAAGCAAAATGGTGCTATGGGGCAAGGCATACTAAGCAAATAATAACAGAGGTATCACTCCTAAGGGCGATACCTCTGTTTTTTGTTTTGTATTCGGCTGCTTTCTGCTAAGATAAATTGAAAATTTTTTTTTGTAAAGGGTGC
>JAFRYW010000076.1 GCA_017442845.1 Ruminococcus sp.
AGAAGACAGTACTTCGGTGAGACAGACGAGACTGTAAACAAGAGAACTATCGCTGCTCTTAATGCAGGTCTTAAGCCTATCGTTTGCGTAGGTGAGCTTAAGTGGGAGCGTGAGTGCAACATCACAGAGGAGGTCATCGCCCGTCAGATCAAGCTTGATCTCTGGTCACTCACAGCTGAGCAGGTAAAGAACGTAGTTATCGCTTACGAGCCTGTATGGGCTATCGGCACAGGCCTTACAGCTACACCCGACCAGGCACAGGAGGTATGTGCATTTATAAGAGCGCAGCTTGCTAAGCTTTTCGATCTGGCAACAGCAGATGCAGTTACTATCCAGTACGGCGGCTCTATGAACGCAGGCAACGCTGCAGAGCTTCTTGCAAAGCCTGACATCGACGGCGGCCTTATCGGCGGCGCTTCTCTTAAGGCTCCGGACTTCAACACAATAGTTCAGGCGGCTGTTAACAGCTGATATAAACCTTTGAGCTAAGGGGGCGCAGCGCTATGGCTAAGGATAAGGCGCCGCAGAGGATAGTGATAGAAAGCTATGCTCAGATGATGGAGTCAAGGCGTGTTCCAAGAAGCATTTGGCGGCGTGCCGATGTCTTTATCGGTGCGGGGCTGATAGCTATGCCGTTTGTGACCTTAGGTGCTTATAATAAGATAACCTATATCGGTGCAGGGCTTGGGGTCGCTTTTATGACAGCGCAGCGCATCATCTCAAAGGATCGGCGCACCTACGCTGATGAAGAGCCCTCGGATACAAGAAAACACAGCTGTATGATCATAAGGTGTATCGCACTTTTGATATTGCTGTTTGTGATGTTCACAGCCTTCGGGTGGGGGAGTGGAACGAGGTTTACCTACCCGCTAAGAAAGGCGCTCTACAGCTTTGCAAACTTTTCAAGCAGTGAGCCCTTCGAGTTTATGCCCGACAGCCTGCCGGATAAGACGGATAAGCTTAAAATGCGCTTTGTTCCGCCCTCGGCCGGGCAGGACGCTAACGGGCATATCAACATCACCTTCTTTACAGATGATGACGGGGTGGGTGAGCTTAGAGACACCGCCCTTGATAAAGACGGCGTTTTGTGTGATACCGAAAGCTTTGAATACAAAAAGCTAAAGACCTTCTGCGAGAGCGAGGGCCTTGAAATAAAGGGCAGCGAGGTATATCTTGTCGGCGAAAAGGGTTCGCATTGCCCGACGTATCTGTTAAATGAGAAAACAGGGCTTTGCGTTATCTATTGGTAGTTATTTAAAGTTTTTATAAATAGAAAGGTTGGTTTTTTATGTCTAAGAAAAAACCGGTAATTTTAGTAGTAATGGACGGTGTGGGAATTTCCGTAACAGGCCTTGGTGACGCTGTTACAGAGGCTAATACCCCTACACTTGACAGACTTAAGGCAGAGTGCCCCTATACGACACTTAAGGCACACGGCAGCGCTGTAGGCCTTCCTACAGATGACGATATGGGCAACTCCGAGGTCGGCCATAACGCCTTAGGCTGCGGGCAGATCTATTCGCAGGGCGCAAAGCTCGTTAATGAGAGTATCGAGAGCGGCAAGATGTTTACCTCTGACACCTGGACAGCTCTTATCGACAACGTTAAGAGCAAGGGAAGTGTTCTCCATTTCCTCGGGCTTCTTTCTGACGGAAATGTTCACTCTAACATTCACCACTTAGAGAAGATGCTCGCAAAGGCTAAGGAGCAGGGCGTTAAGACTGTAAGATGCCACATCCTCCTTGACGGGCGTGATGTTCCCGCAACGAGCGCACCTATCTATATCAAGGAATTAGAGGACTGCATAGCTGCACTTAACGATGACAGCTTTGACGCTAAGATCGCTTCCGGCGGCGGCAGAATGAAGATAACTATGGACAGATACCAGGCTGACTGGGGCATGGTAGAAAGAGGCTGGAATACCCACGTTCATGGCGAGGGCAGGCAGTTTGCAAATGCGCTCGAGGCTGTTGATACCCTTAGGAACGAAACGGGTGCTATCGACCAGGATCTCCCCGAGTTCGTTATCGCAGAGGGCGGAAAGGCTGTAGGCGCTATGAATGACGGCGACAGCGTTATCCTCTTCAACTTCCGTGGTGACAGAGCTATTGAGATCTCTATGGCATTTGACGACGGCGATGAGTTTAAGCACTTTGACAGAGGCGTTATCCCCGATGTTATGTATGCAGGTATGCTTGAGTATGACGGCGACCTTAAGATCCCGAAGAAGTATCTTGTTGACCCGCCCGAGATCAAAAATACCCTTTCCGAGCTGCTCGTTAAGCACGGCCTTTACTCCTATGCAGTATCAGAAACACAGAAATACGGCCACGTTACATATTTTTGGAACGGCAACCGTTCGGAGAGATTTGATAACGAGCTTGAGACCTGGAAGGAGATCCCCTCCGACAAGGTTTCCTTCGACCAGAGGCCTTGGATGAAGTCGGCTGAGATAACCGATGACCTTATCGAGGCTATCAAGAGCGAAAAGTATGACTTTATCCGATGCAACTATCCTAACGGCGATATGGTAGGTCACACAGGCTCTATGGACGCTACTATCATCGGTGTTGAGGCTGTCGATCTCTCGCTTGCAAGGCTTTTAAAGGTCGCAGACGAGTATGACTGCACTGTTCTGATCACAGCAGACCACGGCAACGCTGACGAGATGCTCGAGAAGAACAAGAAGGGTGAGATCCAGGTAAGAACTGCACACTCGCTCAACCGTGTTCCCTTCTATATCGTAAGCAAGGATAAGTACGTTATCAAGGACGCAGATTCCACAAAGTACGGCCTTGCAAACGTAGCACCTACTGTTGCTAAGATTTTAGGTCTTGAAGCCCCTGATTGCTGGGAAGAGTCAATGATCTGATAAAGGTTAAAAGCCAAAGCATTGAATGAGTGCTTTGGCTTTTTTTAGCTTACAAGCGGCTTGTCAAAAGGCTTTGACATTAAAAAGTGCACTATGTAAAGGGTTTTTGGTTGAAATTCTGACAAAGATGTGCTATTATAAGTTTGGCCGAGAGGAAAATCGGCGGAAGGGGAGAAGCACTATGGAGCTTTGTAAAACCATAAAGCGTTTAAGAGCGGAAAAGGGCTGGTCGCAGGAAACGCTGGCTGAGAAGGCATTTGTCAGCAGGCAGACTATTTCCAACTGGGAAACGGGAAAAAGCTATCCCGATATTCACAGCCTTGCTTTGTTTGGCGAGATATTTGGTGTTTCTCTTGACGAGCTTATCAAAGGAGATGTTGAAGCTATGAAGGACACTGTAAAAAAAGAGGATGTGAGCAGGCTCAAAAGTAATGAGCTGCGGGGAGTCACACTTATGCTTGCGCTGATGTTTAGCTGCACGCTGCTTGTAGAGTACGGCGGCGAGGTGGGCAAGGTGCTCGGCTGCCTGCTGGCGGGCATTTTGTCGGTATGCATTTTTATGACATTTCGAGAGCTCGAGAGTATAAAGCAGGATAGAGACATTCAGACCTACCGTGAATATCTTGCCTTTCTAAACGGCGAAACTCTTGACGATATCGAAAAGGAAAAGGAGCTTAAAAAGCGTGACAGTCAGAAAAAACTTATGATATTTGCAGCAGTGCAGGGGGCAGCGATACTTGTCTTTGGTGCTGTAGTGATAATTCTTGAAATGATGTGAACAATAAAGCCCGAGGTTTTTCATCTCGGGCTGTTTTTTATTCGGGTGCTTGGCTCTTCATCACGGCAAGCGCTGTTTTTATTCCGTCAACGGCTGCACTCATAATGCCGCCCGCATAGCCCGCACCCTCACCGCACGGGTAAAGGCAGGGGAGAGTGAGCGACTGCCTGTCCTCGCCCCTTGTGATCCTTACAGGGGAGGAGGTGCGTGTTTCGGGGGCTGTGAGCAGCGCATCGCCGTCACCAAAGCAGGCCATTTTCTTAGAAAAGCTCATAAAGCCTGACTTCAGCATATCAGTCACAAATTTGGGGAATAGTAGGCTTAGATCGGCCGCCTCGACACCACGGGAGTAAGTGGGTGTTATCTTTTCGCTAAGCATAGCCTTGCCCTCAAGCAAGCCCCTGACCGAGCAGGCGGGGGCTTTGCTGCCCGTAAGCTCAAAGGCTCTGCGCTCTAAGCTGCGCTGAAAGGCTACCCCGTCAAGTACGCCGCTGCCATAATCCTGCGGCGTGACAGAAACGGCAACTGCGGCGTTAGCATTCCTGCCGTCACGGGCAAATTCGCTCATTCCGTTGGTTACGGTGCTGCTTTCCTCCGAGGCGGCGGGCACAACATAGCCCCCGGGGCACATACAGAAGGTGTAAACACCCCTGCCCTCGCTGTTTCGGTAGGATAGCTGGTATTCCCCCTTAGGCAGCATAGGGTCGCCTGCGCTGCTGCCGTAAAGCGAGCGGTCAACATCACTTTGCAGATGCTCTACACGCACACCGACAGAGAAGGGCTTGGGCTCTAGGAAAACGTTCTTTCCTGCAAGCATCTCAAAGGTGTCCCTCGCCGAATGGCCTATGGCCAGTATCAGCGCCGAGCAGTCGATCTCGCTGCCGTCCGAGAGTCTTGCTTTTATCCCGTCTGGGGTGGGGGTCAGGTCGGTAAGCGCTGTTTCAAACCTTACCTCGCCGCCGAGCCTTATGATCTCCTGCCTTATGCTTTTGACAACTGCACGCAGCTTGTCGGTTCCGATGTGCGGCTTAGCCTTGTGAAGTATCTCGGCAGGTGCGCCGAAGGCTACAAGCTCTTTTGTAACAAAGGCACAAAGCTCGTCCTTGGTGCGGCAGGTGAGCTTTCCGTCAGAAAATGTCCCCGCACCGCCCTCGCCAAACTGAATGTTGGTATCGGGGTCAAGTGCACCGCCGTTTGAATAGCCCTCTATCCTTTCAAGGCGCTTTTCCATAGCAGCACCACGTTCGATTATAAGCGGCCTGTAGCCGTTTCTTGCAAGCAGCAGCCCCGCAAACATTCCCGCAGGGCCAAAGCCTGCGATCAAAACTCGTCCGTTTTTATGTACAGTACCTATTTCGGGCTTTATCTCGCCGCCTACAGCAAATGAAATATTCCTGTTTTTTTCGGATAAAGCCCGCTCATTAGCCTCGCTTTTCAGCGAGACATATACCGAGCTTACGAGCACTATGCTCTTATTATCTCTTGCATCAATAGACGTTTTGTGGATATCTGCGCTTGTGACCTCGCCCTGCCTTATGTGTGCGGCCTTTAGCGCCTTTTCAATTATAGCCTCCCGCCCTGTGCCGAGGGGGGCTTTGATGTTGTTTATGATTATCGGCATAGCTTTCCTTTCAATAAATTCAGCCCCGCAAATGCAGGGCTGATAGCTTTTAGCTGCTTATAGTTATCTGTATCTCATTCGTGCCGCAGCACCATACGTTATTGTATTTGGGGGAGTATATCAGTGCCGTTTTGAGCATTGACCCCGTTGATGTGCCAACGTCCGAAAGGTCGATCTGTGCTGTGAGATCCTCAGCCTTGAGGCTCTTTATTACCTCCTCGGGGCCGTAGATCACAACGTTTGTAAGCTTTGCAGTATCAAAGCTGACCGTCTTTCCGTCAGGGCGGTTTATAACGGTAAACTGTGATTTCGGTATGTCAAAGCTCTTTGACGTAAAGCCCTCGCTGTCAAAGTTTACGCTTACTGTCGATATGCTGTCGGCCGAGGTCTCGCCTGCGCTTAGAGGAATATCGAAGGTGTAGCGTCTTGCAAGGTCTATCTCCGACAGGGGGATAGTGCCTACTGTGATATCCTCCTCATTCTCATCTGCAAGGTCGGAGGTCAGCAGGGCGATAGACTCTTCACTTAGCGTGTACTTGATCGTCGAAAGGTCAAAGCTTGACGGAACGCCTGTAAACTCTACCTTCAAATTGCCCGTCTTTTTCTTGTAGATAGGTATTGAAAGTGTGTATTCCTCACCGCTGAATTCATACAGGCTGTTGTCGAGCTCGTTGTCGTTTTTGTCATAGAGGACTATCTTTTGGGTCGTAAGCGTTGTGTCCTCCGAAAGGCTCATAGTCCTGTCAACGACTGCGTATGCCTTAGCTATGTTGCTAAGGTCGTTGTCAGCGCCCGTTATTTTGATCTTGCCCGGTGTGCAGGAGACTGCACCGAGCGAGTACCCCTCCTCCGCCGAGATATTCGGGGTGCTGGGGGATAGGTCAAATTCCTTTGAGGTTATCGCATCAAACTGCACCTCTACAGTCTCAGGTGATATTGACAGTATCGAGATCTTGTCGGCCGAGTGTGCACTTTTTACGTCGATATCGAGCTTGTAGGTGCCCTTTTTTGTAACGGGGGTTATATCGACAGTAGCGTTCAGGTCGTTTGCAGAGTAGCTGCCTATCTCATAGTTCATGCCCTCGATAACCACATCTACGGTCATATCCTTGTAATTGAGTGCCGAAAGCCCCTTTTCCTCGGCTATCGTTCCGGTAAGGGTAAGGTCTACGGGAACAGAGGCGACGGTCTTGCTTATCGTCGGGTACTGGGTGATAGAGAGTATCAGCCAGATTATCACAGCCAGCACGACAGCTAAGATCCTCTGCCCGAGGTCGGTGCCGAGCTTTGCTGCGAGACCCTTAGTCTTTACTTTTTCCATTTTGATATCATCCTCCCCGCAAATATACCCTTCTCCTTGCCGGAGGTGTTCTTATCCTGATCCGGGATCAGCCTTGAGCGAAGCAGTCTTCCAAGGCTTTCCTTGGAAAAGCCCCTTGTAAGCTCGCCGTTCTCGGCAAGCGATATTGTCCCCGTCTCCTCCGAGACAACTATTACCAAAGCGTCGGAGTTCTCGCTCATACCTATCGCTGCACGGTGGCGTGAGCCGAGCTGCTTTGCGATAAGCTCTTCCTTCTGCGGCTTGGGCAGAAAGCAGCCCGCTGCCAATATCATACCGTCACGCATTATCACAGCGCCGTCATGCAGCGGTGTGTTCGGGAAGAAGATATTACCGAACACCGCAGCCGAGGGCGTGCAGTTGAGCACCGTTCCCGTTGCTATCTGCTCGCCAAGGCGTGTCTTTTGCTCAATGATTATCAAAGCGCCAGTCTTTGTAGAGGATAGGTCTGCCGCTGCCTCGCAGACAGCGTCTATCGCATCAGACCATTTTTCTCTGAGCATATCGTCCTCATTCGGTGTGAAGAAAGAGCCCAGCTCAGTCAGCCTTGTGCGGCCGATCTTTTCTATTATCCTTCTAAGCTCCGGCTGGAAGAGGATTATTATCGCAAGGATCCCCCACTGGAAGCAGTTTTTGAGTATAAAGCGCATAGTCTGCAAATTTGCAAAAACAGCGATAAGGTATGCCGCAACGAGCACGATTATACCCTTTATGAGCTGCTGCGCCCTAGTCTCCCTTACAAGCCTTATGCCATGGTAGATAAGGTATGAAAGCAGCGCCATATCAATTATATCTGTTATCCTGATCGATACGAGAACGTTCCATATCGACTGGATTATCTCATTTAAACTTAACATTAGCTAACATTCCTCTTATTTGGATTTGGCTACAATTTCAGATAATACTATTATAGCATAATTCTGACAAAAGCACAAGAGGAAATTAAGAATATTTTGAAAATAATCAGGGCAAAGGATGCTTTCGGGGAGGGTGGTCAGGCTATCTAAGGAAGTAATGAACGAAAATTCAAAAATAGGTAATGACAAATGCTCTGTGATGTGGTATAATAGAATAAATAAACGTAAAGAGGGCGTTTTGATTGGAAGGGATAAAGAAGATAAAGATAATGTACGGCCCGTGCTCGGCAAGGGTGTACGGGTTTATCTATGAAAACGAAAATGAAGAGAAAAGAAAGCGCAGCGCTGTGATACTCCTTCACGGGTATAACAGCTGTCAGGAGGATCTTGCGGACATAGCCGAGAGGCTTGCTTCCGAGGGGTATCTGGCACTTACTGTCGATTTCCGTGGCGGCGGCAAAAGGTGTATATCAATGGGCGATACTATGGATATGAGCCTTAAGACCGAGGTAGAGGACGCAGGCGGCGCTATCGAATTTATCACACGCACAAGGAAGGGGCAGTTTGACAGGCTCTACCTCTACGGTGAGAGCCAGGGCGGGCTTGTTTCATCGCTCACAGCGGCATCGCAGGGGGGCAAGGTGTCGGGGCTGTTTTTGCTATACCCCGCATTCTGTATTCCCGAGGATATGGGCAAGGTAACTATCAAGGAGGGCGAGGCCTTCCCGCTTATGGGAATGGATATCTCAAAGAAATTCCTGGACGAGCTGCCGCAGTTTGATGTATATGAAATGATGAAATACTTTGGCGGCAGTATCACTATCGCCCACGGGGATAAGGACCCTATCGTTCATCTTCGCTACTCGCAAAGGCTGTACGATCAGCAAAGGGCACTCGGGCGTGACATCACGCTTGAAGTTTTCGAGGGAGAGACCCACGGCTTTAGCAGCGAGGACAGGGAAAAATGGGCGCATATGATCTTAACTAAGCTGAAAGGAGAAGAGTGATGTACACACAAGGCAAATATCCGATAATAGCAAAAAAGGCTATCGCAAAGGGAATGTTCGATCTTACAGTGCTTTGCCCCGATGTGGCGAGCGAGGCAGTGCCCGGGCAGTTTGTGCAGATAGCGGCTGAGGGGTTCTTTTTGAGAAGGCCTATCTCTATCTGCGACATTGATAAGGATAATGGCACGCTCCGCCTTGTTTTCGAGGTAAGGGGCAAGGGGACAGAAAAGCTCTCCGAGCTGAATGTCGGGCAGAATATAGATATGATAGCCCCCCTGGGCAAGGGCTTCAAGGTGCTTTCCGGCAAGAAGGCTATATGCGTCGGCGGCGGTATAGGAACACCGCCAATGCTTAGTATTTCAAAGCTTTACGGCAAAAACGCAACAGCGATAAGCGGCTTCAGGACTGCGGCACTTGCTATCTTGCAGGACGATTTTAAGGCGGCGGGCGTTACACCTATCCTCTGCACCGATGACGGCACGGCAGGGGTCAAGGGCTTTGTAACAGACGCCCTTAAGGCAGAGATAGAAAAGGAAAAGCCCGACATTATCTATGCCTGCGGGCCTATGGTGATGCTAAAGGGCGTTGCAGCTATTGCAGAGCAAAACGGTATCGAGTGTCAGGTATCCCTAGAGCAGCGAATGGCGTGCGGTGTAGGTGCGTGCTTGGTATGCGTTTGCAGAACGGTCAGGGACGGCAAGGAGATATTCTCGCACGTGTGCAAGGACGGCCCTGTGTTTGATTCAAAGGAGGTGGCTTTCGGTGGCTGATCTAAGTGTAAATGTTGCGGGCGTTCAGTTCAAAAACCCCGTTATCCCCGCAAGCGGCTGCTTTGGGTATGGAAGAGAGTATGAGCGGTTCTACCCCCTGTCAAGGCTTGGCGGAATCTCGGTAAAGGGAACTACCCGCTTTGAGAGAATGGGCAACGAAGGCCCCAGAGTCGCCGAGACGCCTAGCGGAATGTTAAACTCGGTCGGGCTGCAAAACGGCGGCGTTGAGAAGTTCCTTTCATACGAGCTGCCTAACCTTAAAACAAAGGGTACAAGGATAATCGCAAACATAGCCGGCTCGACAGTTGAGGAAAGCGGCGAGCTTGCGTCAATGCTAAATGGCAGCGGCGTTGATATGATAGAGCTAAACATCTCCTGCCCGAACGTTAAGCAGGGCGGTGCTGCTTTCGGTACAGACTGTACAGTGGCAGGTCAGGTAACTAAGGCGGTAAGAGATGCGACAGATATACCGCTTATGGTAAAGCTTTCGCCAAATGTAACGAGCATTACCGACATAGCAAAAAGCGTTGAGGCAAACGGCGCAGATGCCGTGTCGCTGATAAATACGCTGCTTGGTATGAGAATAGATATAAAAACACGCCGCCCCGTACTTAAAAACAACGTCGGCGGGCTCTCGGGGCCTGCTGTTTTCCCGGTTGCGGTGAGAATGGTGTGGCAGGTCGCAAATGCTGTCAAGATCCCCGTTGTGGGAATGGGCGGCATAGCCTCTGCCGAGGACGCTGTTGAGATGATGATGGCGGGCGCATCTGCGGTGCAGGTCGGCGCTGCTATCTTCGCAGACCCGTTTGCCCCTGTCAAGATAATTGACGGGCTTGAAAAATGGTGCGATGAGAACGGCGTTGAAAGGCTTTCGGACATTGTAGGTACAGTACAGCCCTGGTAATAAATATATTCAAGAGGTCGGCTCGGAAATGAGCTGACCTCTTTTTTGTACTCATTATCAAATCATACCACCTATGCATACATATATTAGTATAAAACCTACGAAAGGACGGGTGATACTATGCCTAAAAGCTTGATAGCCATGACATCGATAACATACGCTATGAAGGCAAAACGCCTTTTAAACGAAAAAGGGATATACTGCGAAGTAGTGAGAACGCCGAAAAACCTAGCAACAGGCTGCGGCTATTCGCTCTCGGTAACAAAAGACCCAAGGGAGATAATACTTGTTTTGGAGGATAACGGCATACCTCACAGATCATTTATGAAGGGGTGAGGGTGATGATAAATTTTGACAATTCGGCTACGACCTTTCCAAAGCCGCAGTCGGTAAAAAACGCCGTGGCCTTAGCGGTCGAGCGCTTTGGCGGCAACCCCGGGCGAAGCGGGCACGAGATCTCAAGGGCTGCGGCAGAGCAGGTGTATGCAGTTCGTGAAAAGGCAGCTAAGCTGTTTCACGCCGAGGTCGAGAACGTCGCCTTTACCTCAAACTGCACCTATGCGCTAAATATGGCGATAAAGGGGCTTTTGCAGTACGGCGGGCACACGGTCATTTCCTCGCTTGAGCACAACTCGGCTTCACGCCCTGTTTATAACCTTTATCAAAACAGGGGGATAACCTATTCTATAGCAAGGGTCGAAAGCGATGATGAAAAGACAGTAAATAATTTCAAGCAGCTGATAAACAGCGACACTAAATGTATGATCTGCACCGCCGCATCAAATGTGACCGGGCAGATAACGCCGTACAAGGAGCTTGCAAGGCTTGCGCACGAGCGAGGGATAGCCTTTGTGTGCGACTGTGCACAGGCGAGCGGGGTACTGGGCATAACGCTCGATGACGGAATGGACTTTATATGCACCTCAGGGCACAAGGGGCTTTACGGGCCGACAGGCACGGGGCTGTTGATAACAAACGGCAAATTCCCTCTTTCAACGATCATCGAGGGCGGTACGGGCACGACCTCGGCTTTGCTGACCCAGCCCGACATCACCCCCGAGCGCTTTGAGAGCGGAACGGTCAACACCGTCGGGATAATGGGGCTCGGTAAGGGGATAGATTTTGTAAACAGCAAGGGTCAGCACCGAATACGCACCCACGAGCAGGCGCTGTGCGAGCAGCTTTTAGGCGCCCTTGAACGCCATAAAGGCATTACAGTTTATCGCAGCGAGGGGGCAAGCTACGCCCCGATAGTTGCGTTTAATATAGGTGAGTATTCCTCCGAGCAGGTGACGGGCTATCTTAACAGCCGTGGCTTTGCACTTAGGGGCGGGCTTCAATGCTCGGCACTTGCACACCACAGCCTCGGAACGCTCCTGACGGGCGTTGTGCGCTTCTCGCCGTCAGCCTTTAATGACAGCAGGCAGGTCTCGATGCTTATACGTGAGATAGATAAAGTAGCCGCAGGAAGGGCGATATGACCTTGTGACACCTGTTTACAGCACCTGCAAAAAAGCCCGAGGTCTCCCTCGGGCTGATGTGTTGTCACATATTCATTATCATATCAAATACCTCGCCGCAGGCAGCGCCGTTTTCAGAAAGCCTGTCAAGCGCTTTGCTGCTGTATAGCTTTTTGGCGTTTTCGACTGCCCTGCTGCTTGTTTTACCAAACATACTAAGCACCTTGTCCGAGCAGCCACGCTCTATGTGTCTTAGCTCGTAATAGCTTTGTATGGTGAGCTGGAAAAGCTCGCCCTCGCCGCCCTCGTGGGTGCAGGCTATGCTTTTGCCTATATAGTATGGCTCCTGCTTTGTAAGGTGCACCATTCCGCAGTAGCTGTCATATGCTGCAAAGTGTACAGTCTTTATGTGTCCCATAAGGATCATTCCCATACACATAGGGCAGGGCTCCATTGAGGTGTAAAGTACAAGCTCTCTTGAATTCACCCTGTCGGTATCGAGCCGCCGCAGCGCATTTGCCTCGGCGTGGGAGATCTCTCTGTTGACCGTGTCTGCTTCACGGCTTCGGTTTCTGTCACTTAAGATAAGCTTGCCCTCCTTGTCAAAGATCGCTGCACCTATCGGCGTCGAGCCAAAGCCGAATGCCCTCCACGCCTCTTCAAATACCGCTTGCCACCCGCTTGACAGATCCTTCCACATACGCCTTCCTCCTATCAGCTAAACTCAAATTTTCCGCTTTGCCTTGCTTTTTTCATTACCCTCTCAAAGTCACTGCAAAGGACTGTGTATTTTAGGCTTTTGCCTATCATTATAGCCCCGCACCAAAGAGATACGCCTATTTCTCTTCCGTTATGGGCTATAGGCGTGTCATTTTGCGAAATGACCCTCTGTGCTATCTCGCTGACCTTTTTGGCATCGTCGGTCTCTGTTATCAAAATAAACTCATCGCCGCCCATTCGCAGCGTCAGCATATTTTCCTCAGCTGCCTCGTTTATTCTCCTTAAGCTTTCAAGTATCACCTTGTCGCCCGCATCTCTTCCGATGTTTTCATTTATCGGCATGAGCTCCTTGATGTCAAAGCAGAGAATGTAGGTGCCCGCCTGCGATTTTAAGTAATCATAAAACTGCGAAACATCATATTTTTTTACATTTCTCGTCATAAAGATATCCTCCTTCTCGATGTAGTCTGTGTTGAGCCTTGGGTATAGCTCGCAGCTGCCCTTCCATTCCTTTTTGAAGATCTTAGGCGGCATACCCCATACCTTAGTAAAGGCTCTTGTGAACACCTCGTGAGAATTGTAGCCGTATTTGAGCGCAATATCAAGCACATTCATATCACCCTTAAGAATATCTCTTCCCGCAAGGGTGATACGGCGCTTTGCGATGTATTCCTTAAGCGTCAAATGTGTGCAGAATTTCCACGTCTTTTGCAGCGAGGAGAGCGAGCAGTAGCAGCTTGCAGCAATTTCCTCCTGCGTAAACTCCTCGGTAAGGTGGTTTTCTATAAATTCAAGCGCCGAAATAAAAATGGTAAAGCTGTTTTCAATGGTGTTCATATTATCAGTCTCCAAAAGTAGGTAACGTTACTCTTTATGCTATTATAGCACAGCCTGTTTTTGATTTCTTGATCTTTTGAGTAAAAAAAGCCCGAAGATACGATCCTCGGGCTTTGATATTAGATAGATATCTTAGGCAGGAATGAGGTTATATCCTCCTTCATTCTTATTACCTCTCGCCTTGCGGCCTTTGCAAAGTCTGTCTCGTCGCAGCCTTCCTTTTTGTATGCGCACATAACGCCACGTGAGGAATTGACTATCGCACCCAAGCCGTTTGCATCGAAGGCCTTTGCAACGCCCTCAGCCCCGCCGCCCTGAGCCCCATAGCCCGGAACGAGGAAGAAGGTGTGGGGAAGCCTATTTCTAAGAGCTTCAAGCTGCTCGGGGTAGGTAGCACCAACTACTGCACCGACTGCGCTGTAGCCGTATCTTCCCGAAAGCTCAAGCCCCCACTTTTCACACATATCACCCATTGTCTCGTACACGGTGTTTGAGCCTATATTTAAGTCTTGAAGCTCGCCGGAGGACTTGTTTGAGGTCTTTACCAGTACGAAAATGCCCTTGTCATGCTTTTGACACTGATCGAGCAGGGGAGAAATGCCGTCCGTTCCAAGGTAGCCGTTTACTGTAAGCGCATCAGCCCCGAAGGCCTCGATCTCCTCGCCGCCTACATCTGTCAGCCCTAGGTGCGCTGCCGCATAGGCTTCCATTGTTGCGCCTATGTCGTTTCTCTTGCCGTCTGTGATAACGAACATTCCCTTTTCCTTAGCATACTTTATAGTCTTGTAAAGCGTTTTAACGCCCTCGTAGCCGTACATTTCGTAGTATGCGGCCTGCGGCTTGATAGCGGGGCAGATATCGTGTATTTCGTCGATTATCTCCTTGTTGAATTCAAGGATAGCCTTTGCAGCGCCCTTTAAGCTTTTGCCGTACTTCGAGAATTTCTTTGCCTTGATGTACTGCGGAACGTAGTCAAGCTTAGGGTCAAGCCCAACTACAGAGGGGTTTTGCGTGCTTACTATCTTTTCTATAAGTCTGTCAAATGACATTTTTCCAGCTCCTTTGTTTTAAAGTTCAAATACTACCTTGCCCTTTGATATGGTGTATAGCACCTTGCCCTTTAGCTTTTCACCCTTGAATACGCTGTTTTTGCTCTTTGAGTGAAGCTCCTCGGGAATAACCTCCCACTCATAGTCGGGGTCAAAGATCGTCAGGTCGCAGGGCTGCCCTGCGCATATGCTTACTACAGGCACGCCTACGATCTCTCTCGGGTTTTTGGACCTAAGTGCAGCTATCTTCATAATGTCAGCCTTGCCCGTGTGGTAAAGCTTTGTGAGTGTCGCCGCAAGCGAGGTCTCCAAGCCCACAACACCGTTTGGGGCCTTTTCAAAGTCGGCCTTTTCCTCCTTTGAGTGGGGGGCGTGGTCGGTTATTATGCAGTCGATCGTGCCGTCAAGCACTGCCGCCTCAACTGCCGCCCTGTCCTCCTCAGTACGAAGGGGAGGGGACATTCTGTAGTCGGCATCTCTGCTGTAAAGCTTATCCTCGGTAAAGGTAAAGTAGTGCGGTGCTGTCTCGCAGGTGACCCTTACGCCGTCCTTTTTAGCCGCTCTGATTATGTTTACCGAGCCCTTAGTGGAAACGTGGCAGATGTGAACTCTCGCATCACAGCTCATAGCAAGGGCTATCTCTCTTGCTGTTATGTAGTCCTCACTTGCCCTGTCAAGCCCGCCTACGCCGAGCTCACGGGAGACCTTGCCCTTGTTGATTATGCCGCCACGGGTGATGTTTATATCCTCACAGTGCGAGAGCACCGCAAGCCCGTTATCACGGCTCAGATCAAGTGCTTTTCTCATAAGCTCTGCATTCTCAACAGGCCTTCCGTCATCTGATATAGCATAAACGCCCGCACGCTTCAAGCTGTCAAAGTCGCAAAGCTCAAAGCTCTGCATACCCTTTGTTATGCAGGCTACGGGGTAAACGTCTATGCCTGTTTTTGAGGCCTTGTCATAGATGTAGGAAACAAGCTCCTCGCTGTCAACGGGCGGCTTGGTATTCGGCATACAGCAGACGGCTGTAAAGCCGCCCGCCTTTGCCGCATCTGTGCCGGTTATGATGTCCTCCTTGTGGGTCTGCCCGGGGTCACGAAAATGTACGTGCATATCCATAAGCCCCGGGAAGGCAACAAGACCGCTTGCGTCTATCACACGTGCGCCGCTGTCTTCATCGGCCTTTCCTACGGCGGTTATTATGCCGCCCTCTGAGGTTATGTCTGTAACAGAGTCAGTCCCCGTTACGGGGTCGACTGCTCTGACATTTTTTATTATAAGCTTCATTATATCTCCTAACTATCAGCTTACCAATCGATGTCCTTTGAGTTATATACGTCAACGTCATCAGGCTTCTGTGTTACGGCGTAGGTCTTTTTGCCTATGATAAGTGTTGTTGTAGCATCGGGAATATCCTGTGTCTCGTCGCTGTGCTTTTTAGCCATTTCAAATTTAAGGTTTGTATATTTGATAGCTGCAAAGAACTTAAGGCTGTAGTCAAACTGTATCTCAGTCTGGTCGAGGTAATCGGGCATGATAAGGCACTTGATCTTCTTGTTGTCCTCATCTACCTTGAAGTAGCCCTTTGCGATAAGATCCTTGTCCTCATCGAACTTGTCGTATTCGCCCTCTTTGTGGTAGTAGTGGATAGTGAGCTCGCCCGACTTGTCAAAGTCAAAAACTATACCCTTGCCGTCCTCAAGCACTGTGTACCAAGGGCCGTTGATGAACGCTCTTGAATCTCCCTCTCTTGAAGGCTGCTTGAATACGTATGTGCCGATAACTATTCCGCATACTACGGCAACTACAAAGATAATGCCGAGTATTACGCTTATTACTTTCTTCATAACCGGTTACTCCCTTTCATATTACTTTTTTATCTCGAGGACTGCTCCACGGTTTGCCGAGGTCACAAGTGATGCATACCTTGCAAGGTAGCCGCTTGTGATCTTAGGCTCTCTGGGCGTCCAGGATTTTCTTCTTTCTGCAAGCTCCTCATCGCTTACCTTAAGCTCGATCTTGTGGGCGTTTATGTCTATAGCGATGATGTCGCCCTCGTGAACGAGTGCTATGTTGCCCCCGAGCGCAGCCTCAGGCGATACGTGGCCGATAGATGCTCCCCTTGTAGCACCGCTGAAGCGCCCGTCAGTTATAAGCGCAACAGATGAGCCGAGCCCCATTCCTGCAATAGCAGATGTCGGGTTTAGCATCTCTCTCATACCGGGGCCGCCCTTCGGGCCCTCGTAGCGGATAACAACAACGTCGCCCTCTACTATCTTGCCGCCTCTTATAGCAGCTATAGCGTCCTCCTCGCAGTCAAATACTCTTGCGGGGCCCTCGTGCTTTAGCATCTCGGGTGCAACAGCCGAGCGCTTTACAACGCAGGTGTCGGGTGCAAGGTTGCCTCTTAGTACAGCTATACCGCCGTTTGGCATAAACGGATCGTCTATAGGTCTTATTATCTCGGGGTTGCGGTTTACAGCGTTCTTGACATTCTCTGCAACGGTCTTTCCTGTAGCTGTCAGGCAGTCGCCGTTAATGAGCCCTGCATCGAGCAGCTCTTTAAGTACAGCATATACGCCGCCGGCTTCGTTTAAGTCCTCCATATAGGTCGGGCCCGCAGGAGCCAGGTGGCAAAGGTTAGGTGTTCTCTCGCTTATCTCGTTAACAAGCTCAAGGTCGAGCTCAATGCCGCATTCGTGAGCGATAGCGGGCAGGTGCAGCATCGAGTTTGTCGAGCAGCCAAGCGCCATATCCGCAGCGATAGCGTTCTTGAAGGCCTCCTCTGTCATAATGTCACGGGGTCTTATGTTTTTTTCAAGCAGCTCCATAACAGCCATACCTGCGTGCTTTGCAAGCTTCAGTCTCTCCGAATAAACTGCGGGTATTGTGCCGTTGCCGCGAAGCCCCATTCCGAGCACCTCTGTTAAGCAGTTCATAGAGTTTGCTGTATACATACCCGAGCAGGAGCCGCACGACGGGCAGGCCTTGTTCTCAAATTCCTCAACATCTTCAAGCGTGAACTTGCCGGCGTTGTAGGAGCCTACAGCCTCGAACATCGAGGAAAGCGAGGTCTTATGACCCTTTACGTGACCTGCAAGCATAGGGCCGCCCGATACGAAAACTGTCGGAACATTGACCCTTGCCGCTGCCATAAGCAGGCCGGGAACGTTTTTGTCGCAGTTTGGTATCATAACAAGTGCATCAAAGTGGTGCGCAAGTGCCATGCACTCTGTCGAGTCTGCGATAAGGTCACGTGTGACGAGGGAGTATTTCATTCCCTGGTGCCCCATAGCGATACCGTCGCATACTGCGATAGCGGGGAAGACTATTGGCGTACCGCCTGCCATTGCGACACCTATCTTAACAGCCTCAACGATCTTGTCGATGTTCATATGCCCGGGAACAATCTCGTTGTATGAGGAAACTATACCTACGATAGGCCTTTCCATTTCCTCTCTTGTCATTCCGAGCGCATTGAACAGCGACCTCTGGGGCGCCTTGTCTACGCCCTCACAGAAAAAATTCTTACTCATCTCAAATACCTTCTTTATATAAAATTTTATTGGTGACTTAAGCCTAAGAAAGCAGCGCCGATTATGCCTGCATCATTTCCGAGCTTGGCTATGACTATCTCGCTGTTTTTAGCCGAGTTCTTTGTATAGACCTCCTTTGCGACAAGCTCCTTTAACGGGAGAAGAAGCGGGTCGCCCTCGTTGCAGACACCGCCGCCTATGCAGAGAATGTCAGGCTGGAAAATGTTGATCGTGTTTGTTATGCCGAGTGCGAGATACTTTATATACTTGTCAACTACGGCCTTGCCCGCCTTGTCGCCCTCACGCATAGCATTGAAGGCTGTCCTTGCAGAGACCTTGCCCATTTTCTCACTCATCTCGTTCATTACAGAGGTCTTGTCCTCCTCCATGGCCTCCTTTGTCATTCTGATAAGGCCTGTAGCAGATGAGAACACCTCAAAGCAGCCCCTTCTTCCGCAGGTGCACATAGGACCGTTCGGGTCAACTACCGTGTGCCCTATCTCCGCACCCGCAAAGTTAAAGCCCGAGTAGATCTTGCCGTCTATGATTATTCCGCCGCCGACGCCTGTGCCGAGGGTTATGCATACTGCGTTGTTCGCACCCTTTGCAGCGCCCGCAACAAATTCACCGTAAGCCGCAGCGTTTGCGTCATTCTCAACAAAGCAGGGCTTGTCGATAAAGGTCTTCATAAGCTCTACAACGTGGAAGTCCTTAAAGCCCAAATTGTTTGAATACTCTATTATGCCGTCTGCCGAGTTTGCAGTTCCCGGTGTGCCTATTCCGACTGACTGTATATCATCAAGAGTCAGGCCCGCCTCCTTTACTGCCTGCTTTGCTACCTCAGCCATATCCCTGCAAATATCCTCAGCAGGGCGGGGAAGGTTTGTCTTGCAGGTCGCCTTTGCGATGATCTTGAAATCCTCGTCAACAACGCCCGCCTTGATATTAGTTCCGCCTAAGTCGATGCCTATGTAATACTTCATTTCCCATTACTCCCTTATTTATTTATACTTTTGTAAGTATAGCCTTGCACCTGCCGTCTATAGTATAGCTGCCCGTGCCCGCTGTTATGAAAATGCTGTCGCCCTTTTTAAAAGGAACGTCGCCCACAGTGCCCTCGCCCTCTAGGATGAGTACGCTGTTAAAGCTCTTGTCATCAGCATTTAGCACCGCCCTGCTCTCAATATCAAGCACGAAGGTCGTGAAATATTCGCAGCTTGCCATAAGCTTCTGCGTAAAGCCGTCCTTCTGCTCTATCGGCGTTTCGGGGTATTTCTTTGCGGGGGCAAGCCTTGTTACGTCCTTTGCCTTTTCAACGTGGAGCTCTCTGGGCTTTCCGTCCTTGCCGACTCTGCCGTAATCGTAGATGCGGTAGGTGGTGTTTGAGTTTTGCTGTATCTCGGCGATAAGTATCCCCTTGCCGATAGCGTGCAGCGTGCCCGCCTCGATAAAGAACACATCGCCCTTGTGAACGGGAACGTTCTGCGTTACCTCCAAAAGCGTGTTGTCTGCGATGCGCTGTGCAAATTCCTCCTTGCTTATCTCCTTTTTGAAGCCGTAGAGAAGCTCTGCGCCCTCGTCGCAGTCAACGACATACCACATCTCAGTCTTGCCGTACTCCCCCTCAACACGCTGAGCGTATTCGTTGTTAGGGTGTACCTGAACGGAAAGATTATCCTTCGCATCAATAAGCTTTATCAGGATAGGGAAGCTCTCAAAGGCTTCACAGTCGGTTCCAAGCACGGCCTTGCCGTGCTTTTCGATATACTGCTCAAGGGTAAGCCCCTTGTCCTCGCCGTCAGCGACGACACTTGCCCCGTCCTTGTGGCAGGAAAGCTCCCAGCTCTCTGCTATCTTTTCAAAGTCACAGTCCTTCTGAAAGTCATCTCTTAAGCGTGTTCCGCCCCAGAGATAATCCTTGAAGGCCGGTGTCAATCTGAATATTGCCATTTTTTTTACAACCTCCGAATATATAATTATTCAATTTATTATACCATAATTTATAACGTAATGTCAATTACATTTTGGATAATTTTAGATCACTCGTTGACACAGGTGAAATTGTTTTAATTGTTAATTTTTAATTTGTTTATTACACTTAAATAAAGTGCACGCTTTTTGTGCAAATATACAAATCTGCGTTAAATCAGTTGATTATTATATACAAATATGATAAAATATAGAAGAGGGAAGAACTGTATTATTATTTGCAAAATGATACTTTTAAAATGGGGCGATGATATGAATAGTAAAAACAAAAAGGGCTTTACACTGATCGAGCTGATCGTTGTAATAGCCATTATAGGTGTTTTAGCCGCTATTTTTATACCGGCTGTGTTTAAGTTTATCAAGGACGCAAAGGTCGCTGCTGCAATTGCTGATGCAAGGACGATAAAAGCATCGGTCGAGGCATCGCTTGTCAATAACATCATGCTTAACGGTGAGACGGGCGATGATGGTTTTAACAAGGTCATCTATTACGATAATAAGGGCGGCGATTATAAGACCAGAGAGCACGAGATCGTAGGGGCCTTTACAAACTACAGCTGGAATGTATATAAAACTAATCGCAATTCGGCCTCGGGCAGCTCTCAGGCACTTGATAAGGTCATAGCGGCTGCTTTGGACGAAAAATTTACGGAAATATGGAAGACCGGCAAGGATGTAAACCCTTTGGGCTACAATAAGTCCAATAAAAACTGTGCTGATTATTTGCAGCAGAACAATACCAATTTCGGGCTTGTTGTTGTGTATAATACCGACGGTACCGTGCGGTTTTTGCAGCTTTACCGAAAGGGCATACTTGTCACCTTTATTGACGGCGGGTATATTGCAAATACAAATAAAGACGCACATTTTGTTGGTACTGCTAAATGGAGCACGATCTACACCGATGTTGGTGAGACCTCTCCGGCGTCCTTTTACAATACAAGCTTGTCAAATAAACAAATAGGTTCCGGCGGCGGAATGGTAAACTGGTACAATTAGCAGCCGGGGCGGCAAACAGTGATTTTTAGAATAATAACACCGGCATCGCAGTGAGATGCCGGTGTTTTTTGTGTGTAAAGAGATCCTTCTACGCCAAATGCAGCACATTTATCAGCAGCACCCAGCTCATTCCATAGTAGGTAACTACCGCTACAAGGTCATTGATAGTAGTTATCAACGGCCCCGAGGCAACGGCGGGGTCTACCTTTATCTTTTTGAAAAAGAGCGGTATCAGCGTGCCCGAGGCGCTTGAAATTATCATAGCCAGTATAAGTGATACCCCTATGCAGCCCGAGACCGCAAACGAAAACCCGAAGCTTCGCCCCTTAAAGAGCATAATGTACAGCCCGATAAGCCCGAAGGATATAGCCCCTAAAATAACGCCGTTGAAAAAGCCTACCTTCATCTCCTTGCCGACAAGGTGCAGCTTCTGCCCGAAGGAAAGGTTCTCGTCTGTCAGCACCCTGATAGTCACCGCAAGCGACTGCGTGCCGACATTACCTGCCATATCGAGGATCAGCGACTGGAACGCCATTATAAGCGTAAGCTGCGCTACTACCTTTTCAAATGCGCCAACAACGCTCGAAACAGCTATGCCCAGCCCCAACAGTATCAGCAGCCACGGCAGGCGCTTTTTCATACTGTCCTTGAGCGGCTCCTTCAAGTCCTCCTCTGCGGTAAGACCTGCGAGACGGGCGTAGTCCTCGCCCATTTCGTCATCTACTACCTCGATGATGCTCTGTGCCGTTATAACGCCCAAAAGCTTGTTTGAATTATCAAGCACGGGGATAGAGCTTTCCGAATAGTCCTTTAGCCTTTCGATACATTCATCTATCTCCTCGGTCGCATATACATACGGGAACGATGTGGCGATAAGCTCCGAAAGGCTGTCCTCGCTCCTTGCCGTGATAAGGTCTTTAAGATCTATAGCGCCGTAGTATTCATCACTCTCGTCAACTACAAAGAGCGTTGATATGTTGTCATTATCCTTTGCCTGCGAGATAAGCTCGTTCATAGCCTGCTTTATCGTCAGCCCGTCGGAGATCACTATACAGTTGGTCGTCATCCTGCTGCCGATCTCGTCCTCATCAAATGAAGCGATAAGCTTTATTTCCTTTTGTATCTCGGGGTTTATAAGCTCTATTATCAGCCCACGCTTTTCCTTATCTATCTCACGAAGTGCATCTACAGCCGTGTCCGTATCAAGCTCGCTTATCAGGTCGGCGGCTTTTTTAATGTCCATTTCGCTTAAGAATTTGCCTGCGTCCTCCTCGTCAAGGTATTCAAATACCTCGGCAAGCATAGCAGGCGGGCAAATGCGGGTAAGCTTCTTTCTTGCCCCTGTGTCAAGTGCAGTAAAGGCCTGCGCTATGTCATTTTCGTGGTAGTCCTCAAGTGCCGTCAGCACAGCCTTGGGCGAGCGGTCGCCCGTGATGATCTTGATTATTTCGGAAATATAATCGGGTCTTGTGTTGTCGGTCAGTTCAGAATTTATTATCTCTTCCATTGTTATCCCTCCGCATAAAATATCTTTGCAAAGGGTCAAAAAGCAAAAAGCCCGTGAGCCTTATCGGGTCATCACGGGAAAGCTATTTTTTCACAGCAAACAAAGCGGCAGCAAGCATGAGCGGCCACAGTCTGCGGTATGAAAAGCATTTTCGCCCTTGTGACCCGTAACTGTCATCTGCTGACACCCCGTTCACCTCCTGTTATACTAAAGATACATATAAATCATAGCACATTATTTTATATTTGTCAATAAATTTTACTGTTAAACTTCCTGTTCTTGACTTGCCGGGGCTGACGTGGTATAATTGATTATAAAGTATATACACAGTATTTTTTGCATTGAAAAAGGAATGATATAATGAAAATAATGGCAGTAGATTACGGCGATGCCCGCACAGGGCTCGCAGTGTGTGACAGGACGGAGTTTTTGGCTTCCCCCATTGGCACTATCGAGGAGCGGAATATGCAGC
>JAFRYW010000077.1 GCA_017442845.1 Ruminococcus sp.
CTTTATTATTTATTCTTTTAGCAGCAGCGTACACAAAGCTTGCATCTTAAATAGCTTCTTTATCGCTGCTGCGCTTAAGGAACATAGGCTTTTCATTTCACGGGAACACTAAGAATTTCCTTAAGGTGTTAAACGACTACGACTGGGATTTCTGCCAGATACAGTACAATTATCTGGACGAGTTTTCTCAAGCGGGGGTAGACGGGCTTAAGGCCGCAGCTGCTAAGGGAATACCGGTTATCATAATGGAGCCGCTCAGGGGAGGGAAGCTTGTTGACCTGCTCCCCTCTGACGCAAAGGCACTAATAGAAAGGAGCGGGACCCACTGGTCGCCTGCGGAGCTTGCGTTCAGGTGGCTTTGGAACCAGCCCGAGGTGACCTGTGTGCTTTCGGGAATGAATTCCGTAAAAATGGTAAAGGAGAACTGCAAAGCGGCATCGCAGGCTAAAGCGGGGGACTTTACGCACAAGCATTTTGAGCTTATCGAAAAAGTGAAGAAAAGCATAAACAAGACTATGAAGGTAGGCTGCACGGGGTGTGCATACTGTATGCCGTGCCCTAAGGGGGTAGACATACCTGCGATATTTCGCTGCTACAACAGAATGTATTCGGAGGGCAAGAGCGCAGGAAGATTTGAATATGCACAGACGACCGCCCTTCAGAAGGAGGAGACGTTTGCAAGTCGGTGCATTTCATGCGGGAGATGTGAAAAGCACTGTCCTCAAAATATAAAGATACGCCGAGAGCTAAAGCGTGCAGACGCCGAGCTGAGGCCGCTGCCATACAAGCTGGGGATAGCTGCGGCGAGGAGATTTATGCTAAGAAGCAGGAAAAAAACAGCGAGCTGCCCCAAGAAAAGCAGACAAAAAAGATAAGTGCATAACAGACCGCCCGCAGACACAGCATCTGCGGGCGGTAAGATTTTCAGTCAAAGAAAAAAGCCCGTAAACCAAACGTTTACGGGCTTTCCCACTGGTCGAGGTGACAGGACTTGAACCTGCGGCCTCTGCGTCCCGAACGCAGCGCTCTACCAAACTGAGCCACACCTCGTAATTTTTATTACCAAGCTATTATATCATATTTTTACTCGCTTGTCAATGATTTTTTGCGAAAAAATAAAAATAGCGCTTTCGGGCGCCCAAGATCATATTCCTCTTAAAATCTTTGCTCTCTCTAACATTCTCCCTTTGCAAACATCATCAAGCTCACGGAACTCATATATAAGCTGTGTTTCAAGATCGTCAAGCGCCGATTTTGTAAGCCCCCGCTTATGCTCGGAAAGCCCTGCGATATAATCAAGAGAGACATTGTAAAGTCTTGCTATGCTGATAGCGATGCTAAGCGGCACCTCGCTGTCGCCGCACTCGTACCTGCGGTATTGTGTCAACTGCAAAAACAGCTTGTCTGCGACCTGCTTTTGTGTCATATCTGCGTCCTCACGCAGGTCTCTGATGCGCTGGTATTTTGACATAGTGAAATCCCCCTTAATTAGTTTTGCTTTCGTAAATTATTGTAGCAAATTAACACAAATTTGTGTTGACAAAGATACAAAATTGTGCTAATATAATATAAAATAACACAATATAGTGTTATTATGCAATATGAATTTGAAGGGGTTGGGGATAAATGAAAAAAATACTATGTTTTGCTATAGCTTTTTTCCTGTCGTTTGGATGTCTGACGGGATGTGGGGATACTTCTAATGGTGATTATGTTGATGACGGTAATGAAGATACTGAGGTAACGACAACCACTACTTCTGCGATTACAACTACTGCTCCGACAGAAACTACCACCACCACCACTACAACTGAGATGACAACAACTACTTTAACAACTACACCGGTTACATTAGGAGAACTTATAGACTTTAATAACGCAAACTTTCAATATATTGGTCATAATTCAGCGAGTGGGTTGCAGTATGTATTTTTTGCTAAATATATAGGAGAGAAACAATTAAAATATTTTACTTGTTATTATAAGATGTATAATAGTGTTGATGATTCTGCATACGATAGTATAAGTGGAAAATCAATGTTTTCTGTAAAAACTGCAGGTCCAGTGAATAAGAATCAATATATTTCAGATATACAAAAAAATACTCCTAAAATCTATAGTGAAGTTTGTAGTAAGCTAAATCTTTATAGGATAGAGTTTGAATTTATGGACGGAACGTTATATACATATGATTTTGATTGGCCAGTTCAAGAAATCACCGCTAATTATAGAGAAGTTAATGATACTTGGATTGATGTCTATACTTACTTTAAGGATTATTATCAGGATTACTATGAGTATATTAAATCATTATCAAATTGATGAAAGGAGGTTGATGACAATGGCAAATCCAAATCTTAAAAAAATCGAAGAACTATTGAAATCCGGTGAGGAATTCAATCTTACCAACAGTCAGTACAAGAAAAAGACGGGTTTGGATATTCCTAAGAATCCAAGCTATCTGATCAATTCGTCTGCTATTGCAAAGCTGGCTGACCGATATGGACGTAAAATAGTTCTTCAAGAAAGACAAATTTCATTCGTAAAAAAGTAATGAACCAATGTGACGTTTTTGGAGGTGAATATATGTTTTATTTCTTCTACCCATTAGGTATTATATACGTTACTATGTGGATCGTTTCAATAGCAAAAACATAAGATTAAAGCAGCCGCCCGAATTGGGCGGCTGCTTGTTTTCTCCCCTCACGCCGAGATCTTTGCCCTATACTTAAGGCTTATCTTATCCGTGATAAGCGCAATAAACTCGCTGTTTGTCGGCTTGCCCTTGCCGGTGTTGACGGTGTAGCCGAAAAATGAATTTAGCGTGTCGATATCGCCTCTGTCCCACGCTATCTCGATAGCGTGGCGGATAGCTCTCTCGACCCTTGATGATGTGGTCGAGAATTTTTTTGCCACAGTCGGGTATAGTATCTTTGTAACGCTCTCTAGCATCTCCTTGTCATTGACCGAGCAGATTATCGCCTCTCTTAAATAGTGATACCCCTTAATATGCGCCGGCACGCCTATCTGATGTATTATATCTGTCACGATTATCTCAAGCGAGGTCGGGTCGAGCGGCTTGCTGCTGCCTGCCGCCATTCCGCTTGAAATGTCTGAATCTATCTCGAGCAGCGCCTTGATCCTGTCGCCCAAAATGTTTACATCAAACGGCCTTAGCATAAAGTATGCCGCCCCGGCGTTCATTACCTGCTGCTCGATAAATGCGTTCTCATAGCTGCTTGTGATTATGAACAGCGGCTTTTTCTCGAGCACCTGCGCCTTTCTTATCATCTCTATCGCATCAAGCGTCGGTATAACGGCATCGCATACCACAACATCGGGCTGCTCGTTTCTTATCGCATCGAGGATCTTTCCGCCGTCCTTTGTCCTTGTCAGCACGAAAAAGCCCATGCTCCTAAGCGCTGAAGCTGTTGCTACACCGTACTGTGCCGAATCGTCACCTATCAAGATCTTTATTTTACCTGTCATTGTTATTTCCTCCGTTGTCATTTTTAAGTTTTGGGTCTTGAGCCCGCCACCCGGGTCGGCGGCGCTCTTTTTCCTTACAATAATTATCATATCACAGCGGGAATCAAAAATCAATACTTTTTCGGGAAAATTCACAATAAATATTCGCCTGTTTTGTACAAAATTACCTGAATTTCAGATAAATTTATTACAATCTGATATAATAACAGGAATTTTTCACCATTCGACAACGCTTTTCGACCTTAGCCTGCACTTTCCTTCATTGAGATATACATTTTCTCTGCAAATACGGCATATCCTTTCTTTGGGTCATCGGTAAAAACGTGTGTTACAGCGCCTATCAGCTTGCCGTTTTGGATAATGGGGCTGCCGCTCATTCCCTGAACGATACCGCCCGCCTTTTCAAGAAGTGCGGGGTCTGTCACCTCTATCACCATAGAGTGTTCGGCATCGGGGGAGAGGTCAACGCTCAGTATCTCTATCTCAAACTCCTGCGGCTCGCCGCCGTCAAGGGTGGTGTAGATCGTCGCCTTGCCCTTTTGAGCCTCCTGCTTAAAGCCGAGCGGGATCGCCCCATGCTTTGAGGGTGATGAGAAGAGCCGCCCAAAGACCCCGCAGCCCGTGTTTGAAGCGAGCGTGCCGACCGCAGAGGAGGATAGGAACCTGCCTATCAGCTCGCCGGGGTCGCCGTCACGGCTCACCTCAACGCCTGTGATCTCGACCTCGCCGACATTCCCGTCAGATAGGGGGAGCGGCTGCTTTGTGTCTGAGTCGCAGATAGGGTGCCCGAGCCCGCCGAAGCCGCCGCTTTGCTCATCATAGAAGGTGAGCGTGCCTATACCCGCAGACGAGTCACGCACCCACATTCCTGCCCTGTACTTCCCGCCGCTCAGCTCGGGGGTTAGGGTAATGCTTTTGAGCTCGTCGCCCCGCTTCAGCATTACGTTAACAGGCTCGCCCCCGCTCTGCTCGACTATCTCGGAGATGTCGGAGTTTGATGAAACGCTCTGCCCGTCAACACTTGTGATGATGTCGCCTATCCTTATGCCGCACCTTGCGGCGGGGCAGGAGAGTGTGCCGTCAAAGCTGCTGCCCGCCTGAAGATCGATCACAAGAACGCCGTCGGTTATCAGCCTTATACCGAACGCCTCGCCGCAGGGGATAAGCATAGGCGCCTGCTGCTCCTTGGCAGATATATCCTTTATAGGTACAGCCCCGAAGAGCTTTAGAGTGTAGGTCTGCGCCCCGTCAGCACCCGCTGCCGCTTCGATGTGGCCTTGCCGCTGCGCTGTTACATTAAAGAATGTACTAAGCACAGGCGGGCTGCTTGTCAGAATGCTGTCGGGCAGCGATGAGGAATAATATTCCCCTATCCCCAGCACCGCCAGTGCCGCAGCCCCTAATATCGCCGCCGAGCGTTTAAAAAATTTCTTCATTTCAGATCAGCCCCTTTTAAAGTCTTTGTTATTTTTATTTTTGTCTTTTTTGATTTTTTAATTCAAGTGCGCAAGCAAGTATTATTTTCATTGGTACAAAAGAGCTTTTGTGCTATTAAAGGAAATATTTTCAGTGCACAATGCACAATGCACAATGCACAA
>JAFRYW010000078.1 GCA_017442845.1 Ruminococcus sp.
GGCTTTGCGGTCGCCCCCCGTACCCCCTTCGCAAGCCTCCTTACGGCGGCTTATTGGGGGCTTTGCCTGCCTTCGCAGTAGGCAAGTGCCCCCCGTACCCCCTTCGCAGCCGCATACAATAATTGTGAAAAGGTCTGGCTATTATTATCATTGTATCACCCGAATACTGCGCTGTCAATTTGAATTTTTGAATTATAGAGTTTCAAATATTTAAGAAAAATTTATAAAACGCCGTAAATCCGCTGATTTCTGCACTAATAAAATTTCAAAACGCAAAGCTTGATGTTGACAATGTTAAACGAATGTGGTATCATATCGGTGAGGTGAGCATTATGTCAGCTGCGGTCGAGACAAATATCTACCCTTACGCCGAAAAAACACAGAGCCTGCCTGTCTGCCTGCGGGGTATAGGCGGTACAGAGTGGCAGGGCTATCATCAGGAGGGCGGGCAGGGCTGCTGGTTCAAGATACTGTGGTGTGTCAAGGGCAGGGGCTGCCTGAGCTTTGATGAACAGAGCGTGGAGATCGAAGAGGGGGATATTTTCTTTATGCCAAGGGCATACCCTCACGAGTATTACCCTTTTGAGCCGAAATGGACGGTGCGCTGGGTGGTCTTTGACGGGCGGGATATTGAAAATACTCTCGCACAGCTGGGGCTTGACAGACCCGCAGTAGTTAAGGGCTGTGACCCGAAGGGGCTCAACAAGCTTTTTGATAAGACTATGCTTGCGCTGCGAACCGACAGGATAAACGGGATCCTTCGCTGCTCGGGGCTTTGCTATGATATGATCCTTGAGCTGCACAGCCTTATGCTGCGTGACGCTATGCCCGGCAGCAGCGTTAAAAACGAGATACTCCTGCCCGTCATAAATTACATTGAGGATAATTTCAGGCGTGACCTGCCGATAACCGAGCTTGTTAAGCTAAGCGGCGTTTCACACCAGTACCTGGGCAGGCTGTTCCGTCAGGCTATGGGGCAGACGATCGAGAGGTACATTCAAAAGCGAAGGCTCTGGGAGGCAAAGCACCTGCTGCTCGAAACGAACGAGCCGATAGCAGAGATCTCGCAGCTGTGCGGCTTTCGTGACCCGGGGTATTTCAGTACGGTTTTCAGGCGTTCGGAGGGTATGGCCCCTCTGGAATACAGAAGAATTAGTAAAAAGCAGTTAAGGCAACACCGCACAAAGACCGCCTGAGAGCTTTGCGGCACACGATCTTTGTTTAAATGAAAGGAATTGATCTTATGAAAACACCACTTGCAGCAGTACCGCCTATGGGCTGGAACTCATGGAACACCTTCGGCTGGAACATAAGCGATGAGCTTATAAGGAGCACTGCCGACTTTTTTGTACAAAGCGGCCTTAAGGACGCAGGGTATGAGTATATCGTTATTGACGACAGCTGGTCGGAGAGGCAGCGTGACAGCGAGGGCAGGCTGGTGCCCGACAAAAGCAAATTCCCAAACGGCATGAAGGCACTTGCTGACTATATCCATTCAAAGGGCTTGAAATTCGGTATGTACTCCTGTGCGGGAACGCACACCTGCGGCGGCTTCCCCGGCAGCTTTGAGCACGAATTTGTTGATGCCGAGACTTTTGCAGAGTGGGGGGTCGATTACCTCAAATACGACTACTGCTACAAGCCGCTTTCGGCAGACGGGGCCAACCTTTACAGAAGAATGGCGCTCGCACTTCGCAGCTGCGGCAGAGATATACTCTTTTCCGCCTGCAACTGGGGAAATGACGGCGTTCTTGACTGGATACGCTCGTCGGGGGCGCAGATGTTCCGCTCGACAGGCGACATTCAGGATAACTGGTTCAGCATAAAGAGCATTGTCGACTCGCAGCTTTCACACCAGCCCTACGGCGGGGCGTACTGCCATAACGATATGGATATGCTCGTAGTAGGTATGCACGGCAAGGGCGACAATGCAGAGGTGCTGGGCAGCGTTGTCGGCGGCTGTACGGACACGGAGTATAAGACACACTTTGCACTATGGGCTGTAATGAACTCGCCCCTTATGATAGGCTGTGATGTAAGGAAAATGGGCGATGCCGCAAAGGAGATACTTACTAATAAGGACATAATATCAATAAATCAGGACACTGAATGCAGGGGGCCTTATGTCATAAGACAGTGGAACAACCCCGAGAATGTTTTTGCACTTGTCAGACCCCTCTCCACGGGAGAATACGCCATAGGGCTGTTTAACCTAAGCGATAAGCGTGCGGAAATGTCGCTGCAGTTTTATGATATCGGCCTGCCCGTGTTCTCGGGAAGGGGCTTAGAAATGTACGACTGCTATTCACATTCATCTGCGGGGGTATTTACCGAGCGCTATGTGACACAGCTTGACTCACACGACTGTGCGGTATTCAAAGCAAGCGTGGTAAAGCCTTGATGAGCAACTACAAGACCTGCAGGGAATGCGGCGGGGAGCTTTTTGCCGATGATATAGCAATTCACCGCAAGCTGATAAACAGGGGCGCTGATGAGTTCTTCTGCATAGACTGCCTTGCAGATAAGCTCGGCTGCACCCGCCCCGATATCGAGCGCTTGATAGACCATTACCGCAGCACGGGCAGCTGCACGCTTTTTGCATAGATAAAAACAATAAGGGGCACCGCAGGTATTGTGCGGCGCCCCTTAACTGCTCTGCAGCTTCAGCCCTCGGGTATTCCTTTTCATAAAGCTCAGGCTTGCCCCAGTGCTTTTTTGTATATTATGTGGTCATCATCTGCAAACACATCAAAGATGACCCTTATGCTATGCGTTTTGCAAAACTCCCTAACGGTCCGCACGGCTATTTCAGCGGCCTTATCCTTCGGAAAGCCGAAAACGCCCGTTGAGATACAGCAAAATGCTATACTTTCGATATTGTTTTGCACGGCGAGCTCCAGACAGCTTTTGTAGGAGCTTTCTAGTAGACGGCAATGTTCGTCCGTGAGCTGCCCCTGCACGATAGGACCGACTGTGTGTATCACATAGTCGCAGGGCAGGTCGTAGGCGGGGGTGATCTTTGCCCTGCCCGTCGGCTCTTCATAGCCTTGCTTTTCCATGATCTGGCTGCATTTGTAACGCAGACGGACCCCCGCAAAGGTATGTATGCAGTTGTCGATACAGCTGTGACACGGCTGCCAGCAGCCCGTCATTCCCGAATTTGCGGCGTTGACTATCGCCCCGCATCTGAGCGCCGTAATGTCGCCCTGCCAAAGGTAAATGCTGTTTTCGGCAGGTGAGAGGTCTGCAATATCCGTGATGCCCTTGCTTTCGGTAAGCGCTGTGAGGTATTCGTCCTCGGCTTGAAGAAAGCTCTCGTCTGCTTTTACGGCGGGGCGTATATTTACAAGGCTTCTGTAAAGCTTGAATTTACCTTGTTCGGTTTTAGGCATCTCTATCCTGCCAAGATCGTCTCGTTCGGAAAGAAGATAGTTTATCAAATATTCTGCTTTGCTCATAATATCACCGTCCTTTGTATAGATTATAGCATAGATATCAGATCGGCGCAAGTATGCAGCAGCGTTATTGCCAAATGCAAGAATGTTTGATATAATAGTTTTATAAAAAAATTCCTGACCCCCTAACCAACCTTAAACTTTTGCATTATACAGACAGAAGCTTCTGAGAAACTATGAAAGAGGTGAACGATTTGACCGCTGATGAATACCGTGAGCAGATCGAGATGATGTCAAGGTCGATGTTCCGCTACTGCCTTTCACGCACGGGCTCATACCACGATGCCGAGGATCTTTCGCAGGAGATAATGCTTATAAGCTGCAAGGGCGAGCAGAGCTTTCCTAACGAAAAAGCATTCTATGCCTTTGTTTGGCGCACAGCCGATAATATCCTCAAGGGTTGGTACCGCAGCCGCCGTGAGACTGCCGAGCTTGACGATACCATTTCAGACGGCAGCTGGGAGGCGCTTGAAGAGCAGGCTCAGGAAAACGAGCAGCTAAGGCTTATCACAAGAGAGCTGTCTCTGCTGAACTCCAACTACCGCAAGGCTATGGTGGCATACTACGTTGACGAAATGTCGGTAAGGGAGATCTCCGAGCGTTTTGGTATAACGCAGAGCATGGTCAAATATCTCCTCTTTCAGTCACGAAAGAAGATCAGGGAGGGTTCTGTTATGGAAAGAGATTTTGGAAAGCTGAGCTATGACCCCGTAGAGCTGTCACTGGCGTTCTGGGGAACGAACAATAATTATAACGGCAAATTTGATGACAAGCTGGGGCAGAACATACTGATGTGCTGCTACTATGACAAGCAGACCGAGGAGCAGA
>JAFRYW010000079.1 GCA_017442845.1 Ruminococcus sp.
CCGAGCGACTGCATTTCCTTGAACAATACTCTGAACGCCTCGGGAACGCAGGGCTTGGGTATATTCTGACCCTTGACGATAGCCTCATAGGTCTTTACTCTTCCGACAGTATCGTCAGACTTGACAGTCAGAATCTCCTGAAGAGTATAGGCAGCACCGTAGGCCTCGAGTGCCCAGACCTCCATCTCACCGAAACGCTGGCCGCCGAACTGCGCCTTACCGCCGAGCGGCTGCTGTGTTACGAGCGCATACGGGCCTACCGAACGTGCGTGGATCTTATCATCTACGAGGTGGTGGAGCTTGAGGTAGTACATATACCCGACAGTAACTCGGTTATCGAACTTCTCGCCCGTTCTTCCGTCATAAACGTCGAACTTACCGTCCTCGCTGTAGCTTAGTGCCTTTGTATTGATGATCTCGCCCATTGTGTGTATCTCGAAATCGTCGTCCTTATGCTCCTCGTGGATCTTCTGAGCCATTCTGAACGCCTCTCTGATATCCGCCTCGTGAGCGCCGTCAAATACAGGGGTCATGATCTTTATGCCGAGCGCCTTGCACGCCATACCGAGGTGTACCTCAAGCACCTGACCGATATTCATACGTGAAGGAACGCCCAGAGGGTTAAGAACTATGTCAAGAGGTGTTCCGTCCTCAAGGAACGGCATATCCTCCTGCGGGAGTATGCGGGAAACAACGCCCTTGTTACCGTGACGACCCGCCATCTTATCGCCGACCGATATTTTTCTCTTCTGTGCGATATAGCACCTTACCAGCTTATTTACGCCGGGGGCTAGCTCCTCGCAGTTTTCTCTTGTAAATACCTTTACATCAATGATTATGCCCGCTTCGCCGTGAGGAACCTTAAGGGAGTTATCCCTTACCTCTCTTGCCTTCTCACCGAAGATAGCACGAAGCAGCCTTTCCTCTGCCGTAAGCTCGGTCTCGCCCTTAGGGGTTACCTTACCTACAAGGATATCGCCCGAGCGGACCTCGGCGCCTATCCTGATGATACCGTTCTCGTCAAGATCCTTCAAAGCGTCCTCACCGACATTGGGTATGTCGATAGTGATCTCCTCAGGCCCTAGCTTGGTATCTCTTGCTTCTATCTCATATTCCTCTATGTGGATAGAGGTGTATCTGTCCATTTTAACGAGGTTCTCGTTAAGGAGTACAGCGTCCTCGTAGTTATAGCCCTCCCAGGTCATAAAGCCGATGAGGGAGTTCTTTCCGAGTGAAAGCTCGCCGTCGCAGGTAGCGGGGCCGTCACCGATGATCTGGTGCTCTGCTATCCTCTCGCCCTCTGAAACGATAGGCCTCTGGTTGGTGCAGGTGCCTGCATTTGAGCGCTTGAACTTTGTGAGCTGGTAGGTGTGCTGGTCGCCCGTATCCTCTCTTACCACGATCTTATCAGCGTCAACGCTCTCAACAACGCCGGGGGCGTCGGAAACTACCGCAACGCCCGAGTCAAGGCAAGCCTTATACTCCATACCCGTGCCGACGATAGGCGACTCTGTCTTGAGCAGCGGCACAGCCTGCCTCTGCATATTAGAGCCCATGAGCGCACGGTTAGCGTCATCATTCTCAAGGAACGGGATACAAGCCGTTGCGACTGAAACGACCATTTTAGGAGAAACGTCCATAAAGTCGATCTTGTCAGCCTCGATCTCCAGGATCTGGTCACGGTATCTGCCGTTTACCTTAGGCCTTGCAAACTTATGATCCTCTGTAAGGGGCTCGTTAGCCTGGGCTACCATATAGTTATCCTCAACGTCGGCAGTCATATAAACTACCTCGTCGGTAACTACGCCTGTTGCCTTATCCACCTTTCTGTAGGGCGCCTCGATAAAGCCGTACTCATTGATCCTCGCAAAGGACGCAAGGTATGAGATAAGGCCGATATTCGGGCCTTCAGGGGTCTCGATAGGGCACATTCTGCCGTAGTGGGTATAGTGAACGTCTCTTACCTCAAAGCCTGCACGGTCTCTTGAAAGGCCGCCGGGGCCCAGGGCTGAGAGCCTTCTCTTATGAGTAAGCTCTGCAAGCGGGTTATTCTGATCCATAAACTGTGACAGCGGTGAGGAGCCGAAGAACTCCTTGATAGCTGCGGTTATGGGTCTTATATTTATAAGTGCTGTGGGGGTAAGGGTCTCCATTTCCTGAGACTGGGTGTTCATTCTCTCACGAATGACACGCTCCATTCTCGTAAAGCCGATCCTGAACTGGTTCTGGAGCAGCTCGCCTACAGACCTTATCCTTCTGTTGCCGAGGTGGTCTATATCGTCAACGCTTCCAACGCCGTCGCAAAGGTTTAAGAAGTAGGAAACAGTTGCCACGATATCGTCTATAGTGATATGCTTGGGTATAAGCTCATCACGCCTTGAGGAGATGTTTTCTCTGAGCTCCTCCTCGTCCTCAGACTCGTCCAAGATATTCTTGAGCACTGCGAAGGAGACCTTCTCGTTTATGCCGAGGGGCGTGCAGTCAAAGTCAACATAGTCCTTTATATCTACCATGCCCGAGCCGATGATCTTTACTTCCTTCTCCTCAAAGCGGGTAGATGTCTCGCCTGTGGGGGTGGTGTAGTATTCCTTGACCTCGACTGTTACATAGACCTCTGTAACGCCTGCCTGCTCTATCTCCATAGCCCTGTCAAAGCGGATAAGCTCGCCCGCCTCTGCCATGATCTCGCCTGTGAGGGGGTTTACGACAGGTCTTGAAAGGGTATGCCCTGCAAGACGTGAGCCTACGCCGAGCTTTTTGTTATACTTATATCTTCCGAAGCGGGAGAGGTCGTACCTTCTCGCATCGAAGAAGAGGCTGTTAAGGTGTGTTACAGCCACGTCCACCTTCGGCGGCTCGCCGGGGCGGAGCTTCTTATAGACCTCAAGGAGAGCCTCCTCGTGGTTAGCCGTCTGATCCTTCTGAAGGATAGTTTCGTGTATGCGAAGGTCGGGGCCGAAGAGCTCCTCAAGCTCCTCATTGGTGCCGTAGCCGATCGCACGGATAAATACTGTCAGCGGGATCTTTCTGTTCTTATCGATCCTGACATAGACAACATCGTTTGAGTCCATCTCATACTCGAGCCATGCACCACGGTTGGGGATAACGGTAGCCTTGAAAAGATCCTTACCCGTCTTATCCTTCTCAACAGCGTAGTAAACGCCCGGTGAACGAACGAGCTGTGAAACTATTACACGCTCTGCGCCGTTTATTACGAACGTACCCGAATCGGTCATCATCGGGAAGTCGCCCATAAACACCTCAGACTCCTTGATCTCGCCTGTTTCTACGTTATTAAGTCTTGCAATGACACGCAGCGGGGCGGCATAGGTAACGTCCCTGTCCTTACACTCTGCTACGGTATACTTGATCTTATCGTAGTCGATGAAGTAATCAACGAAGTTGAGCTCCAGATTACCGTTATAGTCGGTGATCGTGGAAACATCTCTGAATACCTCTCTCAAGCCCTCATCAAGAAACCACTTATACGAGTTTTTCTGAACCTCGATAAGGTTTGGCATCTCGAGGACCTCGTCTATCTTGGCAAAGCTCTTTCTTGTGTTCTTACCAAGCTTGACGTCCTTCACATTCAGCATAGGCTTTATCCACTCCTTCATTTAGATGTAAGAGGGGGGAAGCCGGGTCGAAAACGCCCCGCTTTTCCACTCTTAAGCGTACAAAAATCCATTATGATACAGTATATAATTATACGCCCTTTAAGTCAAATTGTCAAGAAAAAATTGCCTGCAAAGCCCCGCAAAACAGCAAAAACGGCGTTTTGCACAAACAAGACGCCGCTTTGAGCCCGAAAGTTCTACTGTGACAAAACTGTGAGCAAACAGTAAATTTTTATACAAAAAATTATCCCGCAATTTATTCGGGCACGCAAAAAACGCCCCTTAGGATCGCCCCCTACGCCGATAAATTCTCACTTATCTCAGCATACGCTTTTATAAAAACGGGTGTAGATCAAAAACGCCCCCGAAGGCCTGCCCTCGGGGGTGTTTGTCAATTACTTTTTCTTGCTCTTTTTAGCGTAGCTCACAGCGCCTGCCTTTTTCGACTTGTGATCCTGCCAAGCCACCCAGAGCGTGGGGGCTATGCAGTTTGACGAATAGACGCCTGCGATCATACCGATTATGAGCGGGAACGCAAAGCTGATGATCGAGCTTACGCCGTAGATCGTGCACACAACGCATACAACAGCCATAGCCATTACCGTTGTAACGGTGGTGTTGACAGACCTGCCGAGCGTCTGCGTTACGGACATATCGACCATTTCATCAAGCGAATACTTGTTGTTATAGAGCCTTCTGTTCTCACGGATACGGTCATAGATGATGATAGTAGCGTTGATAGAGTAGCCGAGGATCGTGAGCAGAACTGCCATAAAGTTCGCATTGATATCAAAGCGGCAGATAGCAAAGCAGCCATATACCATAAGCATATCGTGGATAAGTGCAACTACCGAGAACACACCTGCCGAAAGGCCGCCGATCTTTCTGAAGCGGAATGCGATATAGATTATCGTGATCACCGCAGCGGCCGCTACCGCTACCAGGCACTTGAAGAAGAACTCAAGGCCGTTTGATGCGGAAACGTCGCTAGACTCCAAAAGCTCGATATTATTGTCGGGGAATTTCTCCTTAAGCGCTGCCGCAAGGGTCGCCTGCTTATCGTCGCTTATACCCTCCTTAGAGGAGAAGGAAAGCTTGATAGTAGTATCGTCCGACGCAAAGTTAGTGCCCTTTGTGACTGTCACCTTTTCGTTTATCGAATCATTTACCGTGCTCTCAACAGCCGAGGTGTCTATCTCGCCCGTGTAGGTGTAGGAAATGATAGTACCGCCCTTGAACTCTATCGCAACGCTCAGCCCGAACACAGCCGTAACTATCGCAAATGCGACAAACAGCGCACAGGAGACGGAGTAGAATTTCTTCTTATTGCCAACAACACCCAGCCTCTTAGACTTGCTCTGCTCGTACCTTTCCTTGCCCTTTTCGTCATCATCAGCAATGCCGCCGTAGAGCGTTCTCTTCTTGAAGCACTTGAACTGCGAGAGCGATGTCAGCATAAGGCGTGAGCAGAAGATACCGAACACGAAGTTAAGAATGATACCCACAAGCAGCGTATAGCCGAGCGAGTAGATAGTGCCCGCAGTCGCAGCGCCGAATGCGAAGAATATCGGGTGAAGGAGCTTTGCGAACACGCCGTCTGTAGGCCCGAATGCGCCCATAAGGATGATCGCTACGAACACAACGGTGATGTTTCCGTCGAATACAGCGCTCCACGCCCTCTTATAGCCGAGCTCGATAGCGCCGCCGAGCGTCTTGCCGGATCGAAGCTCCTCCTTGATACGCTCTGCCGTGATAACGTTAGCGTCAACGCCCATACCGATAGCAAGTATGATACCCGCTATACCGGGGATAGTCAGCGTAAAGCTCTCGATATTCCCAAAGAAGCCCGAGATGCAGGCGATAGTGCCCACTACCTGCCCGAAAAGTGCAAGCGACGCCACAAAGCCCGGAAGCTTATAGATGATTGTCATATAAATAGCTATCATAACAAATGCGATAGCCCCTGCGATGATCATAGCCGTTCTTGCGCCCTCGCCCAAGGTTGCGGATATGATATTCGTGCTCGTTGTTTCAAGCTTGAAGGGGAGCGAGCCTGCGTTTATCTTATCAGCAAGGCTCTTAGCCGAATCGTAGGTGAAGTTGCCCTCGATCTGGCACTTGCCGTCCGTGATAGCCGAATTTACGTTAGGTGCGGAGATACACTTATCGTCCATCCAGATAGATATAGGGCTGCCGATAAGCTCTGCCGTAGCAGAAGCGAATGCCGTAGTTCCCTCTGAGTCAAATTCAAGGCTTACAACGTAGGTTATATCGCCGTTATCGTTTGTATACTGCTGAGCCTCGGCCTTTTTAACGTTAGTTCCCGTAAGTATCTGCTCGCCTGTCTCCTCGCTGCCCTTTCTGAAGGTCAGAAGTGCAGTTTCGCCGAGCTCTGATACAGCCTCCTCGGGGTCGAAGCTCTCCTCCCCCGCCTGCCACGGGAAGGATACCATTACACGCTGCTTGTTATAGTCAGCATAAACGTCCGAATCGGTGATGTTGAGCGACACGAGCCTCTGCTCGATAACGGCCTTTGCCGCATCGATCTCCGACTCCTTCGCATCATAACCGTCTGCGGGCTCGAAGGTGGCGTTAACGCCGCCCTGTATATCGATACCCCACCTTATCTCATCAACGCCCTTTATATAGGTGGTCTTAACATCGCCGAACTGCGTGCTTATCCCCGCATAGGTCAGGTATGCGAAGGCAGCTATTGCAAGCACCACTATAAAGAATACGGGCTTCTTACCTCGTTTCACTAAAAAATCCTCCCTCATTTATGAGTTATATCCTATGTCTTAAGGCAACACCGCACAACCACCGGCGGATACCTTTGCACGCCATCTACTTGCAAATTTTCCGTCATATCACCCAAATTCACCTTGAAATACGTCAGTATTCCTGCGGCAAATTTGGGCAATCTGACGAAAAATTTGACTGCGTATCTGACGTACAATGGTTGTGCGGTATTGCCTTAAAAAAACACATTCACCTATAAATTATACATTCATTTTAGTGATTTGTCAAGTGCTTGACCCAAATTTAAGCAGATCTGCAGGTGAAAATGACCTATGTACAAAAATACGCCCCGTTTATAAGGGGAAATTGTTAAAAAATTATGTTGACAAAAGGGGGCCAAATAGTTATAATAGTTATAATAGTTATAATAGTATACAATATATTGTGTTAGGAGTTAATTTATGGACGATGTAGGGCGAAGCTGCCTTGCAGGGGGGATAGCCCTTCTGCTTTTGATAATACTTTTCACTCTCACGGCAGCGCAGAGCTGCATACTCGATTGCAGCGAGAACAAGATCCGTGCGCTTTTTGAGGAGAAGAAGGACGCCCGTGCAAAGCGCCTGCTCGCCCTCAAGGAAAAACGGCAGGAGATCAGGGTCACGGGGCTTGCTTTGCACAGCATTATCACGGTGCTTTTTGCAGCGCTTATGATCTTCGGGGTGCTCCCGCCGCTAAGAGAGGCGCTCGAGGGGCTTACCGAGAAGGGCGGGGCGGTGCTTGCTTACCTTTGCATACTGCTCATATCGGCGGTGCTGATACCGCTTTGCGTAAATATTCCGAGGCGGCTATCGGGCTACGAGGTCATAGCCGAGGGGTTTGCTCTCAGCACCTGCGGGGCTTATGCGTTTTTGATGCTGCTGCTCACCCCGCTTACAAAGCTCGTTGACAGCGTTACGGGGCTGTACCTGCGCTTATCCGGCGTTAAGGACACCGAGAAGGAGGAGCCCGTCAGCGAGGAGGAGATCCTCATGCTCGTAGATGCGGGCAACGAGTCGGGCGACATAGACGAGAACCAGGCGGAGATGATTACCAACATCTTCGAGTTTGACGACCTTGAGGCAAAGGACGTTATGACCCACAGGATAGACATTACAGGCATAGAGCGCTCCGCCCCCGTGCGTGAGGCGGCAGAGCTTGCGATAAGCGAGGGCTTCTCGAGGATACCCGTATATGACGGTACGATAGACAGCCTATGCGGCGTGATCTACTCAAAGGATCTTTTAAAGCTCCTGTTTGAGAACAAGACCGAGGGGCTCACGGCGGGCGAGGTGTGCAGAGAGATAAGCTTCGTGCCCGAGAGCATAAAATGCGGCGAGCTTTTTGAGCAGATGAGCGCCTCACGGGCGCAGATAGCCGCACTTGTTGACGAATACGGCGGCACGGCGGGCATCGTTACCATGGAGGATCTCTTAGAAGCCATAGTCGGCAGCATAGAGGACGAGTTTGACGAGGGGGAGGACAGAGAGATAATCCCCATAAGCGGCGGCTCGTTCGATGTGAGCGGCACCGCAAAGCCCGAGGAGGTAATGGAGGCGCTCGAGGCGCAGCAGGAGATCCCCGACGGCTTTGACACGATAGGCGGCTTTGTGATAGACCTTTTGGGCTTTATCCCGAACAGGCTGCAAAAGCCGACAGTTAAATGGAACGGCATAAAATTCACCGTGCTGAGGGCTGATGAAACAAAGATAGAAAAGCTGAGAGTAAAAAAGCTTTCATCGGCAAGCGGCTAAACAAGCTATAAATAAAACGTGTAAAAATTTTGATACCGAAAGAGAGAAAGCCTATGAAAGGAAAAAGGCGCAGCGTGTTTTTGACAAAGCGTTTGGGTGCGGGGTCATGGCTCTTCGCCTTGGCTTTGAGTGCGTCTATATCGCTTACGGGCTGCGGCAATACGGCAAGCAGCAGCGAGACCGCAAAGCAAACACAGTCAGCGCAGGTGACGACCGTGCAGAGCCAAACGGCTGAAACGATCACCACCGCCGAGCCTGACAGCAGCAGCGAGGGCGAGCAGACGCAAAAGGCCAAGACCACCACAAAGACCACCGCCCCGCAGACGCAAAAGCGCACCACCGAGACAACTAAAAAAAGCACCCCCTCGGGCACGCAGGCACAAACGCAGCCCCCCTCCGCCACACAGGCGGCAGAGCCGGGCGTGACGCAGAGCGTGAGTGCGGCGGCAGAGCCCGCAAATGCGACAGTTACGCAACAGACCACCCCCGCCTATGAAAAAAAGACGCAGAGCAGTACCGAGACGATAAAAAAGCCCGAGGGCGGGCAGGTGTATGAATACCACCTCTACGCCGACGGGTATGTTACCAAATATGACGAGCTGAAGCTCAAAAACCTGACCGACAAGCAGCGAAGGGCTTACGACGCCCTCTCTGACGGGATATGGAAGATGAAAAAATACATCACCCTGCCCGAAAAGACGATACGGCAGGAGGAGGCCTCGGACTTTCTTTACACGGTGCTCGGCACAATGCCCGAGGTAAACTACGTGCGTGGAACGTACAGGATCTCGGTGAGCGGCGGCTACATCAAAAAATACACTATCGACTACACCCTATCGACCGATGAGGCAGAGCGGCAGCACAAGCAGCTGCGTGCAGCGGCGGCAAAGATCATAAACGGGCTTGACCCGGATATGAGCGACTTTGAGAAGGTAAAATATTTCCACGACACTATCGTGCTCGGCTGCGAGTATGACAAGGGTGACGGGGTAAGCTCATACACCGCATACGGCTGCTTAGTCGAGGGCAAGGCGGTGTGCGAGGGCTACGCTATGGCGCTTGACTACCTATGCGAGAAGGCGGGCATCTACTCGCTGCTGATCTCGGGCGAGAGCACAAACAGCAGCGGCACCGTTCAAAGCCACATCTGGAACAAGATCAGACTTGACGGCAAATGGTACAATTTCGACACCACGTGGGACGACCCCATATCGAGCTTCGGCGAGGGTTACATAAGGTATGACTATTTCGCCGTTACCGATGACGAGCTGTCGCTAACCCACAAGGTCGATAAGAACCGCTTCGGCTACTACCCCGCCGCAGATGACACGGGTAGGAATTACTTCAAGGAATACGGCCTCTTTATCGACACCCCCGACTATGCGGGCGAGGCGGTGACTAAGGCGTTTGAGAAAATGCTTGCCGAGGGGCGGCGTGTGATAAGTATTCGCTGCAGCGATGATGAGGTATATGCCGACACGCTGAACCTTCTTATGAGCTCAGACGAGCAGACGGGGCTGCACACGGTATACACCTACCTCAAAAATGCCACGGAAGGCACGGGGCTAAACTGCGATTACGGCGGCTATTACCTTGTTAAAAATGAGCGGCTGTGCATCGCCGCTATCATAATAAAACAGCCTTAAGGAGGGCAACATTTATGAAAAGCTATTCACAGAGAAGATCGTTCTGGGCGCTAATGGGGGCTTTACTGCTCGTTGTAGCGTCAACGGCGCTGTTTGTTTACAGATACCTTGATGACAAGGCGCACTACGAAAAGTGGAAGGACTACGAGGAGTGCGGAATATAACAGACACACTCTAAAGCCGCACAGCTTACCAATGCACAATGCACAA
>JAFRYW010000080.1 GCA_017442845.1 Ruminococcus sp.
CGCTTGCCAGAACAAAAACCTCAGCCCGACAATAGACATATTCGCAAGAAGGGATATGTACCTTTACAGCTTCAAGGTTTATGACAGCAATAACACCCTCACCCACGACCTTATACCCGCCGAGCGTGAGAGTGACGGTGCAGCGGGGCTGTATGACAGGGTGACGGGCAAATTCTACGGCAACTTAGGCACGGGCGAGTTTGTGAAGGGAGGGTATATTTGATCAAAAAAGCAAATGCATAGGACATACAGCCCGCTGCATATGCTATTAAAGCAAGCAGCAAAACAGTGTCACAGGGGGTAATGATATGTTCGAGCTTATTTATCGTTTTTTATGCGAGAATCTTTTATACTTTGCACTTCATTTTGACGGGAGGAGCGTCTTTCCGAAGCCGCTCTCCGCCGCCGAGGAGAGGGAATGCTTTGAGAGAATGGAGAAGGGCGACAAGGCTGCAAAGGATAAGCTCATAAGCCACAATCTTCGCCTTGTAGCACACATAATAAAGAAATACTACAGCACCTCTTCAGAGCAGGACGACCTGATCTCTATAGGCACTGTAGGGCTTATCAAGGGTGTGACGACCTTCAACTACAAGAAGGGCACACGCTTTGCGACCTATGCGAGCAAATGCGTTGAAAACGAGATTCTTATGCACTTTCGTGCGGGCAGGAAATGTGCAAACGACATTCACATAAGCGACCCTATCGACACTGACAAGGACGGCAACAGCTTAACGCTTATGGATATGCTCGCAGATGATGAAAACATTGATGAAACTGTAGAGCTGCGCATTTCCTCGCAGCAGCTTTACAGATACATCGACGAGGCGCTCTCGGGGCGGGAAAGGGAGATCATAATACTTCGCTACGGGCTGTCGGGCAGCGCCCCGCTAACTCAGCGTGAGGTCGCAAAGAGGCTAGACATTTCCCGTTCCTACGTTTCCCGCATAGAAAAGAAGGCTCTTGAGCTTTTAAAAGAAAAATATGAAGAAAATGCATAATTCTTTTTCTACGGTGCATACTATAGGTGACCTCTAAAAACCCCTGCACCAAATCTGTACTACGCCTTTTACCGTCATATCGCCCAAAAATCCCTTGTAGTACGTTAGTACAACTGCGGTATTTTTGAACGATCTGCCGGCAAAATTCGCAGCACATCTTTACCACACGGGTCTTTAGAGGTCACCTACAGACAGAATGTATCATATACATTTCCTCCTCATATATTTTTTATTCAAAAAGAGGGCTGTACATTTTTATGTACAGCCCTCTGCTTGTCAGTAAAATATAGTTCTGTGTGTTTTTCCAAATTCCGTTGCTTCGGCGTTTAGCTCCTCAAGCAGCTTCTCATACCCCTCGGCGGAAAACTCGTGGTGGAGCACCTTATAATACTCCTCCTCGGTGACATTGTCAATACTCTTCTTACCGAACCAGATGACAGTCTTAAGCTCGGGCGGCTCGTCCTTTTTCAAGGGATAGATCTTATAATTGAACTCTCTGTAGATACTGCCCGTCCAAATATTCCCGAAATCAAAATACGCAAAGGTGGGCATATCAAAAAGCCCGTGCATCATAATAAGCTCCCCCCTTCTAGCCGTAAAGTGTTAGTGCGTTTTTAAGGGCACCCGTCTCGATCCTGTCATCAAGCTCACTAAGCTCTAGGACGCCGTGCTTTTTAAGTGCGCTTAGCAGTATGCTGTCACACAAAACAGGGTTTTTAGGAAGCAAGGGCCCGTGGCCGTAGGTCGCAAAAACGTTTTTATACCTTGCACCCTCCGTGCCGTCCTCACCGTTATTTCCAAAGCCCTTTACGACCCTGCCAAGCGGTGAGATACCCTTGCCGAGATAGGTCTTGCCCGAATGGTTCTCAAACGCCGCAACGTTCATCTTGCCGTTAAGCTCGGTGGAATAGACGATATTGCCGATCATTCTCGGGCTCGATGCCTTTGTATAGAGGTCAAGCGCCCCTAAAAACTTGATATCCTCGCCCTTATCGGTGATATAGTAATTTCCCAGCATCTGATACCCGCCGCATATTGCCAGAACTGTTGTATCGTTCTCTATCTGCTCGGTGAGCCAGCCTGCCTTATATTTAAAAAGATCCTCTGTCAGAATACCCTGCTCAAAATCCTGCCCGCCGCCGATAAAGATGATATCAAACTTATCATTCCTATCAAATTCACCGAAGGACAGGTCTGTGACGCTTACCTCAAAGCCACGCCATTCGAGCCGCTTTTTCATCGTCACAACATTACCCGTGTCACCGTAGAGGTTGAGTATATCGTGATAGAGGTGGCATATTTTTATGCAGTCCATAATTTTTCCCTCTTATCTTGCGTACTTTTTAAGCGGGGCTACCTCGGCAAGCTTGTCCCTAAGCCCCAGCATAACTGTGTAGGAAAGCACCATATATGTGTGCCTGCCCGTTCCCATAAGCCTTTGTATGAGCGCACGGTAATCCTTCTCAAGCTTGAATTTCCCGGTATCAAAGCCCGCATATTTCAGCCTTACCTGAAGATCCTCACCACGCTTGCCGGTGAAGAAGAAGGTCTGGCTGTCAGTCGTGACCTCACGCAGCCTTTCGCCCAGCTTTTCAAACTCAACGTCCCAGATCCACGAAACATCGGTGCCGTCGGCAGAGTTATCGTTGAGCCCGAAGAGAATATCGTCCTCCCCCGTGCAGTGCTTTGTCAGAAAGCTTATGACCTCGTTAAAGCCCGCAGGGTTCTTGACCAGGATCATCTCAACGCCCTTTTCACCGAGGGCTACGTGCTCCATTCTGCCGAAGGGGGTAGTAAGGCTGCTCATAGAAGCTATTATCTTCTTATCATCAAGCCCTATCACCCTGCCGATAGCCGCCGCAGCGAGCCCGTTATATATATTATACGCCCCGGGAAGGGTGATTTTCGCCTCATACTGCTTATCATCTATACTCATAAGCACATCTGCCGAGTCGGCATTAAAGCTTGTGACCTCATCAACGGCGACAGAGGGCTTCTGCCTGTGATAGCCGCAGCTTTCGCAGTAGAAATCGCCTAAGTGGCCGAAGGTATGCGAATGGTATTTATACTTTGTCTTACACCTTATGCAGTAAACAGCGTCCGAGATATCCGAAGAGCTTGTGCTCTCAAAGCCGCCGTTGACGCCGAAAAACAGCACATCGCCGTGCTTTGTGCTCTCAACCAGCGAAGAGGTCAGCGAGCAGTCGGCATTGAGCACGAGCCTTGCGTTCGGGATATGCGCAAGCCCCTGCTTGATAAGGTCAAGTGTCGTGAGCACCTCGCCGTAGCGGTCGAGCTGGTCACGGAAAACATTTGTGACCACGACGGTAACATCGAGCGAGCCCATGCTTTTTGTTATATGCCTTAGGCTTGCCTCATCACATTCGAGCACGGCATAGTCCCTCTTGACCTTTCCCGTGAGAGATGAAGCGTTCATAAAGCAGGAAACAACGCCGTTTATCATATTAGCGCCTGCGCTGTTTGTAAGGCAGGTATAGCCGTTAGCAGATATGATATCTGCTATGGCGTGGCAGGTAGTGGTCTTGCCGTTAGTGCCGGTAACGCAGATGACCTTTATATCCCTTGCAAGGGTAGCAAGGACATTCGGGCACAGCTTGAGCGTTACGACCCCGGGAAGCGAGGTAGCACCCTTACCCATTATATGAAGCAGCTTTGCGGTAGCCTTTCCGACCATTACCGCAAAAGACGAGCGAATTCCCATTACCTCATTCCTCCGAAACAAAAAACGAATAGATCTTAAGGCAACACCGCACGACCACCGCCTGACGGCTTTGCACGCCATCTACTTGCAGATTTTTCGTCATCTCGCACAGAAAACCCTTGACATACGCTAGTATGCCTGCGGTTTTTCTATACGATCTGACAAAAAATCTGACTGCACACCTGACGTACAATGATCGTACGGTGTTGCCTTAACCTATAAATTATAACACATTTTCATCAGCTTTGCAAGTCATTTTATGCAAATCGAACGGATTTTTTTATCAGGCAAAAAAAGCTTGCCGCACTATTGAAAAATAACTCGTTTTATGCTATAATATCTGTGACCCTAAAATAAAGGACTGATAAAAATGGATATCACAAATAAATACTTAAACCTTATAGACCTAAACGATTACCCCGTTGACTGGTGGCTTTCATTACTTGACAGGGCGCATAAGATCATCAAAGCCCCCGAAGATTACATAGAAAGCTGCAAGGGCAAGATCATGGGAACGCTCTTTTATGAGCCCTCGACAAGGACGCAGATGTCCTTCCAGACAGCTATGCTGAGGCTCGGCGGCACGATAATCGGCTTTGACAACCCCGCCACATCATCTGTCGCAAAGGGCGAGAACCTGAAGGACACAACAAAGATAGTGTCGGGGTATGCAGATATAATGGTAATGCGCCACCCGCTTGCAGGCTCGGTAAAGGCGGCAGCGCTTACCGCCGAATGCCCCGTGATCAACGCAGGCGACGGGGGGCACCTTCACCCGACGCAGACGCTTACAGACCTGCTGACCCTCAAGGAGGAGAAGGGCACTCTCGAGGGGCTGACGATAGGGCTTTGCGGCGACCTTAAAAACGGGCGCACCGTTCACTCGCTGATAAAGGCTATGAGCTGCTTCAAGAAAAACCGCTTTGTCCTGATCTCGACAAAGGAGCTTGCTCTGCCAGTTTACATCAAGGATATCCTTTCCGCCTCGGGGCTTGATTACAAGGAAGTGCAGAGCCTTGATGACGCTATGCCCGAGCTTGATGTATTATATATGACACGCATACAGCAGGAGCGCTTTGCTTCAAGGGAGGACTACCTTGCACAGAAGGGCTTTTACATATTAGACCGCAAAAAGCTTGAGGCTGCGAAGCACGACCTTGTTATACTTCACCCGCTGCCGAGAGTTGACGAGATAGCTATGGAGGTAGACGAGGACGAGCGTGCGCTTTATTTCAAGCAGGCAAAGTACGGAATGTATGTAAGAATGGCGCTTATCCTCACAATGCTCGAGTCAAAGGACGAGGGGAAGAGCCTGCCGCTCGTTATCGGCAGAAAGCACAAGGGAATAGCCTGCACGAACCCAAGCTGCATAACGAATCACGAGCTTTACCTCCCCCGCTATTTCAAGGGGAACGAGAGCCTGCTCGTCTGCGAATACTGTGACGAGCGAAGGCTTGTATAAAAACACTTATGCCGCCCCCCGATATGGGAAGCGGCATTTTTTATTTACTGCGTTTTTACGTCCTCACGCTTAACGTTCTTATCCTCGGCGTTAGGGTCGATAAAATCGGCATAGACCGATACGCCGTCCTCGGTCAGGTAGGTCTGCGTTTTCTCGTCCCACTGGGGCTTAGTTGATAAATAGGGGTGGTCGATGAGCCTTGTGCCGTTCTCGTCAATGATACCAAGCTCCTCCGCTGTTTTGACGACCGCCTCGGCTATAGCCACGGCATAGCTGTCACGGTTTTGGTCAAACAGCCTATTATCTTCATCATTGGTAATAAAGCCCATTTCAACAAGGCAGCTTGGCATATGCGTCTGGCGGTTGACCTGATAGTTGGTCTGCGAATCGCCGATATAGCCGTAGTTGACGTTTCTGTTATCACTTATACCCACACGGTCGATAGCTGAAAGGATATTTGCCGCAAGCTGTGTATCTGCCTTCGGCTCGTGGTTATTCACCCACACCTCAAAGCCATAGAAATGCGCTGATGCGCTGTTTCTGTGCAGTGACACGAAAAGGTCGGCATTTGCATCGTTTGCGATCTTGCAGATATCGTCAAGCTCAACGAACACATCACTGTCCCTTGTCATCACAACGTTCACGCCCATAGCCGTGAGCTCGTCCCTTATTACAAGAGCCAGGGCGAGATTATCGTCCTTTTCAAATCTGGTGGCTTCCTCGTTTTGTGCGCCGCCGTCATCTCCGCCGTGGCCGGGGTCGATACATACCGTAAATTGCATTTTGTCAGCTTCTTTGCTGTCATTCTCTTCAGACGAGCTGTCACTCTTTGCTGCAGCCGCCGCAGGCTCGGCCTTTGATGATGACTCACCGCCCCCGCTGAAAGCACCTGCGATAGCGCTTATGATCTTTACTACGCCAAAGATAAGAAGAGCTAAAAGTATTATCGCTATGATTATTCTATCCCAGTAGACCTTTACCTTAGTATGCTGACCGGGCTTTACGGGGTCTCTCCCGTATTTTTCTCTGAATTCTTCGTCCGTCATTATTTAGGTTTCCTCTCTCTTTATCTCTCTTTACATACACCCATATTTATTTTATTATACCATAACGTCTTAAATATTTCAATATCTTTATTAAAAAAATCATTACCGAAATTATGAGCCTTTTTGCAAAGGCTCGCAAGCCTTTTGCACAAAGCGCACCTCACCCAACGGCCCCAACGGCCAAGAAATATCCTGCCGAAAGCGGTTGCATTTGGCGTGCCGATGTGGTATAATAAATAATGTATAGCCGCAGGCTTTTTGCATTTATTCAAGGAATTATGCATAAAATCCGCCGATTTTTGCATATATACATTATTTTGTGCGAAATATGCAGTAAAAATGTGTATAAATCTTAAAATATACGCAAAAGGGCTTGACAAAGCTGTATAAAGGTGTATAATAATATCTGTAATAGCTTATTATGCATTAAGGCAACACCGCACGACCATTGTGTGTCAGTATGCGGTTGTTCAGCTTTGCTGAACACGCTGAATTTTCGTCAGAATGCCCATTTTTGCCGCAGTTTTACTGGCGTAAGACAAGGCAAAATTGGGTATTATGACGGAAATTCAGCAAGCAGATGGCACACAAAGGCGTAAGCCGGTGGTCGTGCGGTGTTGCCTTAAATATTTATAAACGGAGGTTTTTAGTTATGGCAAATAAGATCAAAAAAGTCGTTTTGGCTTACTCGGGCGGTCTTGATACATCTATCATCATACCGTGGCTCAAGGAGAATTACGATAACTGCGAGGTAATAGCAGTTTCGGGCGATGTAGGCCAGGGCACAGAGCTTGACGGTCTTGAAGAGAAGGCAATAAAGACAGGCGCTTCAAAGCTCTACATCGAGCACCTTACAGAGGAATTTATCAGAGATTATGTTTTCCCGACAGTTCAGGCAGGCGCTATCTATGAGAACAGATATATGCTCGGCACCTCATTTGCACGCCCGATAATTGCTAAAAGAATAGCAGAGATCGCGCTCAGAGAGGGCGCAGACGCTATCTGCCACGGCTGCACGGGCAAGGGCAACGATCAGGTGAGATTTGAGCTTGCTATTAAGGCATTTGCTCCCGATATGCAGATCATCGCACCCTGGAGGATCTGGAATATCAAGAGCCGTGACGAGGAGATCGACTACGCAGAGGCTCACAACATACCTCTCAAAATAAACAGAGAGACAAACTACTCTAAGGACAAGAACATCTGGCACCTCTCTCACGAGGGCTTAGACCTTGAGGACCCCGCAAACGAGCCGCAGTACGAAAAGCCCGGCTTCTTGGAGCTCGGCGTTTCCCCGCTTCAGGCACCCGACAAGCCTACATACGTTACTATACACTTTGAAAAGGGCGTTCCTACAGCTATCGACGGCAAGGACATGGGCCCTGTAGAGATCGTTGAGACACTTAACAAGCTCGGCGGCGAGAACGGCATAGGCCTTGCAGACCTCGTTGAGAACAGGCTCGTGGGTATGAAGTCACGCGGCGTTTATGAGACCCCCGGCGGCGCTATCCTCTACCACGCACACGAGGTACTTGAGACTATCACGATAGACAAGGAAACTGCAAGAGTTAAGCAGTACCTTTCTATCAAGTTTGCAGACATCGTATATAACGGCCAGTGGTACACACCCCTTCGTGAGGCTATGAGCGCATTTGTAACTGAGACTCAGAAGACTGTTACCGGCGATGTTAAGCTCAAGCTCTACAAGGGCAACATCATCAATGCAGGCGTTACATCACCCTACACCCTGTATGATGAAGAGGTCGCTACATTTGATGAGGACAATGTTTACAACCAGGCTGACTCGGCAGGCTTTATCAACCTCTTCGGTCTCCCGATAAAGGTTAGAGCAAAGCTCGAGCAGAAGAGAAACGAGAACAAGTAATATTTGTTGCAGGAGGCATTTGATATGAGTGATAAAATGAATGATCTGCTTGAACCTGCGATCGACAAAAAGGTAGAAATAACCTACGACAGCCTTCCCGGCTCGTCCTTTGAGGACGTTAACCTCGGGAACGCTACCTTCAACAACGTTTCACTTAAGGACGCAGACTTCAACGATGTCAATATGGACGGAACACATTTTAACGATGTTTCCATGAAGGGCTCAAGCTTTACCGATATGTATATGGTAAACTCAAAGTTTTTGGGCGTTAACCTTTCAAACACCAAGTTCGGCTGCTCCATAATGAATAATGTGGAGTTCAAGAACCCCGACCTTAAAAACTCGCAGTTTCTGCACTGCGACCTCTCAAACGTTGAGATAAACGAGTGCATCATCGACGGCTTAAAGATAAACGGCATCGATATACAGAAGCTTATCGAGCGCTACGAGGAAGAAAAAGCGTAAAGAAAAATGATACAGGCAAGAAGCAGGGTGCAAAAACATTCTGTTTCTTGCTTTACATTTTTAATGTGAAGGGGTGACAAGCAAAAAATGAACGACAGCATAAAAAAGGCATCAAACGCACTATTCAGAGCAGTGATCTTCTGTATGCTGATAGTGTCGGTCATGATGACATACAGCATGATAAATATGGCGGTCATCGTAGACGATAACGGCGGAAGAGTAAATGAAAAAGCTATGGAAATGCTTCTGCAGTTTGCATCACTTTATCAAGGCGTTTTCTACGGGAGCGCTGCTTGCATAGTCTTAAGTATCCTTAGCAACAGCTACAAGGCATCAAGCTCAGCGGTATTTTTCAGAACGCTTATCCTCGGTGCTATGACCGGGGTAATGTTCAGAGGGCTTGCGGCTGTAAAGGCTATTTCCGAGATAGGCGATAGGTTCCTTAAGATAGATGTTTCCGATTATGACGATATCACTGAGGAAATGCTGCGTGATGCGGGCTTGACCGAGGCAAGGGCTGAGGAGCTTGTAGAGACTCTTCAAGCCGAATCGGCGCTCATAGCTATACTTGTATCGCTGTTTTTGTGTGCTGCGGTTTATTTTTTGCTTAGCTGCACCTCACTTCACAATCTGCTCAAAAAGCCGCAAAATGCAGCCCACTGCGGCGGCTGCGAGGACGCAAACGAGCTTGAAAGACTTAACCCGCAGATGTTAAATGGCGGGGCACATTTTAATAATTTTAACAACAACAGCACTATGCAGGCTATGCCGCAGTTTATGCAGAATATAAACCAGAGCCTTGGCGGAGGAATGGAAAACTCAAAGCTTCTTAACAGATATGCAGCGGCAATACAGCCGCAGCCCGTGCACGACCACCACGACAGTGCCGAGGCGCACGACCGTGCGGCCGAGGGCGAGTTCCACGACTACGCCCACGCTGAGGGGGATATGACAGATGACAGCAGCGACTACATCTCGCAGCTGCAAAGAGAAGAGAATACAGGGCACAGAGTCACCGACGAAGACTTTATGTGATATAAAGGAGAAAACAAATGAGTACAAAAATGTGGGCAGGGCGCTTTACCAAGGAAACGGATGAGCGTGTAAATGACTTTAATTCATCAATTAAATTTGATGCGAGAATGTACAGGCAGGACATCGAGGGCTCGATAGCGCACGCCACTATGCTCGGTGAATGCGGGATAATCTCGGCCGAGGACAGCAAAAAGATCATAGAAGGCTTAAAGGGTATTCTGGCCGATATAGAGAGCGGCGCATTACAGTTTGACCCGGCCGCCGAGGACATACATATGTTCAATGAGGCAGAGCTTACAAAAAGAATAGGCGATGCGGGCAAGAGACTGCACACAGCAAGGTCGAGAAACGACCAGGTGGCACTTGACATAAGAATGACCCTAAAGGTCGAGATAAAGGAGATAGAGGCGCTTACACGTGAGCTTACGCAAACGCTATGCAAGCTCGCAGAGAAGCACCTTACGACCGTAATGCCCGGCTACACGCATTTACAGCGTGCACAGCCTATCACCCTTGCACACCACCTTATGGCATATGCGCAGATGCTGCTGCGTGACTTGGGAAGGCTTGAGGACACCTACAAGAGAACGAACATAATGCCCTTGGGCAGCGGCGCACTTGCATCGACCACCTACCCGATAAACAGGCAGAGGGTATGCGACCTTTTAGGCTTTGATGAGATCACGCAGAACTCGCTTGACGGCGTTTCTGACAGAGATTTCTGCATTGAGCTTGCTTCTGCGCTGTCGATACTTATGATGCACCTCTCACGCTTTTCGGAGGAGATAATCCTTTGGTGCTCTTGGGAATTTAAGTTCATAGAGCTTGATGATGCTTACGCTACAGGCTCATCTATAATGCCGCAGAAGAAAAACCCCGATGTTACAGAGCTTATAAGAGGCAAGACGGGAAGAGTTTACGGCGACCTGAACACGCTGCTTGTTATGATGAAGGGCATATCACTCGCATATGACAAGGATATGCAGGAGGACAAGGAAGCGATATTTGATGCGGTAGACACCGTAAAGCTTTGCTTAACGACATTTATACCGATGCTCGACACTATGACGGTGCTGCCCGAGAATATGAGAAGCGCAGCAGCAAAGGGCTTTATAAATGCGACCGACTGCGCTGACTATCTTGTAAAGAAGGGGCTGCCCTTCAGAGATGCGTACAAGATAACGGGCACGCTCGTGCACACCTGCATTGAAAAGGGCTTAACACTTGAAACGCTGCCGATAGAGGAATACAAGGCACTTTGCGAGACGTTTGATAACGACGTTTACGAGGCTATAAGCCTTGACACCTGCGTTATGCAGAGAAAGGCTGCGGGCGGCCCCGCACCCGAGAGCGTCAAAGCACAGATCGAATACACAAGGGCAGCACTTGAAGCTTATGATAAATGAACGCTATGAGCTTCCCGTAAAGCTGGGGCTGACCTTGCTTTGGGCGGGGGCTGTGATAGGAGCGTACTACCTCTCCGAGCGCTTCGGCGAGCCGCTCGTGGTAAGGTTCTACGCCTTTATGCTGCTTGACCCGCTGCTGCTTTTGGCAGGGAGCTTTATGACAGCAAGACTGTTCGGCTCTAAGTGGTATTACAAGGCGGCGGTCATCGCTGCGGCAGCAGTGATTTACTTTGCAACGCCTATGAGAAATGTAGTGCCGAACCTTTTGATAGTAACAGCTATCTGCGTTATCTTCGGCGGGGGCTTAGGCGGGGTGTTCTCGGCAAGAACAGAGGACGCAGCGCCCGAGAGGCAGGAGCACTACACCCCCATTCTCGGTGAGGAAAGCAGACCAAATAACAGAAAAAAGAAGAAGGCTAAAAGAAAATGAAAACTAAGATATTTATTGACGGCAAAGAGGGTACAACAGGGCTTCAGATCTTCGAGAGATTTGAAAAGAGAGATGACCTTGACATACTTTTGATAGACGAAGACAAGCGCAAGGACGCTTCAGAGCGTGCACGCCTTATAAACGAGAGCGATATAACCTTCCTCTGCCTGCCCGATGCGGCGGCGATAGAGGCGGTAAGCTTAGTTACCAATGACAAGGTAAGGATAATAGATGCCTCCACCGCACACAGGACAGACCCTGCGTGGGATTACGGCTTCCCCGAGCTTTCAAGGGCTCACAGAGATGCGATATCAAGATCAAAGCGTGTTGCAAACCCCGGGTGCTACGCAAGCGGCTTTATAAGCCTTGTTTACCCGCTCGTCCGGGCAGGTATCTTAGGTGATGACTACCCGCTTACCGCCCATGCAGTAAGCGGCTACAGCGGCGGCGGAAAGAAGATGATAGCCGCTATCGAGGGCGAGGGCAAGACAAAGGAAATGGCGTCTCCCAGACAGTACGCACTCACTCAGGCGCACAAGCACCTGCCCGAGATGCAGGCAGTCTGCGGACTTAAGCACAAGCCGATGTTCAACCCCATAGTTGACGATTACTATGCGGGAATGGTAGTATCGGTACCGCTGATAACAAGGGCGCTTGCAAAAAAGGTAACGCCCGCCGACATTCACGAGATCCTCTGCCGCCACTACGAGGGGCAGCGCTTTGTGAAGGTAATGGAGCTTTACGGCAAGGAGACGCTCCCCGACGGGTTCTTAGCAGCAAACACGCTTGAGGGCACAAATGATATGCAGCTTTTCGTTTTCGGAAATGATGAACAAATTCTTATTTGTTCACGCCTTGACAATTTAGGCAAGGGCGCAAGCGGCGCTGCGGTACAGAATATGAATATAATGTTAGGCCTTGACGAAGCGACAGGCTTAGTATGATAAAAAGGAAGTAATATAATGAAAGAGATAACACTTATCCCCTTTGAGGGGTACAAATACATTGAGGGCGGCGTGTGTGCAGCCAAGGGCTTCAAGGCAAGCGGCACATACTGCGGCATAAAAAAATCGGCAGCGCCTGACGGCAACGATAGCCCCTTCAAGGCTAAAAACGACATAGGAATGGTGGTTTCCGACACGCTTGCCAATGCAGCGGCTGTATATACGCAAAACAAGGTCAAGGGTGCGCCGATAACCGTTACAAAGCAAAACCTTAAAGCTACCGGCGGCAAGGCAAGGGCGATAATCGTAAACTCTAAAAACGCCAACACCTGCAATGCTGACGGCGAGCAGAAGGCAAAGAGAATGTGCGAGCTGACAGCTAATGCGCTCGGTATCAAGGCGGAGGAGGTCATCGTTGCTTCAACAGGCGTTATTGGGCAGGTGCTTCCTATCGAGCCTATCGAAAGGGCTGTTCCCGTACTTGTCAAGGGGCTTGACTATAGCGGCAACGTTCAGGCTGCAACAGCTATAATGACTACAGACACGGTAAAGAAAGAGATCGCAGTTGAGTTTGAGATAGGCGGCAAGGTATGCCACCTTGGCGGCATGGGCAAGGGCAGCGGAATGATCCACCCGAACATGGCGACAACGCTCAATTTCTACACGACCGACGGCAATATTTCATCAGCGCTTTTACAATCAGCACTTGATGAGATCGTCAAGGTAACATACAACTGCCTTTCCGTTGACGGCGATCAGTCAACGAACGATATGGTCTGCGTGCTTGCAAACGGCGAGGCAGGAAATGACGAGATAAAGGCAGAAAGCGCAGAGTTTGAGGTGTTCAAAAAGGCGCTTTACATCGCTATGATGAACATTACCAAAATGCTCGCAAAGGACGGCGAGGGAGCTACAAAGCTGATAGAGTGCAGGGTAACAGGCGCACCCGATTTTGAAACAGCGAAGATCATCGCAAAGAGCGTTATCCGCTCGCCGCTCGTAAAGTGCGCTATGTACGGCGCTGACGCAAACTGCGGACGTATAATGTGCGCTATGGGCTATGCTGAAACAGACTGTGATGTCACAAAGGCAGATGTTTACTACATCTCAAAGGCAGGAAAGATACTTGTCTGCGAGAACGGTCTTGGCTTGCAGTTTGATGAGGATCTTGCAAAGGCTATTCTCTCCGAGGAGGATATAACGATACTTGCACAGCTCAAACAGGGCAGCAGCGAGGCTACCGCATGGGGCTGTGATATGACATATGATTACGTCAAGATCAACGGAGATTACAGAAGCTAAATAAAAAGGAAGTAATAAAAATGCAGATAGAAAACAGCATAAGAAGCCAGATACTTATAGATGCGCTGCCCTACATTCAGAAATACCATGACAAGATAGTCGTTGTAAAATACGGCGGCAACGCTATGACAAATTCAGAGCTTAAGGAAGCAGTAATGAGCGATATCGTGCTGCTATCCGAGGTCGGCATAAAGGTCGTGCTCGTTCACGGCGGCGGGCCGGAGATAAGCTCTATGCTAAAGCGTGTAGGGGTTGAGAGCCGCTTTATAAACGGCCTCAGATACACCGATGCAGAAACTATGGACATTGTAAAAATGGTGCTTAGCGGCAAGGTCAACAAGGAGCTTGTTGCGGCGCTTCAGCTGCACGGCGGCAAGGCGCTCGGCCTTTGCGGGTGTGACGGCGAAATGATAGTTGCAAAGAAGCTTGAGAGCGAGATCGACCTGGGCTATGTAGGCGACATCAAGAAGATAACCACAAAGCCTATACTTGATGCGCTCGGCAACGGCTATGTACCGATAATCGCAACAGTAGGCACCAGCGAGACAGGTCAGGCGTACAATATAAATGCCGACACCGCCGCTGCAAGGATAGCAAGCTGCTTAAGAGCCGAAAAGCTGATACTTATGACAGATATCAAGGGGCTGCTAAAGGACAAGGACGATGACTCGACGCTTATCCCGCAGGTAAACGTTTCGGAGGTATCATACCTCAAGAGCACCGGGATCATAAGCGGCGGAATGATACCGAAGATCGACTGCTGCGTTGAGGCTATAAGAAGAGGCGTCAAGAGAACATCTATCATCGACGGAAGAGTGCCGCACTCGATACTTATCGAGCTGCTGACAAACGAAGGCATAGGCACACAGTTTAGCTAATAATTGAAAGGAAACAGGAAAATGGGAACTATAGAGAGATTCAACTCACACATCATGCCCTCCTACGGCAGGTACGATGTCGTATTTGAAAAGGGCGAGGGGCGTGAGGCAACAGATGAAAACGGCAAGACCTACGTTGACTTCGGCTCGGGGATAGGCACAAACTCTCTGGGCTTTTGCAACGAAAAGTGGGTAGAGTCTGTCTGCAAGCAGGCACACACTATACAGCACACCTCAAACTACTACTACACAAAGGTACAGGCTGACTTTGCGGCAAAGCTTTGTGAGTACACGGGCTACAGCAAGATGTTTTTCGGAAACTCGGGCGCCGAGGCCAACGAGTGTGCTATAAAGATCGCAAGGAAATACAGCTTTGACAAATACGGGCGTGAAGCAGAGCGTAATATCATAATAACCCTTGTGAACTCCTTCCACGGAAGGACGATAGGCACGCTCTCCGCAACAGGGCAGGAGGTATTCCACAACTATTTCTTCCCGTTCGTGGGCGGCTTTGTATATGCAGAGGCAAACAACATCGACGACCTCAAGGCAAAGCTTGAAGAGAACAAGGGCAAGGTCTGCGCTGTTATGTTTGAGCTGATACAGGGCGAGGGCGGCGTTTGTGCGCTCGACCACGACTTTGTTGATGCAATATTTGAGGAATGTGCAAAGGACGATATCCTCACGATCTGCGACGAGGTGCAGACAGGTGTCGGCAGGACGGGAACATTCTTAGCAAGCGAGCAATACGGCGTAAAGCCCGACATCACCACCCTTGCAAAGGGGCTTGCTGGCGGTATACCGATAGGCGTTTGCCTGGCTGTTGAGAAGTGTGCAGATGTGCTCACAAAGGGCACGCACGGCTCGACCTTCGGCGGCAACCCGATCTGCTGCGCCGGCGGAAACGCCGTGCTTGACACAGTGCTCGCAGAGGGCTTTTTGGATACAGTAGCGCAGAAGGGCTACTACATATGGCAAAAGCTGATCGACCACCCCGAGGTCGCAGGGATAAGCGGTCTGGGGCTTATGATAGGCGTATCACTCAAGACCAAAAAGGCAGCAGACGTCTGCAAGGCGTGCCTTGACAACGGGCTTATGATACTTACCGCAAAGGAAAAGCTTCGCTTCCTGCCGCCCTTGACGATTACTTACGAGGAGATAGACAAGGGGCTTGAGATCCTTACAAAGATACTTGATGAAAAGGAGAACTGATATATGAAACACCTGCTTAAAATGCTAGACCTCTCAAAGGAAGAGATATTTGAGATACTAAACCTTGCCGACCAGCTCAAATACGAAAACAAAAACGGCATCAAGCACCACCTGCTAAAGGGAAAGACTTTGGGAATGATCTTCCAGAAATCCTCAACACGTACAAGGGTTTCCTTTGAAACGGGTATGTATCAGCTCGGCGGCCAGGCGCTGTTTTTATCAAACCGTGACCTTCAGATCGGGCGTGGCGAGCCTGTGCAGGACACAGCACGTGTTCTCTCACGCTACCTTGACGGCATTATGATACGTACCTTTGAGCAGAAGGAGGTCGACGACCTCGCAAAATTCGGCTCTATCCCGATAATCAACGGCCTTACAGACTTCTGCCACCCCTGTCAGGTGCTTGCAGACCTTATGACTATAAGGGAATTCAAGGGGCACTTTGACGGGCTGAAAATGTGCTACATAGGCGACGGCAACAATATGGCGAACTCGCTTATCGTGGGCGGCCTGAAGGTAGGAATGGAGGTCTCTGTTGCCTGCCCCGACGACTATCAGCCCGATGCACAGGTGCTTGAATTTGCAAAGCAGTACGGCGACAAATTCTCGATGACGAACGTTCCCTTAGAGGCCGCAAAGGACGCAGACGTGCTCTTCACAGATGTATGGACATCTATGGGCGCGGAGGCTGAAACGGAAAAGCGCAGGATAGCCTTCGCAGGCTACCAGATCAATGACGAGATCATGGCTGCCGCAAAG
>JAFRYW010000081.1 GCA_017442845.1 Ruminococcus sp.
ACACCAATGTAATCGTGCTTTCCTATATGCTCGTTCATTATTTTATGTCCTTTTCGCTGTATTTTTACTGCCCTCGGTGATCGTTGGGGGGTTATTCCTCCATCATATAGTCAAAGTGCCTGTGGTACCGTTTAGGGATATTTATACCCACCATGAAGCCGAACTCGCTCAGAGCACTTGATATTACAGAAAAGCCGTCTTTATAGAAAGCGCTTATCCTGCGCTGTTTATCCTCAATGCCTTTGTAGTCGGGCGGGCAGATAAATGTCCAGTCTGCGCCCTCGTTATTAAGGACAATGCGAAAATACTTGTCTATATCTCTGCTGTCAAAGCCCGCCTTTTCAAGCAGGATATGGTGTTCCACAGCTTCGTCTATCTGGCTTACTATAGCAGTTTTACCATCAAAAGAGATAAGCATAAGCAACGGCTCGTTATCGTTTACAGCACGGTTTACTTCCGAGCTATCGGGGATTTTTATAATGTTCATGGTGTTTCCTTTCTGTAGTTTTGTCCCCCTCGGCGATCGTTGGCGGGGGAGGTTTTTACATGAGTAAAGTTAATTATTTATTTACTATGCAAAAGCTTCTTCTGAGGGCCTTTAATAACGGCTGTTCATCATGATAGATAAGCCGCCTATCACGGCGGCTTTTTCTGCTTTTCTGTTTATAATGTACCGAGCCTTCTGAACTGCTCCTTAAGTGCGGGGTATATTTCCGTGTAGAGCTTGTAGAATTTCTCGTATTCGGGCACCTTTGCGGGGTCGGGCTGCTGCGTCTTGTCAACTGCAACTACCGCCTTGCACGCCTCGGGAACCGAGGAGTATATCCCCGCACCCACGCTTGCGAGCAGCGCCACACCGAGTGCGGGCCCTTCCTTGGAGGAGGCTGTCTTGACGGGGCAGTTATACAGGTCTGCGAGCATCGAGCGCCACAGCGGCGAGCTTCCGCCGCCTCCGCACGCCATCATGTCGGAAACGTTTATATCCATTTCCCTGAACACCTCCACGCAGTCACGCAGGCTGTAGGAAACGCCCTCCATAACGGCTCTTAGCATATGCTTCTTTGTGTGCATGGCAGAAAGCCCGAAGAACACTCCCCTGGCGTTCGGGTCGAGGTGAGGTGTGCGCTCACCCATAAGGTAAGGCAGGTACAAGAGCCTTTCAGCCCCCACGGGAACAGTCTCTGCCTGCTTGTCCATAAGGTAGTATTCGTCAACGCCCATATACTTGGCCGTTTCCTTTTCGGGGTTGCAGAAATTATCCCTGAACCACTTGAGCGACAGGCCTGCGCCCTGAGTAACGCCCATAACGTGCCACGAGTTCGGAACAGCCGCACAGCAGGTGTGTACTCTGCCCTTGGGGTCGATAGATATTTTAGATGTATGTGCAAACACAACGCCCGATGTGCCGATAGTCGTGAACGCCTTGCCGTCCTCGCAGACGCCCGTGCCGATAGCAGCGCCCGCATTATCGCCTGCGCCGCCGACAACTATAGTCCCCTCGCATAAGCCCAGCTCGTCCGCCATAGCCTTTGTAAGCGTGCCCGTTACCTCGCACGACTCATACACCTTGCCGAGCCAGTTCTTATCTATCTCGAATGCCGATAGCAGCTCGTCAGACCACTTACGGTTGGGAACATCTAAAAGCTGCATTCCCGAGGCGTCAGAAACCTCCGTTGCATACTCGTGCGTCAGCACAAAGCGCAGGAAATCCTTCGGCAGCAGGATATGTGCTACCTTTGCATAGTTTTCGGGCTCGTTATTCTTTACCCAGAGTATCTTAGCGGCCGTCCAGCCCGTGAGAGCGGGGTTTGCGGTTATCTCGATAAGCTTTTCACGGCCGATAGTCTCGGTCATCCACTCTACCTCTTTTTCAGTTCTCTGATCGCACCAGATGATAGACGGGCGGATAACATTATTATCCTTATCAAGCATTACAAGGCCGTGCATCTGTCCCGAGATGCCTATGCCCTTGACGTCCTCCTTCTTGACGCCGCTCTTACCCATTACCGCCTTGATAGTATCTATCATAGCGTTTGCCCAGTCACCCGGCCACTGCTCGGCATAGCCGTTTTTGGGCTGATACATCGGGTACTCGATAGTCGATGAAGCGATAACTGTTCCCTTCTCGTCAAAAAGCACCGTCTTGGTTCCGCTCGTTCCGCAGTCAACTCCTATTACATAAGCCATAATCAAATTTCTCCTTTACATTATTTTCGGTCGGCGGCAAGCACCGACACCATAATTGTGCATTGTGCATTGTACATTATACAGCAGTATTCTGCTTTCTGTAGGCAAGCGGCGAGAGGTCGCACACCTGCTTGAACTGCCTTGAAAAATGCACGGGGTTTTTATAGCCGCACTCAAAGGCTATCTCCTCGATAGTCATCTGCGAGCATTCAAGGTAATGGCGGGCAGCCTCGATACGGCTGTTTATCACGTCAGCATTGCAGGTGACGCCGAAGGCCTTCTTATATATAAGGTGCAGATACGGCTCGGAAACATTTATCATTGATGACATAAGCCCGACCGTCCAGTCCTCATTAGGCTCGGCATATATGCGGCGTCTTAGGTCTAAAAGCTCTCTGTAATGCGGTAATGACGCACTCTCCCCCGTCACATTCGAGAAAACGTCCGATAGCATAGCCTTTACAAGATAGCCTGCTGCGTGGTGGTTCTGCGCCTTATAGTAGCAATCGGCTATCAGGCGGAAATACTGTGAAACATTCACCCTCTCCCCCACCAGATATGGGGAAGCGAACACAAGCCCCGTGTCGGCCTCAAGGTTATCGCTGCATTCAAACTCAATCCAGTCGTTTACATACTCGTCCCTCACCGCCTTGTAGTAGAGCGGGGTCGCCTTATCGTATATTATAAAGGTATCGGGCTCGGTATAATGCTCGACGCCGCCAATCACAAAAAGCGCATGAGTTTTCACAAACAGGCAGAGATAGTTTTCAAACCCCTTCGGGCTGTCAAGCACAAAGTCGCCGTCGTGCCGGCAGGAGCAGCCCATTCTTCTTACCCGAAACATTTTATCACCCCCGAGAGCTTATCAAATTCCACTATTATTTTAACATATTTTTTTATCATTTGCAAGTTATTTTTTGTGCAAAGTTTTAAAAGCAAGGGTGATAGTACGAACGGAAAGAGAAATTGGAATTTAGCGTTGTAGAGGTTGCGTTGCGAAGGGGGTA
>JAFRYW010000082.1 GCA_017442845.1 Ruminococcus sp.
ATCGGTTGCAAGGTGGTTAGTCTGCTCTTTATCAGCTATTACACGGGGGTCTTTTTTTAGCTTATTGCTAATAATATCATCATACTGGTCATTAAAGAGCCTGACGATATATATATCTGCTTTAGCTGCGATCTGCTGGCTTTCGGTAAGTGCCTGCGGAGTGTTTGCTAAAATCTTTTTTGAAATTGAACATTTATCGACGATCAAGCCCCAGGTCGATATGCTGTCTATCTTCTGCTCATAATCACGGTCAAGCGTTTTATCGTTTCCGAGAGGATAGCTCAATACCCTTTGCTTAAGGTCGCTGTCACGCTCCATTAAATTGCAAAGGCGTTTAGCCATTTCACCTGTTTCGGGAGCACTGCCGATATTCAAGGTGTTCATATCCCTCCTGATAGCATTGTTAAGTGACATAGCTATTATCTTTGCAAGAGGGTCTAAGTTGCCTTCCTTATAAGCATTAAGCGCATCTGCAGCTAATTCTCTGCCCTTTTGTATGCAGGGGAAACTACTCCTTACAACTTGATCGGATATTGTGCCATCATCATCGCATATTCCGGTCGTATAATGAGTAGTTGAAAACATCATGCTCATATCATCCGGCAGGCTGTCATTCAATACCTTGTAATTATATTTATACTGATCGGCTGTGATCTCGCCTTTTTCAAGCTGCTCTTTAAGTAATGATTTTGATGTCACCAGATCATATGCTTCCTTTTGTGCAGCCGCCGCCATAGCTATTGCCGCAAAGTCCTTTTCCGATAGGGGAGGAATGACCTCATTCGGGTCACTTGTCTTGTAAACATTCTTGAAATCATTCTTAATAGGCTTAAAGATCTTGTATTCCTCACCCGTGACCTTTGTTTCGGAATACTGCTTGAACCTTTCCTGATATTCAGGCTTAAAGCCATAGATATAGTCTATCAGCTCAACACTTTTGATCCTGTTTAGAGGAAGATTTGTTGCATTTTTTGTGCTGTTTTCAAGCAGTGTCTTTTTATCCCTTGCAAGAGTATCGCATCTGTAGCGCTCGGCATCAAAATCGTCGATATCCTTTATAACGGCGTTTTCCGTTAAGATATCATAGGACTCGTTATATCTGCTTTTTATCATTTCATTGCTAAAGATCTCTTTCGCAACTTCATATCTATATGCAGCATCATTAACGGTTTTATACATAGGCGAGCCTGCCTTCAAGGCGTTCACATCGGCTATGGTGTATTTTTTATCAAGCCTTGAATTTATCCTGTCCCTTGCCTCGCTGAGGGTTTCCTTTCTGCTGCCGACCATACGCCTTGTGTAGAAGTCGGGCTCAAGCTGGTTTGTCCTCAAAGCAGACCTGTAGACATTTACCTTGTAAGCGTCCATGCTCTCCTTTACAGCCTGCTCCCTTACATTCTCCTGAAGGGCAAGGTCTGCCTTGAAAAATTCCTTAGCGCCTGCGGAGATGCTGTTTAATATGCCCTCCTCGACCTTTTTGGTCATATCGTTAAGCTTGGTGAAGCTGTCAAGGCTTGCCTTGATACGCTTTTGCTCATAGGTGTCGCCGCTTTTGCGTCTGCCGGGGTCCTTGCACATCTGGCCGTTTTTGTATTCAAGGTATTTTTTCATATCGCTCTTGAGCGCATCGGACTTTTCAAGGAACTCGTTCATATCCTCAAAGGTGATAGCCCTGTTATTGGCAAGCTTTTGCGCCCACGTTACGTTCACAAGGTCATTAAGGTCGGCAAGCTTTGCTTTCATATCCCTGAACTTGCCCGATGAGCGGATATACCACTTGTCGTTCCTTGTGATATTTGCAGCCATTTGCGAAACGGTGTTTTGTATCATCTCAATATCGTAATCAAGCTTTACTGAGGTCTTGCCCGGTATGTTCCTGTCCGAGAAATCGAGATCTTCCCCTGTTAGCTGCTCACGGGCACGCTCTCTCTTGTAGGCGATAGTGTTTTCGCCGTTCACCGCATCATACATCGACGGCATCACGCCGGCATCGTTATCAGCAACGGTAATGTTGTTGATAAGTGCTGTGATCACCATAGCCTTCTTGAACATATGCTTCTCATCATAGGTGCGTGTGTCCGTTTCGGGGTCGATGCTGTTCAAATAGAGGCTCTCCGTATCAAGAGATGTACCATACTCATCGCTGCCTAAGTCAATAGAAAATTCGTCGATATTGTAGCCCTCGAAGTGATATTGATCCTTAATGAAGATCTTATCATAGATCTCGGCAAGCTTCTTGATATCCTTCGGGTCACGCTTAAGAAGCATAGCGGGTATTTCAAGCCCTGTCTCAACGTCTTCAAGGTCAAGTGACTGAAGCGTCTCGGCTAATTGCCTGCCCTCGGGGGTCGAGCCGTTGCATATGCTTTCGATCCTCTCGGGGGATCTGAGTGAATAAAGCGATGCATCTGTAAAGATATTCCCGATCTTGTGGTCGCCGTTTGTGTAGGTAAGCTCTGCGCCCGGGGTGGTCATTAGCCTTAAAAGCTCTGCTCTGGCGTAGCGGTAAACAGTCTCCTCGGGGTTTTTGTCATTAACAAGCAGCCGTGAATCCACAAGCTGCGCACGCACGCTCTCAACAAGGCTGATAGGCTCGCTGTCCGGGGAGGGCTTATAGGTGAAGCCGTCAAGTATATCGTTAAGGCCTATAACATCGTTGCCCTCGGTGTCCTTACCAATAGCAGCCCTTAGAAGCCTGTCAGCCTCACGGATCTCGTAGTCGGGGATATCTGTGAGCCGCCCGTAGGAGCTTCTGTTTAAAAGCTTAAGCCCTGTAAGCTCGGGGTGCTCGCCTCTGACAATGCTGGCTATGCCGTTATCGATCGCATTCCTGCGGCTTTGCATCATACGCTCACGTATGGTCTCGTTTGCCTGCTCATTCGCCATTAGGATCTCATTATTAGAGCGCCTCTGCGCCGTCGTTGCCAACGGGATATTCTCAAGGCTTTCGATCTCTTTTCTGTCAAGCCCCATTTGCTCCCTGTCGTTCTTACGCAGGAGGTTTTCTGTTCTGAGCGAGCGCTTCTCGGCCTGATCCTTGAGGTAATCGGCATTCAGCACCTTGGGCAGGTAAGCCTTTTCGTGTATTATGATGTTATTTTGTGTAAGCGGTCTGAAATGCTGCTCGCTTTCGGTATCCTCCTTGCCTGCGTAGCGGTAAACGGCGGTGCCTAAGCGGTTGAGGTCGGTGTTGCCGGGGTTTTTGGCGCCGTCCTTGATAAGCTCGGGCTGCTCGGTAAGTGTACCGTCGGGGTTCATCTCAACATATTCGCTTGGCACGCCGAAGATCGTCTTGCCGTCCTTTGAGAGCTGAATGTCCTTCATCCAGGTGAGCTGTATTCCCGATAAGCCCGCCATACCGCTCTGGGCGCTCAGCTTGTCACCCAAAAGCTCGGAGAGCGTGCCCTCATGGGTCTTATCGGGCTCGGTCTTGTTGTTGTCGTGGTAGAGCGAGTCCTTATACTTTACCTTGTCGCCGTTTATGCCGATGATAGTTATGTAGTGCCCGCCCATAAGTACGCCCACGGGTGAGCGGTCAAATTCGATAGCGTTTCGGATGATCCTGCTCATCTCGTCAATGGCGCTCTTTTTAAACTGCTCCTCGGTTATGTTTTCGTTTTTTATTGCATCATTATACGGCGCTATCTCGACCTCACGCAGCATAGTGTTAGGCATAAAGCTAAGGATAGAGTCGGCCATTTCGAGGGCGTTGTTCTCCCTGTCTGCATTATATGCGTTATGGATATCCTCAGTGACCTGCTGCGCCTCCTGAAGGCTCTTGTCAGGGCGATAGTTTTTAATATCATTCTGCGTCAGATCTATGCCCTTGCTCGATGCGAGCACCTGGAAGAAATTTGCCCAGCAGCCGGCGGCTGTGTTTTGAAATTCCTTTTGATAAACGTCCTCGAGCGTTACTCCGCCGTCATTGTCATATACAACATTTGCAGGGCGGTAGAGACGCTCGCCCTCCTGCATGATCTCCTTTGCCTGGTTTTGTATCTCGGCCTTTTTTCCTGTTGAGCTGATGATACTCTTTAGTATGTGCTGCTGCTCATAGGTGAGCGTTTCGGAGTTTTCGTCAAGTATCTGGGTCAGCAGCGCAGTATTGCCCGTGTTGAAGATCCATTCGGCAAGGCCGCCCTCCTTGACAGCATCCTTCTGCCAGAGTACAGGGTCGCCGTCAAGCAGCTTGTCATAGCTTTCAGCAAGCTGCTCATCGTTCATGCTGTCATATTCCGCATCGATCTGAACTATAGTCGGTGTGGGTATGTACCTTTCGGGGTGGCGCAGTATCACCCTCTGCTTCAGGTCACGGTATTTTTCCTTGGAAATACCGCTGTACAGGCCTATTTCCTTTAATGAGTGTTCAGGCTTTGGCATAGTTATTCCTCCTTGATGAGTTTTGCTTTCATTAGTAATACCTTTAATAGCCGCATATGGGTGCATAGGCCGGATCCCCTATTTACTATTGTGCTGCTGCGATAAATTGGAATTTGTCTCAATGCACAA
>JAFRYW010000009.1 GCA_017442845.1 Ruminococcus sp.
CGCCTTGTTTATCATTTCCCTGCCGAAGCCCTTGCCCCGCTTTTCGGGCGCAACTATTATAAAGCCCAGATGTATGCTGTTTTTTTCAAAGTCAATCATTCTAAAGAGAAAGTGCCCTGATACTCTTCCGCACTCATCAAGAGCGGTCATCATAAATGCATCGTTCTCTGCCTCAAAGCCGTAGTGCCTTGAAACGATCTCCTTTGCCTCCAGTGGGAATTTGTACCTGCCCGCAGTAAACATCATAAACGCCTTTTCATCCTCACCGACCCAGCGGCAGACCTCGTCTGCGTCCTGCGGCTTGAATGGTCTTAGTCTTACCATATCATCATTCCTTTAGGTCAACGTAAGCTCTGCCGTTCTTTATCGTTATCCTGCCCTCGCAGAAAAGTGATACAGCCTTTGGCAGCAGCTTCCATTCAACATTTTCCATTATTCGCCTTTGCAGCGTTTCGGGTGTGTCATCATTTTGCACTTCTACTGTTCCCTGCAGTATTATTGGCCCTCCGTCACAGACCTCTGTAACGAAATGAACAGTCGCCCCCGAGACCTTTACGCCGCTCTCAAGCACTGCCTCGTGAACGTGCAGCCCGTAAAAGCCCTTTCCGCAAAAGCTTGGTATCAGTGCCGGGTGAACGTTCATCATCTTAAACGGGAACGCCCTGCATACCTGCTCGTCAAGTATTGTCATAAACCCTGCATAAACCACAAGGTCAGCCTTTTCCTCAGTGAGTGCATCCTTCATAGCCTTTGAATACTCGGCAATATCGGAATACTCCTTCCTTGCAAGGACTCTGGTCTTTATCCCCGCATTTTTAGCCCTTTCAAGAGCGTATGCACCCTCCTTTGAGGAGATAACGCAGGTTATCCTACCGCCCTTGATTTCGCCTCTGTTTTGCGAGTCGATAAGGGCTTGTAGATTTGTCCCCCCTCCGGAAACGAGCACAACAATGTTTTTTGCTTTTTCAGCCATTTTCTTTTCTCCTCAATATATCAAGCAACACCGTACAGAAAAAGCTGTACAGTGTCGCAAAGCAGTATTATCAGCAAATTATTACGCCCTCGTCGCTCTCGGTAAGCTCACCTAAAACGTAAGCTTCCTCGCCGGCGGCCTTGATAGCAGCTATCGCAGCATCAACATCGTTCTTATCAACTACAACAGTCATACCAACGCCCATATTGAAGGTATTGAACATATCTCTCTCGGGAATATTTCCTGTTTTTGCGATAACGTCAAAGATAGGCAGCACCTGAACAGCGCTTCTCTCAATCTTTGCAGATAAGCCCTTGGGGAGAGCTCTCGGAATGTTTTCATAGAAGCCGCCGCCTGTGATGTGTGATACGCTCTTAACATTCACTCTTGACATAAGCTCCATTATTGCCTTAACGTATATCCTTGTAGGTGTTAGCAGCGTCTCACCGAGCGTCTTGCCAAGGTCGCTGTAATGCCTTGCAAGGTTCTGCTCGCTCACGGTAAATACCTTTCTTACGAGTGAGAAGCCGTTTGAATGTACGCCGCTTGACTTTATAGCTATCATCACATCGCCCGCCTTCTGCTTTTCGGGGTCGATGATCTTGCTCTTGTCAACAACGCCTACCGAGAAGCCTGCAAGGTCGTATTCGTCCTCGGGCATAAGTCCCGGGTGCTCTGCTGTTTCGCCGCCGATAAGTGCGCAGCCAGCCTGAACGCAGCCCTCAGCCACGCCCGAAACGATACTTGCGATCTTCTCGGGGATATTCTTTCCACAGGCTATGTAGTCAAGGAACAGCTGCGGCTTTGCCCCGCAGCAGATTATATCATTTACGCACATAGCAACGCAGTCTATGCCGACTGTATCGTGCTTGTCAAGTAAAAAAGCTATCTTGATCTTTGTGCCTACGCCGTCGGTGCCCGATACTAAAACAGGCTTCTCTATCCCTTCAAGGTCAAGCTCAAAAAGCCCGCCGAAGCCGCCAATGCCGCTCAAGACGCCCTTTGTCATAGTTCTTGCGACATACTGCTTCATAAGCTCTACCGACTTGTAGCCCGCAGTTACATCAACACCGGCGTCCTTGTAGCTGTCTGAAAAACTCTTCATTATTAAACCTCTCTTTAATTTATTGGTTTTCAGGCTATGTAAATTATTTTATGCCAAGCCTCTTCATCATTTCCTGATAAGCTTCCTCTACGCCGCCCATATCTCTGCGGAAACGGTCCTTATCGAGCTTTTCGTGAGTTGTGCTGTCCCAGAAACGGCAGGTGTCGGGTGAGATCTCGTCAGCGAGGATTATCTGCCCTTTGTATCTTCCGAATTCGATCTTGAAATCGATAAGATCGACATTCTTTTCCTTGAAGAATTTTACCATAAAATCATTTACCATAAATGCGTACTTAGCTATAGCATCAAGCTCCTCCTGTGTTGCAAGGCCGAGACCTAATGCATAGTAGGAGTTGATGAAGGGGTCGCCAAGCTCATCGCACTTGTAGGAAAACTCAAGTGTAGGCTGCTTTAAGGGTGTGCCCTCCTCGATGCCGAGCTTCTTAGAGAAGCTTCCTGCTGCAACGTTCCTTACAATTACCTCGAGCGGAACAATCTCTACCTTCTTGACGATAGTCTCTCTGTCAGAGATCTCCTCGATAAGGTGTGTGGGAACGCCTTCCTTTTCAAGCAGCTTGAACATATAATTTGTCATCTTGTTGTTGATAACGCCCTTGCCTGCGATTGTGCCCTTTTTCTCGCCGTTGAAAGCAGTTGCATCGTCCTTATAGTCAACGATAACTACATCAGGGTCGTTAGTTGCGAATACTTTCTTTGCCTTGCCCTCGTAGAGCTGTTCCTTCTTTTCATAGCTTGCCATTTTCAATTCCTCCATATAAAATTTATAGTTTTGCATTATTTAGTATCACATCAGCAGCCTCATTAGGTGTGCTGACAACGATATCAGCTTTGTATGTGGTAAACTCTTCATCATTTCCGTAGCCGTATCTTACAGCTATGCATTTGAGCCCGAAATGATGTGCGCCTTCAATGTCATTGCGCCTGTCACCTACCATTATAGCTTTGCTTGAATCCTTTATATCAAGCTTATCAAGTGTATATCTCAGTACGGCTATTTTATCGTGCCTTGTTTCATCAAAGGTCGCCGCCCCTATAAAGTCAAAATAACCAATAAGGCCGAATTTTGTGAGTATCCTTACAGCATAATCCTCGGGCTTGCTTGTTGCTGTTGCAAGCCTTATGCCTGCGGCCTTTAGCCTTCCCAGCATATCCGGCACGCCCTCATAAACTCTGTTTTCAAAAAGCCCCGTGTCAGTGTAGCGTACTCTGAACAGCCTTGTTGCCTCTCTTGCCTCCTCCTCACTCATACCGCAGTAGTCGTGAAAGGATCTTACGAGCGGCGGGCCTAAGAATTTCAAGAGCGTCTCCTCAGAGGGGATATCTCTGCCCATTTGTGCCAGCGCATATTTTGTGCAGCTTATGATCCCTTCTTTTGAGTCTGTAAGCGTTCCGTCAAGGTCGAAAAGCGCTGTGTCGTATCTGTATGTACTCAAAGCTCCTTGATCTTCTCCTGCATAGCCTTGTCCTTTGCGATAACGCCCTCAAGCATCTTTGCTTTTTCAGCCTCGAGCTTTTCGGCAAGCCCTTCATCTGAAAGAGCAAGCATCTGTACTGCAAGTATCGCTGCGTTCTTAGCGCCGTCAACAGCAACTGTTGCTACAGGGATACCGCTTGGCATCTGTACGGTAGCAAGCAAAGCATCAAGCCCGTCAAAGTTAGCCCCCTTGCAGGGGATACCTATAACAGGAAGCGTTGTATGCCCCGCAACTACACCCGCTAAATGTGCCGCCATACCGGCAGCGCATATAATTACACCGAAGCCGTTAGCCTTTGCTTTCTTGGCATATTCAGCAGCCAGCTCTGGTGAGCGGTGTGCGCTCATAACGTGGCATTCATATTCAACGCCGAAGCTCTTAAGCGTGATTGCTGCATTCTTAACTACAGGGAAGTCGCTGTCAGAGCCCATTATTATTGCGACCTTTTTCATTATTAACATCTCACTTTCAAAATCAAAAAACTGCAACGTGGTACAGTTGCAGCCTCTTTTCAAAATTTTTGCACAAAAAGCACAGCCGCCGTATGACCGAAAGCCGCCTCGAAATATGTCATAATACCGAGCGGCTTCATCATAGCTGTCGCCCCTTTCGCATTTAGTGGTAAATACACTACTAATATTATACATTAAAACGCAATTTTTTTCAATTCCAAAAGAAATAAAATTTATCCCTGTTTAAAAGCGTTATCTTGTGTATATTTACTATAATCCTTTGCCTTTTGGACTTATCTGTGAACGTTTTTAAAACATTCTGGCTCTCCCGAAGGAATCCTGTGCGCTGTACAGCCCGCTTACCTGCCCGAAAAGGTCTGTGCTGCCCTCCGGTCTTATACCTGCAAGTGATTTTAGCTCTTCATTGTCGAGGCTTTCAAATAATGACATTACCGACGGGTTTTGCGCCATTACCATGCTTAGACCGAGCGGTATATCCATTCCCGCCGAGGAAATGCTCTTGTTTTTCATTTTATCAGCTCCTTTTGATTTAGTTTTGCACATATTTGTTTTTTTATTCCCTTTGCCGTATTGACATTTATTGCTTGTTTTGGTAAAATTATATAGTAATGTGATATTTTTAGCGGAGGTGCTCAAATGGACGGTCTGTCAAATATCGGCGTTATCAAGGATATTCTTTCAAGGCATGGCTTTACCTTTTCCAAGGCGCTGGGGCAGAACTTTTTGGTAAACCCGACAGTTTGCCCGAGGATTGCAGAAATGGGCGGTGCAAGGCCCGGCGTCGGTATCATCGAGATCGGTACGGGGATAGGCGTGCTCACAAATGAGCTTTGCAAGCGTGCAGATAAGGTCGTGGCGGTAGAGATAGATGAGCGCCTAAAGCCTGTGCTCGATGAAACGCTGGCTGAGTATGATAATTTTAAGCTTATCATTTCAGATGTGCTCAAGGTAGATCTCGGTAAGCTTATCAAGGAGGAGTTTGAGGGTCTCGAGGTCGCCGTTTGTGCTAATCTTCCTTACTATATAACCTCGCCCATAATAATGTCACTTTTGGAGAGCCGCCTGCCCATAAAGAGCGTTACCGTAATGGTGCAAAAGGAGGCGGGCACACGCCTTCTTGCAAAGGTCGGCTCACGTGATATGGGGGCTGTGACGGTGGCTGTTAATTATTTTAGCGAGCCCGGGCTTTTGTTTAACGTTTCCCGTGGAAGCTTTATGCCTTCGCCGAATGTTGACAGCTGCGTTATAAGATTTGACATCAGAGAAAACACCCCCGAGGGTGTTACCGATGAGGGCTTTTTCTTTAAAACTGTCCGTGCGGCTTTTTCACAAAGAAGAAAGACTCTTTCAAATTCTGTTTCCTCCGGGCTGTCGGTAGATAAGTCTGTTGTAGGCAAGGCTATAGCCGAATGCTCTCTACCCGAAAGCTGCCGCCCCGAGTCGCTCTCAATGGCTCAGCTTATTTCCTTCAGTGAGGCTTTGAAAAGGCTTATAGACATATAAAGGCTTGTCCATATAACGACAATTTTTTTACTTACCGTGTGATATTATAGATTTGCTTTGCTGGTGGTCTTTGCAAAGCAAATTTTATTCGGCGGTGAAGTTAAAAATGCTAAGTGTCAAGACAAAAATAAGTAATGAAAAAAAGCTCGCCTCAAGGGTATATGCTCCCGCAGCCCTTGCATTTGCCTTCGGCTTTATTTGCTCTGGTGCCAAGCTGCTGGGCAGCCCGTTTTCGCTTGGGGTGAGTGTTTGTGCTGTAAGCGGCAGCTTCTCTCCCGCAGCTATGCTTGGAATGTGCCTGTATTACATAATTTCGGGCGGCTTTTTTGACCATGCCGCCAAGCTTTGCTCGGCCGTTCTTGTATCACTTGCCGATGTATATGTCGGCAGATCTAAAATGTTTAAGCCTGTTATGCTCTGCATAACCTCCTGCACGGTTATGCTTCTTGTAAATTCCGTTGAAGCGATAGGAAAGGGCTATTCTGGCTATGCGCTTGCGTTTAATATGATAGACGCTGTTATCTGCTCCTGCGTAGTTTTTATGTATTCTTATCTTGCTGATGAATACAGTGTCACTAAAAGCCTTAACCTGCTCGGCTTGCGTGGTGTGTTCGCCGCCGTGCTTTTTGTGTTTTTGACGCTGTCCTTGTGCTCTGTACCTTTTCCGCTCGATCTTGGCAGGGTTTTCGCATCGGTCGTGCTTTTGTATTTTGCAAAAAAATACCGTGCCGTAGGCGGTGCTGTTGTCGGTGTGCTTACCTCCTGCGCTGTAGCTCTTTTTGACCCGAGGCTGGCCGCTAACACGCTTATTATGGCTTCCTCCGGGCTTATCTGTGGCGCACTTTTCACACTTAGCGACTTGGCGGCGATAGCAGCTTTTATTATCTCGACCGTTATAAGCCTTACTGCTGTCGGCATAAACAGCGATACCTTTGTAATGTTTTGGGATGTAATCGTCGGCTCGGCTGTAAGCGTGCTTTTGCCCGGCGAGCTTTTTAAGTCGGGCAGGGCACTTTTCTCTACTTCAAAAAGCACGGTCGATCTTGTGGGGCAGACCGCCTCCTCCCGCTTGGGCTATGCTGCGAAGACCATTTCCGAGGTAAGGCGTGACATATCCTTTATCTCCTGCAAAATAGAGGATAGATATAAGCACACACCTCTTTCTGCACGTGTTGAGCAGATAGCGTGCACAGAGTGTGAGTGCTACGATATTTGTAAAAGGTCAAAAAATACCGACCTGTTAAGGGGCTTGACAACTCTTGAAAGTATCACAAAAAGCTACGGCGAGATCACTTTGGAGGATATCGAGAATTTTCTGCCCTGCTGCACTAAAAAGCATCTTGTAGAGGCGGCGTTCATCACGGCTTCGGACGAGCTTGCCTTTGAAAGTGCCAACGATATAGGCGTAGCAAAGCTTAGGGAGCTCCTGTGTGAGCAGCTATTGTCTATGGAGGAGCTTTTGAATGATATGTCTCTTCGTGTCTGCCGTATCAAGGAGGTCGATGAGCTTCTGTGCGAAAGGGCAAAGGAGCTTTTTGATATCAGCGGCTGCAAGGGCGCCAGGGTATGTGTCTATACAAATGAAAACAGGCGCAGATTTGTTGAAGCGTTTATAAACGGCGGCTTTAAAAGTGATATGGTCCGTTTGACAGTCAAGCTTTCCGATATCGTCGGCTGTGATATGGAGCTGCCAAGCATCAGTGTAATGGGTAAGGTAACAAGGCTCGTTTTTACTGAAAAGCCCGAGCTGGAAGCGAATATCTCGACATTTCAGGCCTCCTGCTGCGGTGGGGAATACTGCGGCGATACTGTAGATACCTTGACTTTGAATGAAAGTGAGCGCTACGTTATCCTCTCTGACGGAATGGGTACGGGTGAGCGTGCAAGGCTTGATTCTATGTTTACAGTAAGCCTTGTCAGAAGACTGATCTCCTCGGGGCTGTCAATGAGCTGTACCGAGCGCCTTATAAACTCTGCACTTGGTGTAAAGAGCTGGGATGAATCCTTTTCGACACTTGATATACTTAAGCTGGACCTTTTCTCACATACAGCATCATTTCTGAAGGCCGGTGCTGCATCCTCATATATCATTAGAGAGGGCAGCGTTATCAAGGTCGCCTGCCGTGCACTGCCCGCAGGTATCCTTACAGGCGCAGACCCGGACATTACCCGGCTTAAGATATGCCCGGGCGATATGATAATCGTCACCTCAGACGGGGTAGATGAGAGCGTGGTTGTTGATAATGACGAATTGCTTGATAAGATCTCCTGCTCCTCGCCCGATATAGCATCTAGGCTTGTAGGGGAATCCGCTCTTAAAACAAGCGGCGAAAGCGTTAGTGATGATATCACCGTTGCAGCCGTAAGGATAGACAGATGCGTTATGTAGCGGCTTTTATGGGCTGCGTTTATTGCACAAATTTTTGTATTTCACGTTTTGGAAGCTTTGAACGCAAAAACCTTTGTGCAATATATACAAGCGCAAATGTTTAAATATGTGAGATTATGAGAATAACTACTAAAACTATTGCAAAAAATTTGAAAAAAGTTTAAAATAGATATAGAGATAAAAATTAAAAGCTATAATTCTGTCATTTTGACGATTTAGGCACTTTTTATCTCAATAAACCGATTCTCGGTAATGTTAGGAGGATTTGTCAAATATGATAAATGAGATCGCGAAGGAGTATGAGCTGCCGCTTCATTTATTCCATCAGGGCAACAACTTTGAAGCCTATAGCTTCTTTGGCTGCCATGAAGGCGAAAGGAACGGGCAGAAGGGCCATTTCTTCAGAGTATGGGCACCTAACGCCAAAGCGGTTTCGCTTGTAGGTGATTTTAACGATTGGGATAATTCTGCCGACCCGCTCGAAAAGATAGCAGATTCTCAGGTGTGGGAGATCTTCAAGACAGGTCTTAAGCAGTATGATACATATAAGTACGCTATTGACGGCTGTGACGGAAAGCTTCATATGAAGGCTGACCCTTTTGGGGTGCATATGGAGGTAAAGCCTTCAACAGGTTCCAAGGTATATAAATCGACATATAAGTGGACTGATGATGAATGGCAGGCTAAGAAGGCCAAGACCAATGTGTATAAGAGCCCTATGAATATTTACGAGGTGCACTTCAATTCCTGGAAGCGGTGTACCGAGGGCAAGTATTTCAGCTACCCGAATTTCGCTAAGAGCATAATCCCTTATCTAAAGGAGATGAGCTATACTCATATTGAGTTTATGCCCCTTGCAGAGTTCCCGTTTGACGGCTCGTGGGGCTATCAGGGGATAGGGTATTATGCGCCTTCATCAAGATACGGTACGCCCGATGATTTCAAGGCTATGATAGATATGTTCCATAATGCAGGAATATCCGTTATCCTGGACTGGGTGCCCGCACATTTCCCGAAGGACGAGGCCGGTCTTTATGAGTTTGACGGCGGCTGTGTTTATGAGTATTCCGACCCCAAGAAGAGAGATCATCTTGCGTGGGGAACAAGAGTGTTCGATTACGGCAAGAATGAGGTCGTTTCCTTCCTTGTGTCAAATGCTCTTTATTGGATCGAGCAATACCACGTTGACGGCTTGAGAGTTGATGCCGTAGCGTCAATGCTCTACCTTGACTATGACAGAAGAGCAGGGGAGTGGACGCCTAATGTATACGGCGGCCACGAGAATCTTGAAGCTATAGAGTTTTTTAAAAAGCTCAATGAAAATGTTTTTGTCAGAAACCCCAACGCTTTGATGATCGCAGAGGAGTCAACGGCTTGGCCTATGGTAACAAAGCCAACCAGCGACGGCGGCCTTGGCTTTAATTTCAAGTGGAATATGGGCTGGATGAATGATATGCTCAAGTATATGGCGATGGATCCTATCCATAGAGCTTTCCACCACGATATGCTTACATTCTCCTTCTTCTATGCCTTCTCGGAGAATTTTATTCTTCCGATATCTCACGATGAGGTGGTTCACGGCAAGGGCTCGCTCGTTAATAAAATGTATGGCGATACCGACCAGAAATTTGCTCAGGCAAGGCTGTTTATGACATATATGATGGCTCACCCCGGCAAAAAGCTCCTCTTTATGGGAAGCGAGTTTGCACAGTTTAGAGAGTGGGACTATGAAAACAGTCTCGAATGGTTCTTGATAGATGAGTATGAGAACCACCGCAATTTCCAGAAGTTCTCAAAGAACCTCAATAAATTCTATCTTGACCACCCGCAGTTCTGGGAGGATGATTTCTCCTGGGAGGGCTTTAGCTGGATAGCTAATGACGACTATAAGCAGTCTATCATAATCTTCAGAAGATTTGATAATAAGAAGAATGAGGTCATCGCAGTCTGCAACTTTGTCCCTGTTGAGAGAAAGTCTTATTGCTTTGGCGTTCCCTATAAGGGCAGCTATACTGAGGTGTTTAATTCAACATCTCCCGACGGGTCGCCTATGACAAACGGAACTGTCAAGAGCGTAGATACTCCTATGCACGGCTTTGAGCAATCTGTATGTGTTGATATCCCTGCCTTTTCGGTAATGTACTTTACAGTCAAGAAGGCACCTCAGAAAAGGAAGGCTTCTTCAGATGAAAAGAAAAAGGCAACAGTAAAAAAGGTCAAAAAAACAGCTAAAAAAGCTGATAAATAATAAAATTGGTGGGTGAATTAAAAAATGTTTAACAAAAAAGAATGCGTAGCAATGCTTCTTGCAGGCGGACAGGGCAGCCGTCTTTATGCATTGACTCAAACAGTTGCTAAGCCCGCAGTTCCCTTCGGCGCAAAGTATAGGATAATTGACTTTCCGCTTTCAAACTGCATAAATTCGGGAATAGATACTGTTGGTGTGCTGACGCAGTATCAGCCCCTTGTGCTTAACGAGTACATAGGCAACGGTCAGCCTTGGGACCTTGACAGAGTTCATGGCGGTGTTCATGTTCTTCCCCCTTATCAGAAGGCATCGGGTGCTGATTGGTATTCGGGTACTGCAAATGCTATCTATCAGAATATCGCATTCATCGAGAGATACTCTCCCGAGTATGTAGTAGTCCTTTCGGGCGACCATATCTATAAAATGGATTATAATAAGATGCTCGATTTCCATAAGGAAAAGAACGCAGCGGCTACTATCGCAGTTTTGGACGTTCCCAAGGAAGAGGCTTCCCGCTTCGGTATTATGATCACTGATGCTGAGGATAATATCATCGACTTTGAGGAAAAGCCTAAGAACCCCCGCTCGACACTTGCTTCAATGGGTATATATATCTTTACTTGGTCAAAGCTTAGAGAATATCTTATCGCCAATGAGAACGATAAGGACGCTTCTAAGGACTTTGGTAAGAACATTATCCCCGATATGAGAGAAGCAGGCGAGAAGCTTGTAGCTTACCGCTTTGACGGCTATTGGAAGGACGTTGGTACTATCGACTCCCTGTGGGAGGCCAATATGGATCTTATCAACCCCAATATTCCGATAGATCTCTACGATCCTAACTGGAAGATCTATTCAAGGAATCCTGCTTTGCCGCCTCAGTCAATCGGAAAGA
>JAFRYW010000083.1 GCA_017442845.1 Ruminococcus sp.
ATTTCGGGCAGAACATAAGATCATCTCCTTATTATTTTTTATGGTTATATACTTGACACACCAATTAAAATGCCTCAGATAATGGGGTTCGGGGCGAAGCCCTCCCCCATACTCTCCCGAGCTCGCTGTGAGCGAATGCTCACAGTTAAGCGAGGGTTTGGGGGCAAAACTGTGGTGTGTCAAAGGGATAACCATATTGTTTTTTTATATTGTAGCATATATCTCTATGTTTTTCAAGACCTATTTTTGTGAAGATGTAGGATTGACGCTTTGTGTAATTTTTAAAAACCCAAAACCTAAAGCGGGCGGGAATTTCTCTTTTTTGCATATTGAAATAAAATGAAAAAAATGCTATAATAGCATTATCGAGTAGCGAAAGCGTAAGTCCGGATAACGGGCTTGCGCTTTTATTTTTTTGGAGGTAACAAAATGGAAAATGCAAACTCTCAAATGTTTCTTGTAAGCGAGCCTGTGGGGGCTTTGATGAAAAAATACGCAGTCCCCTGCGTGATCTCGCTGCTGGTGGCGGCGCTTTACAATATCGTAGACCAGATATTTATTGCAAATGCCGATTACTTGGGCTCATACGGCAACGCCGCAAATACAGTTGTGTTCCCCGTGACGGTGATAGCACTTGCCGTGGCTGTGATGATCGGTGACGGGTGCTGCGCTTTCGTCAGTCTGTGCTTGGGGCAGGGCAAAGGGGCTGATGCTTCAAAGAGCGTCGGGAATGCCGTTTCCTTGGCTGTTATGAGCGGCCTGCTCATCTGCGGGCTGTATCTTTTATTTGAAGAGCCTATCATAACACTTTTCGGCGGCAGGGTCAATGCACAGACCTTTGAAAACTCAAAGGAATACTTTTTTTATATCACGCTTGGTATACCCTTTTATGTGTTCGGGCAGGCGATGAACCCCGTTATCCGATCGGACGGCAGCCCTGGGATAGCTATGGTATCAACAGTTCTTGGGGCGGTGATCAATATAATACTTGACCCTATCTTTATCTTTGTGTTCAAGTGGGGAATGATGGGCGCTGCCGCTGCAACTGTTGCGGGGCAGGCAGTAACTGCTGTTATCGCTGTAGTTTACCTTACAAGGGCAAGGAGCGTCGAGCTTAAGAGTGACAGCTTTAAGCTCAGCCGCCGGATTATCGGCAAGATAATACCCTTAGGCATTTGCAGCTTTCTTTCGCAGATTTCACTTGTGGCGGCAATGGCGGCGATAAATAATATGCTCAGAAAATACGGTGCCCTCGACAAGGTCTTTTCGCAGGAGCAGTATGCGCAGATACCTATGGCTGTTGTCGGGATAGTTATGAAATTTTTCCAGATAGTTATATCAATAGTTGTCGGAATGGCGGCGGGGTGCATACCTGTTGTGGGCTTTAATATGGGCGCAGCCCGCCCTGACAGGGTAAAAAGTCTGTTTACCCGCCTGCTGATATGCGAGGCGGCTGTGGGGGCTATAGCGCTCCTTGCAGCAGAGCTTATGCCAAGGGCACTCATCGGCATTTTCGGCGCAGCCAACGAGAGCCGCTACTATACCGATTTTGCAATAAAGGCATTTAGGATATATCTTTGTATGTTGATATTAGCGTGTGTAAATAAGGCGTCGTTTATCTTTTTGCAGGCTATGGGCAAGGCGCTTGCGTCAACTATGCTGGGTGTTGTCAGGGAGATAGTTTTCGGCGTGGGCTTTGCGCTGACCCTGCCTATGTTTTTCGGGCTTGACGGGGTGC
>JAFRYW010000010.1 GCA_017442845.1 Ruminococcus sp.
ACGGTAAGTGTATTCCCTTACTAAAATTAAATGACGGTGGTGTAATTTAAATGATCAGTATTTCAATGCAGTTTTTTGCACATAAGAAAGGTTTGGGTTCTACTAAGAACGGCCGTGATTCCGAGGCTAAGAGACTTGGCGTAAAGAGAGCTGACGGTCAGTTCGTTACAGCAGGAAACATTCTTGTAAGACAGAGGGGCACACACATTCACCCCGGTGAGAACGTAAAGAAGGGTTCTGACGATACTCTCTTTGCAGTAGCTGACGGCGTTGTAAGATTTGAGCGCCTTGGCAAGGACAGAAAAAAGGTTTCTGTTTACACACAGGCTTAATAGAGTCCGACACGCCCCGCACCGGTCAAACGGTCCGGGGCTTTTTATTAGGGGGGAGCAGACTTGAGAAACTACCTAAAAAAAGACCACAATATGCCAAGAGAATACAATACAGCCGTAACTGCGTTCCGTACAAGCCTTGTGCTGCTTTTGATATTTTTGGGCGTGCTTATCGAGACGATCCTGTACACCCCGCCGCAGCTCACCTTTTTGGAAACGAGGAGCTATACAGTCACCTGGAACCATTACTATGCAGGCTCGGGAGGAAAATACTCACATTCCGCTTACTGGGTGACATTTACCGATGACGAAACGGGTTCAGAGATCAAGCGAGAAGTCACCAAGGAGCAGTATGATCGCTACCCCGAGGGCTTGCAGGTAACTCTTCCCGTATATACCATAAACGGCAAAACCTTTAGGTCTATTGACAATAGCTACAGTGAAAAAGCCGCCTCAAAGGAATATTACAAGCTCTTCCCGACCCTAAGAATGAAGGTCAACAAATATGCGCTTATCATTATAGGAACGCTTTTCCTTTTTGCAGCAGCGTACGGTGCCGAGGAGCTTATCAAGGCGGGTAACCACGTTTTTCTGCCCGTAGAGATAAAGGAACCCGATGACAGCACGGCAAATGCCATAAATCAGCCAAGCTATGATGAGATATTTGAAAAGACAGGAAAGCTTTAAAAAAGGAGTACACTATGTTCGTAGATGAAGCAAAGATACATATAAAGGCGGGCGACGGCGGCGACGGGTGCGTGTCGTTCCACAGAGAAAAATACATCGCAGCGGGCGGCCCCGACGGCGGCGACGGAGGCAAGGGCGGCGATATAGTATTTGTGGCAGACACTAACCTCTCGAACCTTATCGACTTCCGCTACAAAAGAAAATATATCGCAGACAAGGGGCAGGACGGCTCGTCTAAAAACTGCTCGGGGCGCTCGGCCGAGGACCTTGTGATCAAGGTGCCGCTCGGAACGCTTGTCAAGGAGACCAAGACCGGCAGGATACTTGCCGACATCTCGACACCCGAGCCTGTTACTGTCGCCAAGGGCGGCAAGGGCGGCAGGGGCAACGCACACTTTGCCACATCGACAAGGCAGATACCCAAATTTGCAAAGCCGGGCTTCAAGGGCGATGAATACGATATAACGCTTGAGCTCAAGCTTATAGCAGATGTGGGGCTGGTAGGCTTCCCGAATGTCGGCAAATCAACGCTCATCTCGGTAGTGTCGGCGGCAAAGCCGAAGATCGCAAATTACCACTTCACTACCCTTACCCCCGTTCTCGGCGTTGTCAAGGTCGAGGAGCAGTCGTTCGTAATGGCTGACATACCCGGGCTTATCGAGGGCGCAAGCGAGGGCGTAGGGCTCGGGCACGAATTTTTACGCCACGTTGAGAGGTGCAGGCTGATTGTTCACGTCGTAGATGTTTCGGGCATAGAGGGGCGTGACCCGAAGGAGGACTTTGAAGCTATCAACAAGGAGCTTAGAAGCTTCTCGCAGGAGCTTGCAGACGCCCCGCAGATAGTAGCGGCAAACAAGAGCGATATAGCCTCCCCCGAGCAGGTCGAGGAGTTTAAGCGGTTTATCGAGGAGAAGGGCTATCAGTTCTTTGAAATATCTGCTGCGACCAAAAAGGGCACGCAGGAGCTTATGTACGCCGTAGCACAGGCGCTCAAGAGCCTGCCCCCCGTAAAGGTCTATGAAGCACAGCCGCTGACGCAGCTCGAGCTTGATGAAAAGCTGCTCTCAAAGAAGGAATTTGACGTAACGGCCGAGGACGGCGTCTACTATGTCGAGGCCGACTGGCTGTGGGATATACTGCGCTCGGTCAATATGGACGATTACTCGTCGCTGCAATATTTCCAGCGTGTGCTGCGCTCAACGGGCATAATCGACAGGCTTGAAGCCCTAGGCATAAACGAGGGCGACACGGTCGATATATTCGGCTTCAGATTTGAGTTTATCGAGTAAGGGGTGTGCTTATGACAGACTTGCAAGCAAGGCAGTACTCCCCCTTAGCGCTGGCTTTCGTGGGTGATGCGGTATATGAGCAGCTTGTCAGAGATGAGCTTGTTATCGGCGCAAATATGCCTGTAAGAAAGCTTCACTCGCTTGCCGTGCAGAAGGTGTGCGCCGAGTATCAGTCCGCTGCCGTAAGGGCGCTTATCGACAGCGAAAGGCTGACGGAGGAGGAGCAGGAGATCTTCAAGCGTGGCAGAAATGCAGGCGGCATATCCGCCCCGAAGCACTCGACAGTTGCAGACTACCGTGCCGCAACGGGGCTTGAATGTTTATTCGGCTACCTTCACCTCACAGCGCAAAGCGAGCGGATAAAGGAGCTCTACAGCGCTATCGGCGAGCTTATGGAAGAGCCCCGCAGCTAACGCCCCGCCGTGAAAGGATACCCCCTATCACACTAGCTTATAACCCCCTTGTATAATACTTTAGTAATGCGGCTGCCAAACCTTTACTATCGTATCATACTTGGGGGTTATTTTAATGCGCTCGCTGAGGCTGCCGAAAAAAACAGCCGCCCCTATAGGGCGGCCGATCGACTCCGATCATCACAGAAGCCATTCATAAACATCTATAGTTTTTCTAAACATCTTGATCCTCTTCGTCATCATAGGCAGAGCCGCAGACATACTGATACAACGCCCTATAAAAACATATAAAGCTTCCCCTTTCCGACAAGTTGTCAATTTGCACAAATTTCTTGCCCGATTATCGTTAGTTACACAAAATTTGAAGAAAATTTTAAATTTTTGCAAAACAGGCTTGAAATGAAACCACAAAAATGATATAATACTAATGTATAAAAATACATAATTGCTATTATAGCCCGGGTAGGCGATATTTTCGTGAAATTTTATATTTCACGAGAGCTGCCCTGTGCGCGCAGGCTATACGGCAATAATCTTAAACAAGGAGGAAAAATCTATGAAAAACTCATGGAAGCGTGTAGCCTCGGGTGCGCTGGCTCTCGCTATTGTAGCAAGTAATGTAACGGCGAACGTTGAATGGGGAGGGCTGCTGGACGGTAGTACGATAACCGCAAGTGCGGCGTCACTGTTTAATAATAATGTTACTATCAGTTTAGCATCAAACTTTACTTATGATGGCAGTGATCACCAGCTTATAACCAATTTTAGTATTTCGGAAGAATATGATGACGAATACCAATTACGCATAAGAGTCGATAAAGGCGATAGTCGCGGCGCATGGAAAATGCCCCAAGCAAGCGAATTGAATTATCAATTTGCTTACACAAATGCCGGAACATATAAAATATATGCGGCAGTGCAACCGAAAGATAACCCTACGGGGTTTGATTCTACACAAGATGGCGAATTTGTCGGCGAAGTAGCCATAGCCCAAGCCACCCCAGCGCTCGTTCAGGAAAACTATACAGTGCTCAACGACAGCCCTTACAGCACCGAGGATCAGCCGCTTGTTACCCTGAAAAATAACGCAACCTCCGTTGTAAATGTCGGCACGGCGCAGTATGCGGTGGGAACACATATCACCGGAACTTCGAAAATTAAAGATAACGAAAGCGTTTACCTTAGTACGGATATTAGCGATGATTTAGTGGGTCAAGTTTTTGTGCCCGAAAATAATAATGGCTTGTATTTCCCCGAGGGATATTCAGTTAAAGTAGGAGAAACTACTTATGAACCTGCAAGCAATACAGGTAATATACAATATTGTAAAAACGGAGATAACTATGCACTACACGGCAAAAATTTAAACTGGGTTTCCGATGCTTATCCCGGCACAAATGCCTTTATAATAACCGGTGTTGATACCGAAAACAAAATTATCGCCGGTGAGTTTTTTAATACGGATGAAATAATAGAAATTGACGGCAACGCTAATTATTACATCTCCCCCGATTCATGGTCTGAGGATATCCCCGAAAAGAAGGACGCAGGCGAATACCCTGTATTCGTCAAGGTCGATGCAGATGCATATAACAACAACTACAGCGCACTTGCACCGACATTCCTCGGCACAGCAACGATAACCAAGGCCACCCCGACTGTTGCCGCTAAAACAACCCTCGAATATGACGGAACCGCACAGGCGCTTGTGACAGCATCTGAGGGGGCAGGGTTAGAGTTTGCGACTACACAGTATAATATCATCGAAGGCAATGGCAGAGACCTCAGCGCAGATGATATTAAAGTAAACAATGTCTATAAACCTACGGGTTCTAACGGCATCTATTTCCCACAAGGCTATTCTCTCAAAATCAAAATCGGGGAGACGGAGACAACATATTCAAATGAAGATGATTACAATAGCATACAATTATATAGTAGTAGTAATAATTTTGGTGTAGATTATGAGAACCCAGATTTAGAAGTACCTTCTGGAACAAATGCGTTGCTTATCACAGGCATTGACGGCACTACCTTGGAGGCAGAGTTTGTTGATGCTTCCGAGTATGAGATCACTGACGCTTCCTACTCAACCGAGATCCCCAAAGCCACAAACGCAGGAACATACACCGTTTTTTACAAGGCTGACGGCAATAATAACTACAATGCCCTCGCTCAGGGCAGCGTTGATGTTACTATCGCTAAGGCTGATGTTCAAATTACAGAAGCCCCCGCTCTTGCAGGCACCGAGCTTGACTACACAGCCAAGGCGCAGGCTCTTATCACAGAGGGCACGGTTGGTACCGACCCCGTTACAGAACAGCCCCAGGGCACGATGAAGTATGCGGCGACAGCCGGCAGAGTGCCCGTGTATATAGAGTCCGCCGATCAAATTGTTACCTATGATGTTGTAGTAGGTGATGTGTTTGTGCCTACAAGCGGAAACGGCATTTACCTTAAATCCAGTACGTACAAGAAATTTAAGATTAAAGGTGCGGAAACCAAATATGATTTATCTGCCATAGGTATTAATATTTATAAAGGTACTAATAGTAATAACAAGTTGGCTATAACTAAATATGGTTCTTCATACGTATTTGATGGCAATTATGACGGCGTTAGAGTAGATGCTGTTGACGGCGACACTATTACGTTTGAACCGATCAATAAAACCAATTATGAAAATTATGACCCGTTTGAAAATGTTGTGTGGTCAACCGATATCCCCAAGGCGACAGATGTAGGCACATACTTCGTTTATTTCAAGGTCGAAGCTACTGACAACTACAACGCTGTAGCACCTACTTTGATCGGCTCAACCAAGATAGCCTATGCTGATACAAAGGTCACGCTTTCCAACCTTGACGGTGACAGCGATGCTAAAAAGGCAGTGATCACTGACGCTGACGGACAGATATTGACCCCCGATACAACCGGCATTTACACGCTTACAGCACTTGAGACCTACTACATCTACACCGAGAAGACGATAGCTCAGTCAAATGACAACGACGATCTTGCGATGACACACAGCTCTAAGACATCTGATACAACTATCACTGTCAACGCAGGTGCTGAAGTAACATATGCTCACCGCTATAAGATAACAGCGCCCGATGTTCCGAATAAGGACGGCTATATGCTTTCGCATAACAACGCTTGGACAGGTGTTGTTCCCACAGATAACAAGAGCTTGCTCTATGTTGCAGACGGCACACCTACTGTCGGCGATGATACACAGCTCGCAGCACAGATGCAGTCAAACGCAACTATCTACTACGGCGACGAAATCTCAACCGCCTGCGTAGCTATAACTCCCGCCTTCTCGAACATCGTTAAGGCTGAAAATGTAAGCCTCCAGAAGCTTGACGGCACACCTGTTACTATGGGTGAAGGCCTCGAATTCGGCGATTATCGTCTCGTAGCAGAAATAAGCGTTGACAGAGACCTTGACGGCTTCAACAGCGATTCCGAGACCGCTAAGACGACTACAGACCAGTCTATAACTCTGTATCAGAATGTGACCTACGCCCCTCGTCCTATGGAGAAAAACGACTACTTCATCAAGATCGACGGCAAGGAGTACCAGCTTGAGGTTGACGAGGAAGCCCAAACAGTTACTGTTCCCAACACCTACTGGCAGAAAGGTGAGGAGATCAGCTGGACTGAGCCCAAGGGAGTAGACGCTAACGACTGGACAAAGAAGACCCTCTACACCTACGATCAGCAGGATCATATCCCCGAGATCGTAGTTAGGAACGGCGGCAATAACGAGATCGTGCTTGCTGAAGGCATAAAAGGCAAATGCGCTGATACTGATGCTTACTTCAACAACGCCAAGGACGAGGAAGGCAACTATACAGAGGGCGCATTCACCAGCGCAGGCAGACATCACTATGAGCTGAACAATAATCCCGGCAACGGTAACTATCTAAATTATGTAGATATCTGGTGGACTATCGCTCAGGCTGACATAAGCGAGTACATCACAGTTGCCCCGAATAACAATTCGGCCGAGAACGATGCTATCATCTATGACGGCAAGAAACTTGACGGCGATGACTTTGTGGTATCGAGAAGTGCTGCTTATGAGACTGCTGATGAAGCTACCAAGGCTCTCGTTGACGAGCTTATCGAAGGCACTAAGAAGGAGGAAGCCGCAGATCAGCAGACCGAGACCGGCACTGCAGGCGCAACAATAGTTGACTCCGGCACAACGGTAGTTTCAAACGTATTTAAGACTACTTTAGTTGTTACACCTGCTAAGGTTGAAAAGACGACCGAAACAGAGTACGAAGCATCTGACTATACCGGTGCTGAAGGTGCAACGATAACTGCGGACAATTATACGAGCTTTATTGGCAAGATCGTTAACGGTAATATCACTGTTACTGCAATAAATGCTCAAGATGGCTATATGAATTTTAGCATAGGAGAAAATGCTGAACATAGTACTGACGTTGCAGGGAAAAGCAATATAAATGCAGAAAGCTATAATTTGGTATTCAGTAACAATTCTTTAGATTGTATTATAGCTAATATTCCATTAGGAGTTAAGGCTAAAGACGGATATTTACTTGCTATTGAAAACATAGAAATAGAAGATCGTTCGGCAATGCAAATGGGTAAGGGATATAATATAACTTTTAAGGGTGTTCCCGCTAAGAAGACCACAACCTCTCTCGCAGACTCCAACATCAAGGACGCAAGCGTTGAGGGTGAGGTCAAGAAGGCTAACGTAACAGTTAAGCACAACAACTTCAAGGACATCGAGTTCACGCAGACTCTGACTAATGACGGCGAGGTAGTTGAAGGCGAGGACAAGTCTATCCCCGTAACTATCGCAAAGCGTCCTGTAACTATCACACCTAAGAACGTTGAGGATAAGCCCTTCGTTTACGGCACATATGTAGGCACCTCCGAGACTGACAAGGCTAAGTTCTACGAAGACTACGTCACCTACGATGCAGAGGAGCAGGACGACGAGAAGAACACGGGTCTTGTTACGACCGATGAAGATGTTGATTTCAGCGGCGCATTCAAGCTTGTTGAGCCGGGCGATGAGTCGGACGGCTTCACATTCGGCGACCGCTGGGCAAACCAGGTTGACGGCGGCTACACGTATGAGCTCGTAGAGGACTATACAGGCGCACCTAACTATGATGTAGTTATCGACGAGAACGCTGAGTTCGTTGTAACAGCTAAACAGATAACTGCCGCTATGTTCACGCTCTACACAGATGAAGGCCTGACAACAGCTTACGAGACCGCTTACAAGTACAACGGCGAAAAGCAGAAGGTCTATGTAAAGGGCGTTGATAGTGTAGATAGCACGGTTACGTTCAATGCAAGTGAATTTGAAGAAAAGACCACCGGTGAGGGCACCGATACTACAACAACATACGAGCTCACTAAGGAAGGCGTAACTGCTACGGCGGATAGTGTTGTTGAAAACGCACAAAGCAACGAGCATTATATTGAGATCCTGAATAATCAGAATACTGGAACTGAAAATCTTGTTGTAAGTGCTGGTACTAACAACATCAAAAAGATCGTTCTGACACTTAAGGCAGACAGTGGTATCACAGCTGATAATATTAGCCAGTATTTAGAGCTTCCCGAAAACGCAACTGCTGAACTGGAAACATCAGAGAGCGGCACTACAGTTGTAATAACTCTTGCTGACAATACAAAAGAAGCCACAATTGCAGCTGGAGAAAATAAGGCCATTCCTGTAAGCAAGGTAGATGTCACCTACACCGATGTGAAAACGTTCGAAAACGGCACTGATTTCAACGTTATCGGTACAACAGAAGGTATCCTTCCCGACACATTCCTGGTAGGCTTCAAGGGCGTTGGCAACTACGCAGGCACTATCCTTGACAAGCTTGATGAAGATCTTGCCAAGTCCGGCAAACAGTGGGAGATCAAGAGCGTTAATCTTGTTAGCACATTTTTCGCTATAGCTACCACTACTGTTCAGAATGAAACGGATACTTTCCGCGGCTATTATTACAACGGTGAGGCTCCTGAGTTTAGTGATGATTTGAACGCTGATGACAATAAGATCCTGTATTTTTCATTCAACGGCCATAAAATCAATGAGTCAGATGCGATCGAAACTGCGTTGAACACAGCTAAGAACAATTTGGCGCAAGCTAAACAAGACAATAACGAAGACAATATTGCCGCATACACCGCAGATGTCGAAAAGTACGAAAATCTCAAAGCGTTCATTACCGCAAATCCGAACTTTGAGCCCGAGCTCACCTACTACAAGCTTGCAAAAGACACAGATACTGATGTTGAGACTTTCAACGACAAAAAGTATGTCAAGCTCGATGAAGCACCTGTTGACGCAGGCAAGTATCTCGTAAAGGCGACCTTCCGGGCTGACGGCTTCACATTCAACGGTTATGAAAAGGACGAGGAATCAGCTCCCTTCGAGATCAGGACAGCAGACTACGACCTTGCAAATAATTTCCGCAGCTTCACCTATGAGAAGGACTACGGCGAGTTAACGGTCGAAGATACAACGAAGCCTGTGCTGAGCTTTAAAGTGACCGAGATTTTCAAGGATTACTTTAAGAAGACTCAGGGACTCGTTAGAGAAGAAGAAGAACTGTCTGAATTGACAAAGGCCGGCTACATTCCCGTATACAAATCCGGATCTCCCAGCGAAACTACAACTGACGAGAACGGCAAAATTCACGTGAATGTTCCCGTTATCACGGGCACTGTAACGGTCAGCTTTGCAGGACACCTCAACGGCACTTATGTAAACGCAGGCAAGTACGCTTATGACACTACAGACGTTAAGTACGGCACAGTAGAGCTTATCTGGGATGAAACAGGCGATAACGTTGAGATCGGCGATTTCACACCTTCCAATAACTACAATGTAGTATGGAGCTCTGAGTACACAGTTAACAAGCTCAAGCTCACAAAGGAAATGTTTGAAACAGTACCTGTAGCATTGGTTGACGGCGTAGCAGACCTCAAAAAGGCAGTTAAGCCTTCGGAAGCGTATGCGAAGCTTCTGCGTGAAAGCGATTATGCGATCGTAGGTGCACAGACAACAGCCAACGTGGGCGCAGTCAACGTACAGGTCGAGGCGAAAGAAAACGGCAACTTCACAGGAGTTGTTAAGCTGCAGGGCGAGGTTGAGAACTATGGCACAAACCAGGTAGCAGCAAGAAGCGCAACTCTTGGTGAAGAGCTTCTCCTTAACATCAAGTTCAAACTCGATGAAACCGTAACAGCAGATGCCGATGCATACTTTGAGTATGAGTTCAACGGCGTTACCACCAAGGTAAAGGTTGCAGAAATGACCCCCGACTCTGTCGGCAGATATGTAGTAAGTATTCCCATTGTTGCTAAGGACGCTCATAAGAACGTAACCGTTAAGCTCTTTAATGGCGGCGGAAACCAGATCCCGCTGACTGACAAGGAAGGAAATGCAGTTGCAGAAACAGGGTATCAGTATTCAATTTACGAATATTTCGATTTACTTATCAACACCTATCCTGCAGGCAACAAGTACCATGAAATCGGCGTAGCTGCAAAGGATTACTGTATTGCATCTAATAATGCACTTGATAAAGGTTCTGCTGGATATAATGTAAGCGAAAATGTAGATTTAGTAGATGTTAATGAAATCTATAATTACGCTGCAGTTGATTCTGATTTGATAACAGGTCTTGATCATGTTACATCAAGCGTTACTTGCTTGAGCGACAATAAGCTTAGAGTTTATTTCTACTTTGAGAATGGTGTCGATATATCAGACTATACCTGCAAAATTGATGGGGTTGAAACTGAACTGATAAAGTCAAGTGAAACAAAGTATTATGCTGAAATAACAAATATTGCTGCCAAGAAGCTCAATGTTTCATATGTATTTGAGTTAAAGAATAATAATACTGATGAAACATATACTACTAAAAGAAGTGCTTTGACATATTCAAATATACTGTTAACAGGCAGCTATAAGGACACATTAAAGTATGTACAATTTGCTAAAGCTTTCTATAATTATAATAAGGCGGCAATTGTAGCATTTGGTAATTGAAAAAGAGGTGAAAAAAGATGAAGAAAGAATACATTAGCGCAGAAATGGAAATCATTAAGTTTATGTCAGAGGATGTTATAGAAGCTTCAAATGAACTTCCTGAGGGCTAAGTAATCAACCACGGCAGGCAGCTGAATGGCTGCCTGCCATTTTTCTTAAAAATTCCCGAACTAAAAGGTGATATAATGAAGCAACTAAAACAACCTAACGAAAAAGTAATAGCGTTTATAAAAACAAACAGCCCCGAAAGCGAAGGGCTTCGCCCGGCAAGCTGGACTGTCTCATTCTCCGAGGGCGGCGTGAACCTAATGAAGAATATGTTCTCGGGCGAGGTCGTGCAGCTGACTGATGAGGAATACTCAGCGCCGGAAAGGATTGCAGAGCTTGTAAAGCGCAGATTTATCGTACCGGCAGACTATGATGAGGCGGAAAAATACACTGAAACAATGCAGCTAATAAAGCTTATGCAGCCCGAAAAGCCGGGGCTTAAAACCTACACGATCCTACCCACCACAGCCTGCAACGCTCGATGCACATACTGCTATGAGGAGGGCTACGCTGTAAAAACAATGACGCCCGAAATTGTCGAACATCTGATAGACTTTATCTGTAAGACAAGACAGGAGGATAAGATCACGCTGTCGTGGTTCGGCGGCGAGCCGCTTGCCTGTGCAGGGATCATCTCTCATGTCTGCAAGGAGCTGTCGGAAAGAGGCGTGCCGTTCAAGTCACGCATTATAACTAACGCAAGCCTTATGACAAAGGAACTCGCCCATAAAGCAAAAGAGGTCTGGAAACTCGAAAGGGTGCAGGTCTCTCTTGACGGCGACAGAAATGACTATATGGAACGCAAGCAGTACATCGACACTACCCGCCACAACTATGATGTTGTAATGAAAGCAATACAATACCTTGCCGAAGAGGGTATCAACGTAAGCCTTCGTGTGAACTTTGATAAGGATAATCTTCCCGGAATGCAGGGCTTTATCAACGAAATGGAGGAGAGATTCGGCAGCTATGATAATGTAGACATGTATCTTTATATGCTGTTTCAGCAGCAGCACAAGCCCGACTGCGTAGATGTTTATCGGCAGATGTATAGTCTTTATCAAGCAAACACTGACTCAAAGCTTCTCAGAGGTATTAAGGCAGCAAATAAGCTTAAGCTTAATCACTGTATGGCTGACAGTCTAGATAAAAGCATTGTTATAGCCCCTGACGGCAAATTTCATAGGTGTGAACATCTTCCGGGAAACGATCACTCCTGGGGAAATGTTTTCGATGGTATAACCGATAAAGCTTTATTAGAACAAATGAACCGACCTGCCCTTATTGATGAGAAGTGCAGAGACTGTGCCTTTTTATCAGTATGCACGCCTTTTTACAAAACGAACTGCCCCGATCACTTTGAATACTGTGCCGAGTACCAGCAGTTCAAAACAGAATATGAGCTTAGAAAGCTTTCCGAAAAGAAGGTGCGTGATGCTTAAAAGAATTACATTTATTGCCATATGCATGATCATGCTTACCTCGTGCAGTAATGAGAAAAAACAAGCAAGCTCCGGCTCATCGAAGAACATGGCCTACGAATCATTACCCATCTCATCACAGGATACCAATAGATTTGTAGCCAATGACGAACAAAAGGGCGATACATCAGACAAAGCAAAAGCCACAAAAAAATCGAGTGCATCTATAGATAGTTCCGCCCCCGACCAAGATAAGGCACCTGAAAATGCATCACCTACCGAAGAACTAAATGAAGCAATAAAAGAAAGCGTAACAGATTCAAAAGATGCCGATACATCTGATAAAATGTCAAATAAAGACACAGCAAGGGCAACAGCATCTGCGCCGAAAACAACGATGAGCCCCGACAGCACCACAAGGGAGACCTACACCGATCCCAACGGCAACACCTACACCCTAGGCCCTTATGAACTCCCCGATGACTGGCTGTAATAATTAACAAAACTGTCCAAGTGACCTCTCATGCGTTTTAAAGGTATTTTTAAAGCAGTTTCAATTTCGTCACATCTAACAATACGAGAAGCATATAATTGTGCAGATCTGCAACAGTACTCAAGCGGAGCACTATTTAAAATAGTATATTGACCTGCGGGCATCGGCGACCCAAAGCAACGAGCAAAACCCTAACACCAGGCTAACTAAAACACATAATTAGCTGACTAATCCGTAAAAAAATTATTAAACCCTATTTACAAACTTGTCTAAAAGTGCTATAATAGATTTATGTAATATGGACGTGCTGCGCCCACTTACCTACATACATTTATTTGAGGAGGATATACTAAAATGGCAAGAAAAATGAAAACCATGGATGGTAACAACGCTGCCGCTTGGGCTTCCTACCCGTTTACGGAAGTAGCTGCTATCTATCCTATCACACCTTCGTCAGTTATGGCTGAGGTGACAGACCAGTGGTCTGCAAAGGGTCAGAAGAACCTTTTCGGCACACCCGTAAGGGTCGCTGAAATGCAGTCTGAGGCAGGTGCTTCGGGTACTGTTCACGGCTCGCTCGCAGCCGGTGCACTCACAACAACTTATACAGCTTCTCAGGGTCTTCTCCTTATGATCCCGAATATGTATAAGATCGCAGGTGAGCTTTTGCCGAGCGTTATCCACGTTTCCGCTCGCTGCGTAGCTTCACACGCACTTAATATCTTCGGCGATCATTCCGATATCTACGCTTGCCGTCAGACAGGCTTTGCTATGCTCTGCTCGTCTAACGTTCAGGAGGTCATGGATCTTGGTACTGTTGCTCACCTTTCAACTATCGAGGGCAGAGTTCCTTTCCTTCACTTCTTCGACGGCTTCAGAACATCTCACGAGATCCAGAAGATCGAGACTTGGGATATCGAGGACGTAAGAGAAATGGTGAACTTCGAGAAGATCGAGGAGTTCAGAAACCGTGCTCTTAACCCTGAGCACCCCGTACTTCGTGGTACAGCTCAGAACGGCGATATCTTCTTCCAGGCAAGAGAGGCTTGCAACCCCTACTATGACGCTATCCCTGAGATCGTTGAGATGTATATGGATAAGGTCAACAAGAAGATCGGTACTAACTACCAGCTCTTCAACTACTACGGCGCCCCCGATGCAACTCACGTTATCGTTGCTATGGGCTCTGTATGCGATACTATCGAGGAGACAATTGATTACCTAAACGCTAACGAGGGCACAAAGCTCGGTCTCGTTAAGGTTCGTCTTTACAGACCTTTCCGTGCTGATAAGCTCGTTGAGGCTCTTCCTGATACTGTTACTCAGGTATCTGTTCTTGACAGAACTAAGGAGCCCGGCTCTCTCGGCGAGCCGCTCTACTTAGACGTAGTTGCAGCTTTGAAGGATACTAAGTTTAATAACGTTGCCGTTGCTTCCGGCAGATACGGCCTCGGCTCTAAGGATACAACACCTGCACAGATCAAGGCTGTATTCTGGAACGCTTCCTGGAAGGAAGACTATAAGAAGAGGTTTACTATCGGTATCAACGATGATGTAACATACCTCTCACTTCCTGAGCAGGAGAAGCTCAACTCCGCTCCTGAGGGCACAACAGCTTGTAAGTTCTGGGGTCTCGGCGCTGACGGTACTGTTGGTGCTAACAAGAACTCCATCAAGATCATAGGCGACCATACAGATCTCTATGCTCAGGCTTACTTTGCATATGACTCCAAGAAGTCGGGCGGTGTTACAGTTTCTCACTTGAGATTCGGTAAGACACCTATCAAGTCCACATACCTTATCAATATGGCTGACTTCGTTGCTTGCCATAATGAGTCTTATATCAATAAGTACAATATGGTTCAGGACGTTAAGCCCGGCGGTACATTCCTCCTCAACTGCCAGTGGGATGATAAGGAGCTTGATAAGCACCTCCCCGGCCAGGTAAAGAGATATATTGCTGAAAATAACATTAAGTTCTATACGATAAACGGCGTTAAGATCGGTAAGGAGATAGGCCTTGGCAACAGGATCAATACTGTTTTACAGTCTGCATTCTTCAAGCTTGCTAACATTATCCCGATCGACGAGGCTGTTAAGTATATGAAGGACGCTGCTACAGCTTCCTACTCCAAGAAGGGTGAGGCTATCGTTAAGATGAACCACGACGCTATCGACGCCGGCTATCAGCAGGTTCACGAGGTAAAGGTGCCCGCTTCCTGGAAGAAGGCTAAGGACAGCAAGATGGGTATGCCCGCAGTTAAGAACGCTGACAAGACCCTTCAGGACTTCGTTAACAATATCCAGATCCCCTGCAACGCTCAGGAGGGCGACAAGCTGCCTGTTTCCACATTCAAGGATATGGCAGACGGTACATTCCCGCAGGGCTCTGCTGCATTTGAAAAGCGTGGTATCGCTATAGATGTTCCCGCTTGGAACGGTGACAACTGCATACAGTGTAATTTCTGCTCGTATGTATGTCCTCACGCAGTTATCCGCCCTGTTGTAATGACAGATGCTGAGCTTAAGAAGGCTCCCGAGCTTGCTCAGAAGAAGGCTAAACCTATGACAGGTATGCCCGGCTATAACTTCGTAATGACAATGTCTGCACTCGACTGCACAGGCTGCGGCTCTTGCGTAAACGTATGCCCCGGCAAGAAGGGTGAAAAGGCACTTGCACTTCAGCCTCTTGAGACACAGCTTGCTGAGCAGGAGGTATTCAACTATGGCTTGACTCTCGCTGAGAAGCCCGAGGTTTTGGAGAAATTCAAGGCTACTACAGTTAAGGGCTCACAGTTCAAGCAGCCGCTGCTCGAATTCTCGGGCGCTTGCGCAGGCTGCGGCGAGACACCTTATGCTAAGCTCGTAACACAGCTCTTCGGCGACAGAATGTATATAGCTAACGCTACAGGCTGCTCGTCTATCTGGGGCGGCTCTGCACCTTCAACTCCTTACACAACAAATAAGGACGGCAAGGGTCCTGCTTGGGCTAACTCCCTCTTCGAGGATAACGCTGAGTACGGCTACGGTATGTTCTTAGCACAGAACACTATCAGACAGAGAACTATCGCTAAGCTCTTAGAGCTTGAAAAGACAACTAAGAAGGACGACGTTAAGAAGGCTATCGAGGGCTACCTCTCAACAGTTGACGACGGCGCTGCTAATTCACCTGCAACAGATACACTTATCGCTGCACTTAAGAAGAGCAGGACTAAGGCTGCTGACGAGATCCTTAAGGACGCTGATTACCTGAGAAAGAAGAGTATGTGGATCTTCGGCGGCGACGGCTGGGCTTATGATATCGGCTTCTCGGGTCTTGACCACGTTATCGCTTCGGGTGAGGACGTAAACATCTTCGTATTCGATACCGAGGTTTACTCCAACACAGGCGGTCAGTCCTCCAAGTCCACACAGACAGGTGCTATCGCACAGTTTGCTGCGGCAGGTAAGGAAGTTAAGAAGAAGGATCTTGCAGGTATTGCAATGAGCTACGGCTACGTATACGTTGCACATATCGCTATGGGCGCTGACTACAACCAGTGCATCAAGGCTATCGCTGAGGCTGAGGCTTATCACGGCCCGTCGCTCATCATCGCTTACGCTCCGTGCATCAACCACGGTATCAAGGGCGGTATGAAGATAGCTCAGACAGAGGAGAAGAAGGCTGTTCAGGCAGGCTACTGGCACCTCTACAGATACAACCCTGCTCTTAAGGCAGAGGGCAAGAACCCCTTCACTCTCGATTCTAAGGCACCTAGCGCTGATTATAAGGAATTCCTTATGGGTGAGGTTCGTTACAACGCTCTTGCTAGACAGAACCCCGAGAGAGCAGAGAAGCTCTTCGACAAGGCTGTTAAGAACGCTGCTGACAGGTATGATTACCTCCTCAGATATGCAAAGCTTTACAATAACGACTAATTGTTAGACAGTTAGTTATTATCCCCCCCGGCCAACAGGTCGGGGGGCTTTGTTTTTCGGGCAGATCCGTAATTGAAAGCCGTTACTATTGCCTTAGCCCCTTGAAATATGCGGCTTATTGTGGTATAATGGAATAAATCAACAGATCGGGTCGTGAGATAATGGAAATTTCCCAAATCATAAAATTTGCTGCCGAGGTGCTCGTTATACTATTTGTGCTTTTTGCAGCGCAGATGCCCCTTAGAAAAAAGCCTGAAAAAGGGGTAAGGACGTTTGTGTTCATATTAAAGCTGCTGCTTATACCGGCATTGTCGCTGTTTTACGTGGCATTTGACAATAAGCTGAGCTTTACCCACCCCGACATTATCGGGGCGGCGTACATCGCAGTTATAGGCGATGTGCTGGGCAGCATTGTCGAGTATTTTATCAGAATGATACGTGAAAGCAACGAGACGAGCGATATTTATGTGTGCAAGCTTTTGCACGCTGCAATTCTTAGCGTGCTCTTCAGCGCAGGCGCAGCCGCCTTTAGTATATGGAACGGAACGCACGTGAAAACAGACGAAAGGATATTCGTAGTAAATGAGCTTGAGCAGGAGCATACCTTTGCATTCCTGTCAGACCTGCATATGGGCGGCGGCAAGAAAACAGAAGCTCTTGAAAAGGTGATCGACAGCATAAATGAGCAAAAGCCCGAATTTGTTATCCTTGGCGGGGATATAACGGACGAGTTCACCTCATATGATGAACTGACAAAGACCTATGAGCTGCTAAGCAAGCTTGAAGCGCCTACCTACTTTATCTATGGCAACCACGACAGGCAGACGCAGGCAAAGCTCTCGGGCGGCAGGACATATACCGACGAGCAGCTCACCGAGGCTATTGGTAATGCGGGGATAACGATCCTTGCTGATGAGTATGTGAGGATAGCTGACGATTTGTATCTTCTGGGGCGTGAGGATATAAGCGAAAAGGATAAGCGCACCCCCTGGGAAAAGCTTGATGACCCCTATAAGGGCGAGGGCGCTCTGCTTATTGCCGACCACCAGCCCTTTGATAAAGACCAAAGCGAAAATTCAAGCGCAGCACTGCAGGTCTCGGGGCACACCCACGCAGGGCAGGTATTCCCGAACAGGCTGATCTACAGTATCTCAGGGCTTGAGACCTACGGCGAATTTGAAAGGGCTGATTCGCTCCTTTACGTAAGCTCAGGGCTTGGCTGCTGGGGCACGCCGATACGCACCGAGGGCAGATGTGAATGGGCACTGATAACCCTTCACCCATAAAAAATATTACAGCACCGCAGCGGTATGTTTGAAGCCGTGCGGTGCTTTTTTATTGGCCTTTTGTAAGCTTTAGTTCGTTATTTGCTAATATTTTTACAAACAAATCGACATATGAAACAATAATAAAGCATATCAGCCGTGAAATAATATAAAGAACGCCTGCTCTTTTTGTTATTAAAGTAAAATCAATCAACTTTTTGCCTTATTTTACAAAAACGTTTAAGAAAGCTTGAACGGTATTATTGCATTCTGACAAATATTATAAAATAATTCAATATTGTATTGACAAATAATATTATATGGCGTATAATATCAACATAGACGGAAGACATAAGGCTCTTCCGAGATAAAGGAAAAGGGGGAATATGCTTTGGGAGTATTCTTAAAGTACATATCAAAGAATATGCTTGAAAAAAAGGGCAGGCTGTTTTTGCTGATATTTTCGATCATGTGCTGCACGGCACTGCTTATAATGAGCTTAGGGCTCGTTGACGTGCTGCTTGACAGCTTTACTCAGCCGTTCAGGGAGGCTGCCGAGGGGCAGGATATCAGTATCCATTCTGTCACCGAAGATCAGTTCTTTGATGAAAACGATGTTAAGGGAGATGTTTCCGATCTTGCGGGCTCAATCAGCCTTACGGGCGTTTTTAATGAGAATGATGAGATAATCTATGTAAGAATGAGCGGAATAAGAGAATTTGACGGAAGTATGACAGAGGGCGCATTTCAAAACAAGAACGAAAAGACCTGTATCATCTCCGACCGTGTTGCAAAGGATCATGACCTTGAAATGGGCGATAAGCTAACGATCGCTGTAAACGGCGAAAAGACGGATTTTGAGATAACTGGCATCGCAGCTGCGGCAGGCACATTCTATCAGGATACAAAAAAGAGCTTTCAGGTAGTAGTGCCTTATGATTATTTAAACGAGCTGCTCGGCGCAGAAGGCAAATATAACCTTATGACCGCAAAGGTAAACAGCGAGGATAAAAGCTATGATGCCATTAAGGACCTTATCAAGGACTTTAACGAGGCAAACGACAAGGTCGCAGCCACAGAGCTTGTAAACGACAGCAAGGAGGGCTCAGAGTCGATAACTATGGGGCTTTACGTAATGCTATCGATAGTTTGCGTGGTGTGCGTTATCATCATCTACGGGGCGTTCAAGCTTATAATCACCGAGCGAATGACAGTAATAGGCACATTTATGAGCCAGGGCGCTACCAAAGCCAAAATTGAGCATATCCTGCTTGCCGAAGCGATGCTCTACGGGCTGTTCGGCTCGGCATTCGGTGTTGGGCTGGGAATAGGCGGGCTTGCACTGCTGACACGTATGATCTCGCCGCTTGCAGAGTACGGCATCTATATGCCGCTTAGGATAAACGGCACGCATATACTTATCGGCGTGATATTTGCAGTCTGCTTGTCGGTGATCTCGGCGCTTATCCCGATAAGAAGCATCAAAAAGCTTCAGGTCAAGGACGTTATCCTGAACAGACTTGAAACGACACATAAAAAAGGTGCTGTACGCTTTGTTATCGGCTGCCTGCTGCTTATAGGTTCGGTAATAGGGGCGCTGATCGGTAACAAAACTATCGACGCTATGGCGGGGCTGTTCTTGGTATTTGCGATAGTCGGTATGCTTATGATGTCAAGAAAGTTCATCAAGGCAGTGTCGGGCAAGATCGCCGTGCTTTTCAGAGGGCATACGACGACCTTTCTCTCACTCAACGCTATCAAGTCATCAAAGCTTTTAAGGGGCAATATAACCCTTCTGGTGCTGACGCTTTCCTCGGTAATGCTAATAGCCTCTATCGGGCAGAGCATGACGGATTTCATAGTCGGCGCATATGAGGAGCTTAATTACGACTATATGGTGGCAAACCCTGTCCCCGGCAATTCTGATGTTACCACCACCGAAATGCTCGTTGAACGTATCAAACAGATTGACGGCATTGACAGCAGCAGGATATGTACGCAGACAAATACCTGGGCGACATTTGAGAAGAGCGAGGGCGTTATAATGGCATCAGACCCCGAGCTGTTTGCTGAGTGGGGCGAGTATCTTAAGCTTCGTGAGGGCGAGACAGGCGAGCAGTACAAAAAGTATTCGGCATCTGATGAAAAGGTAGTTATGGTATCAAAGAGGGTGCTTGAGCTTACCGGCAAAAAGGTCGGCGAGGATATGAAGATAGAAATAAACGGTATAAGCGACACCTTTAATATCATAGGCGAATATGACGGCGGGCAGCTCAACAGCGGAATGACCGTGCTTATGAACGAGAAAAAGGCACGTGATGTGTATAAGCTCAGGGAATCAGATTCTATCACCTTCTTCCTTAAGGAGGGTGCAGATAAAGAGAGTGTTGAAAAGCAGCTCAAAGCCGCTATAACCGACCTTGGCGCATACTATGTAACAAAGCAGGAAATGGTAGATGATAACGTTAAGCAGAATGCTATGATAATAGATATTCTTTCGGTATTTACATATCTTGCACTTGTGATAGCATCTATCGGGATCTTCAATAATATCTCGATAAGCTTTGCACAGAGAAGGAAGGAATTTGCGGTAATGGCATCGGTCGGAATGAATGCCTCACAGAGGCGCAGAATGATCCTTTCAGAGAGCATCACGGGCGTTGTATGGAGCGCTGTGGCATCTATCCCCTACACTATGCTTTTGTGTGTTCTGGCACAGAAGCTGCTCGAGCAAGTAGGTATGGGCGGTATGGACATAACCTTTAGCTGGAAGCAGTACCCCGTTTACTTAGCAGTTGTGGCATTTGTTATATTCTTAGCATCTATCGGCTCTATGAGGAGCATAGGAAGGCTTAAGGTAGTAGAAGAACTTAAGTACGAATAATAAGGGAGGATAAAACTATGAACGTTATAGAAGTGACCAATGTAAACAGAAAATTTCAAAACGGCAAGGAAGAGGCGCACGTTTTAAAGGATATAAACCTTAGTGTTGAGGAGGGCGAGTTCATCTCGATAATGGGTCCTTCGGGCGGCGGAAAATCTACGCTTTTGTACCTCTTGGGCGGGCTTGATATGCCCACCTCGGGCTCTGTCAAGATAAACGGCACAGACCTTTCCACCTTAAAGGACAAGGCACTTTGCAAAATGAGGAATGAAGACGTGGGCTTTGTTTTTCAGTTTTACAACCTTGTACCCAACCTTAGCGTTGAGGACAATATCGCCCTTCCGCTGATGATCGCAGGGAAAAAGCGTTCAAGCTACAGCGACAAGCTTGATGAGTGCCTTAAGATCATCGGTATGGAGGATAAGCGGGGGCTTACCCCACGTGAGCTCTCGGGCGGTCAGCAGCAGAGGGTAGCGATAGCCCGCTCGCTGGTATTCGACCCGAAGATACTCTTTCTTGATGAGCCTATCGGCAACCTTGACACAAAGACAGGCACGGGCATTATGGAGCTGTTTCGTGACATAAATCAAAAATACGGCAAAACGATAGTTCAAGTGACCCACTCCGAGTCGGCCGCAAACTACGGCACAAAGCTCGTTCGCCTTGTTGACGGTCAGATACGGTCGGTAGAGGACATCAAGCAGATAACTGAGTGATAAGATAAATGAGAATTTAGCATTCAATGCACAATGCACAATGACGGCGGTGGGCTTCGCCCACTAATTATAAAGCGGCTGCGAAGGGGTACGGGGGCGACCGCAAAGCCCCCGAAATCGGGCGCGAGACTTGCTTTGACACTAACTTAGCTTTGAGCGTAAAACAAATATTAAAGCCTGTAATACG
>JAFRYW010000084.1 GCA_017442845.1 Ruminococcus sp.
AAAGCTATTTTTGTCCCCGAGCTAAGTCCACGCCTTTATCGGGGGCTTTGCGGTCGCCCCCCGTACCCCCTTCGCAGCCGCTTTTAAAATTCGTGGGCGAAGCCCACCACCTCAATTGTGCATTGTGCATTGTGAATTGTGCATTGGATCAAATTCTCATTTATCTTATAAAAGGGCGTTTTTTATGCTTTCTTTCCAAGCTCATTTTCCGTAAGGCCGCCGTTGTCCTCCATAAGCTTGAAGCTTATGTCAAATTCCTCGCCGCCGCCCGTGAGTGAGGGTCTGTAGACACGTGCTGTTACCGTGTCTCCCGGGTTCTTGCCGTCAAGCAGTGCCTTTAGGGCGTCAAGGCTTGTAATGCTTTCCCCCTCGACGCTGATTATTATGTCATCGGGCGCCAGGTCGGTATTTGCGATGTCGCATTTGTCATCAACGCTTACAACATACAGCCCCGGGCGCATCTCGACCTTGGCGTTTGCGGCAGCCTGCTCGTTAACTGCATAGAAGGTTATGCCGACCTTGATCCTCCCCTTGACGTAGCCGTTTTCCATAAGGCTCTCGATTATGGGCTTGGCTGCATTGGTCGTTATCGCAAAGCCTATGCCGTCGTAATTGGACGATGCGAGCTTTGATGATGATATAGCGATCACCTGCCCGAACATATTGAATATCGCCCCGCCCGAGCTGCCGGGGTTTATCGCAGCATCAAGCTGCAGGCAATCCATTTTGATATCGCCGTTTTGTGCCGCTATCTCTCTGTGCAGCCCCGAGACTATTCCCTTTGTTACAGAGTTTGCAAAGCCGCCCGGCGCACCTATTGCGCAAACGTCCTCGCCGAGGCTGACCCCGTCCGAGTCGGCAAACGCCGCAAACTTAAGCCCTGCTGTGTTTATCTTGATAACTGCAATATCCGTCCTTTGGTCGCTGCCGATGATAACGCCGTCAAACACCTCGCCGTCTGCGAGCACTACCCTTATACCGAGCGTTGCCTCGCTGACAACGTGCGCATTCGTCACGATATAGCCGTTTTCTGATATGATGATCCCGCTCCCCTGGCTTGAGGGCACCAGGTACCCGCTGCCCGATTTGAAGATCTGTATCTCAACTACCGTGTCGCTTACCGCCTTTACGAGCCCCTCGGTCGTGTAGCGGCCGTATTCGTCCTTGTCGGCTATATCTATTGTCGGGTAGTCTGCCACAGGCAGCGTAAACTCAATGTTCTTGCCGCCGAGGATCATATTTGCGGCCCAGCCCCGCCCCCGTATCAGCACGGTGAGCATAGCCCCGCCTATCAGCACCACAGCCGTTACCGCCGCAGTTGATGCTATGAGCTTTATTTTATCAGCCCTGCGCCGCTTTCGTGCAAGCCCTGCCGAGCTTTCCTTAGCAGCGCCGCTCGGCATACTGAATGTATCCTTTTCGGGCGCATTTTTAAGCCCCTCGTCCTTGAAGAATACCTCTTCATCAAAAAAGCTCATACTTTTCTCACCCCTTACGGTTCTGTGTTGCTAAGCGTAAACAGGAACTCTGTGTATTCGCCCTTTACGCTTCTTACCATTATCTTCCCGCCGTGCAGCCTGATTATCGAGCTTACTATGTTGAGCCCCAGCCCAACGCCCGTAGCATCAAGCCCACGTGACTTGTCTGTTTTATAGAATCTGTCGAATACGAGCGGCATTTCCTCTTCGCTCAGGCCCTCGCCGCTGTTTCTTATGGATATAACGGTCTTATCCCCTATAGGCTCAAAGCCGAAACGGATATACCCGCCCTTGTTTACGAATTTTATTGCATTTTCGATCAGGTTGTAGATCACCTGGTGCACAAGCCCCTCATCAGCGTACAGCCAGATCCTCGGGGCGTCGAGCCCTTGTATCTCGATATTTTTTTCCGCTATCCTGTTTTCAAAGGTCATAAGTGTGTCAACGATCAGCTCTATCGCCGAGAATTTTTCCATTTTCGGCTCAAGCTCGCCCGCCTCGATCTTTGCGAGGTTTAGCATACTTTTTACAAGCCTTGTCAGCCTGTGCACCTCTGAGGATATTATACGAAGGTATTCGTTTCTCTTGCTCTCGGGTATAGTTCCGTCAAGCAGCCCGTCAACAAAGCCGCCTATGCTCGTCATAGGCGTTCTCAGCTCATGCGAAACATTTGCCACGAACGAGTTACGCATAGTATCATAGCTTTTGAGCGATGCCGCCATTTCATTGAAGGCATAGCTCAACTGCTCAAATTCCTTAGTGTCATATTCGGGGAATTTTACATCAAAATCGCCCTTACCTATCTTCTTTGACAGCTCTGCTATCTCCTTAACAGGCTCTGTCATCTTGATAGTCGTAAAATAAACTATAACAAGGGCTATTATCAAAACTATTACCGCCGAAATAGCAAACACCTCGAGCAGGTTGTAGATATAGTCATTATCCTCGCTCGTCTCTGCCGCCGCAAGCAGGTAGTATTCGGGGCCGTTTGCCTTAAAGCGTGCCCCGCACACGTGGCTGCTGACAGACATAAGCCCGCCGAAGTTATCATAAACGTAGTAGCTGCTGTCGTCTATCTTGTCAAGCAGCTCCTTGGAGACCTCTGCCTTGACATTGTCCGAGCCGTAGGTCTTGTCGATTATCATTCCGTCCTTGTCTGCGAGCACGAAGTGTGCGTTGCAGCCAATGGCGTATTCCTTTATTATCTCCCCCGCCTGAACCTTCCAGCTTGCGGGGGTCGCAAGCATTACCTCGCTTATTTCGTGAGCCGCCCCCTCGCAGTTCTTTTTCAGCAGCGCCTTTCTGTCATCAATAAAGTACCGTGAAGAAACAGGCAGTAATACTGCGCCTAAGCAAATGAAGCTTATGAGTATTACTGCTGAACAGATCACAAAATATTTGGAAAATATCGATTTTCCTTTATTCATTGCCCGGCTGCTGACCCTGCGCTGCCTGAGCCTGCTTTTCCTCCGCCTCAAACTTGTAGCCTACGCCCCAGACGGTCTTGAGCGACCACTTATCCGAAACGCCGTCAAGCTTTTCACGAAGCCTCTTTACGTGAACGTCGATAGTTCTCGAGTCACCGTAATACTCAAAGCCCCATACCTCGTCAAGAAGCTGGTCTCTGGTATAAACTCTGTTGGGGTTAGATGCAAGGTGGAACAGAAGCTCCAGCTCCTTAGGCGGCGTGTCAACAACTACACCGTTTACTCTGAGCTCATACCTTGTCATATTAACAGAAAGCTTATCGTACTTAACTTCCTTTATCTCATTGTCAGCACTGCCCTGACCTGCACGCCTGTAAACAGCCTTGATCCTAGCTATTACTTCCTTCGTGTCAAAGGGCTTTGTAACATAGTCATCAGCGCCCAGCTCAAGACCCAGCACCTTGTCAAAGGTCTCGCTCTTTGCAGTGATCATTATGATCGGAACATTTGATTTCTTCCTGATCTCTCTGCACACCTGCCAGCCGTCGATACCGGGGAGCATTACATCAAGCAGGATTATGTCGGGCTTGAGGGCGTTGAATTTAACGATCGCCTCCTCGCCGTCGTGTGCCAGAATAACACCGTAATTATCCTTCTCAAGGTAGAGCCTTAAAAGCTCGCAAATATTCTTGTCATCGTCTACTACAAGCACTCTTCCCATAGACATAAATACTCATCCTTTCCATATCCTTTATTTTGGGCAGGCAGCTTTGGGTGCTATGGCCGCCTCCCAAATTTAAACAAAATCAAAGACAAATTCTAATTGATAGTAAAATTATAACAAATTAACAGTCAAAAGTCAATAGCTTTCAAGCGTTTTATTATGAACTATTTGTTAATTTACACAAAATGTTAAAAACAAGTACCAAAAGATATTATAATTTATTGCAATAATGCAAAAATTGCACACGATCATTCAGAAAGTTTTGGCTTAATGATTTTACTAAAAAGTTTCTTTTATAAAGCATTAACCAATTCATATTCGGGGCGCAGGCCTCATAAATATATATCGGCTTCTTTTTACTGTATACGAGTGTGCAGAATATATATATCGGCAGCTTTGCGGTGTGCGAGATCTGTGCAAATCTCCAAAAATTGTGTAAATCACGTGTAAGTACTTGAATTTTCTCGGAAACGTGCTAAAATAATAATTAGCACTCGGGGTTCAAGAGTGCTAATCACGATAAAAAATACATTATATAAAGGGAGGAAACGATCATGACGATCAAGCCTTTACAGGACAGAGTTGTTATCAAGATGACAGAAGCGGAGGAGACTACCAAGAGCGGTATCATACTCGCAGGCTCGGCTAAGGAGAAGCCGCAGGTAGCAGAGGTCGTAGCAGTAGGCCCCGGCAAGACAGCTGATAACGGCACGGTTACGCCCGTAAACCTCAAGGTAGGCGACAAGGTGCTGATCAGCAAATACAGCGGAACAGACGTTAAGCTCGAGGGTGTAGAGTATACTATACTTAAAGAGGACGACGTTTTAGCAGTAGTAGAATAATTCAAGACGGAGGTAATTTATAATGGCTAAGCAGATAGTTTACAGCGAAGAGGCAAGAAAGGCCCTTCAGGCAGGTATAGATAAGCTTGCAGATACAGTTAAGATAACTTTAGGCCCCAAGGGCAGGAACGTAGTTCTTGACAAGAAGTTCGGCGCACCCCTTATCACAAACGACGGCGTTACGATAGCTAAGGAGATAGAGCTTGAGGACGCATTCGAGAATATGGGCGCACAGCTTGTTAAGGAGGTAGCTACAAAGACCAATGACGCCGCAGGCGACGGTACAACAACAGCTACACTTTTAGCGCAGGCTCTTGTCAGAGAGGGTATGAAGAATATCGCAGCAGGCGCTAACCCCATGGTAGTAAGAAAGGGTATGGCAAAGGCTGTTGACGCAGCAGTTAAGACTATAGTTGACAATTCCAAGAAGGTAGAGGGCAGCGAGGATATCGCAAGGGTAGCCACAGTTTCCTCTGCTGATGAGAACGTAGGCAAGCTTATAGCCGAGGCTATGGAAAAGGTAACTAGCGACGGCGTTATCACTATCGAGGAGTCGAAGACTGCCGAGACCTACAGCGAGGTAGTTGAGGGTATGCAGTTTGACAGAGGCTACCTCTCCCCCTATATGGTAACTGATACAGATAAGATGGAGGCTGTGCTTGATGACGCCCTCGTGCTTATCACAGATAAGAAGATCGCAAATATGCAGGATATCCTCCCGCTCCTCGAGCAGATCGTTAAAATGGGCAAAAAGCTCCTTATCATCGCTGAGGACGTTGAGGGCGAGGCACTTTCCTCACTTATCCTCAACAAGCTCCGTGGCGTGTTCACCTGCGTAGCAGTCAAGGCACCGGGCTTTGGTGACAGAAGAAAGGAAATGCTTCAGGATATCGCTATCCTCACAGGCGGCGAGGTCATTTCCTCAGAGCTTGGTATGGAGCTTTCAGAGGCTACACTCGATCAGCTCGGCTCGGCTCGTCAGATCGTAGTTCAGAAGGAAAATACTATCATAGTTGACGGCGCAGGCGAGAGTGCGAATATCAAGAACAGGATCGCACAGATTAAGGTCGCAATAGAGAATACAACATCTGACTTTGACAGAGAAAAGCTTCAGGAGCGTCTTGCTAAGCTCTCGGGCGGTGTTGCAGTTATCAAGGTAGGTGCTGCTACAGAGATCGAGATGAAGGAAAAGAAGCTCAGGATCGAGGACGCACTCGCAGCTACAAAGGCAGCAGTTGAGGAGGGCATCGTAGCAGGCGGCGGCACAGCACTTATCAACGCTATGCCCGCAGTTGAGGAGCTTGTAAATACTCTTGAAGGCGACGAAAAGACAGGTGCTGCAATAGTTCTCAAGGCACTTGAGGAGCCTGTTCGCCAGATCGCACTCAATGCAGGTCTTGAGGGCTCTGTCATCATCGACAAGATCATTTCCTCGGGCAAGAAGGGCTATGGCTTTGACGCTTACAACGAGGAGTACAAGGATATGATCCCCGCAGGTATCGTAGATCCTACAAAGGTAACACGTTCTGCACTTCAGAACGCTGCGTCTGTAGCTTCAATGGTCCTCACAACAGAGAGCCTTGTTGCAGACATCAAGGATCCCGCAGCTGACGCTGCTATGGCTGCCGCAGCAGGCGGTATGGGCGGCGGAATGTACTAATAGAGGCAAGAAGTAAGAAGCAAGAGGCAAGAATAACCTCGCTTTGCTCGGTATATAAAAAATCAAGAGACTTTCCAAACGGAAAGTCTCTTTTTTCTTGCTTTTTGCATCTTAATCTCTTGCCTCTATAAAGCATACCCGCTGCTCGTTATTATCGTAATCCCAGCTGTGGTATGCCCCGCCCTCGCAGAAGTCACGCTCCTTGCAGTCACGGCATTTGTCGTTCCTTGTCCAGAGGGGCGTGCGGTAGATCTCAAAGCGCTCGTTCCACACCCTTGTAAAATCATCACGCAAAATGTTTCCCTGTATCGTCTCGGGGCGGCGCTCGATGTCAAGGCAGGCTGTGATGTTGCCGTTTGCCATAATGCTCGCCGTGTAAACGCCTGCGTTGCAGAGAAAATACCAGTCTCTTACCTCACGCTCATATTCAAGCCCCAGATAGTGCGAGCAGCCGTACATAACAGGCCACCCCTCACGCCGCCTGGCCCGTATAAAGTCAAGCATCTGCCGCTGCTCGGCCATAGTCAGCCACCAGTCCCGAAGCTCGAGCGCACGGCCTATCGGCTCTATGCCTATTACCCGCCACGAGTCAACATCAAGCTCCTTCATAAGCTCAAAAAGCTCGGGCAGCTGCGGCAGGCTCCTTTTTGTAACAACAGTCGTCACCTGAACGTGGCTGAAGCCGCCCTTCATCAGCAGCCTTATGCCCCTTACCGCCTTGTCAAAGCCGCCGGGGCTGCGGCGAAACTCGTCGTGCGTTTGCCTTAGCCCGTCGATGCTTACCGAGATAGTGCCCATGCCCGTATCCTTGAGCATTTTCACCTTTTCCTCGTCGATAAGTGTAGCGTTGCTCGTCATTCCCCAGCGAAAGCCGAGGCCTTTAGCATATGCCATTATCTCGGGAAATTCCTTTCTTAAGAGCGGCTCGCCGCCCGTTATGCAAAGCATGGGCAGCCGCTGTGAAAAGTCACGGCTTATCTTGTCAAGCAGCTCATAATACCGCTCTGCGGGCATTTCCTCGCTAGCAACATCGCCGCACCTGCTGCCGCAGTGCAGGCAGTTTTCGTTGCAGCGAAGCGTCAGCTCCAGAAAGAGCCTTCTCAGCTGCGGCTTTTTTCTAAGCTCCTGCTTGTAAAGAAAAAGCTCGTGCATATGTTTAAGCTTTATGCTCTCCATAGCCGCCTCACTTGTTTTCATCATCTGTCTGCGAGAATGGGCTCGGCAGATCAATGCCCATGTTGTTTCTTATCATTTCGCCGCCAAACATTTCAGACGGGCCGTAAACGCAGACATTGAGGTTTTCCTCGGGGTCGAAGCTGTCCTCGGGGGCGCTGCTCTCCTCCTCGGGGTCATCGGGTTCCTCGGGCTCTGCGCCGAAAAACTCGGGCGGGCCGTAGACGTCCTCATTCTCGTTGTCCTCGGGTCTGAATTCGGTGTTGGTAGTTGTGACTGTGGGCTGTCTCTCGTTTTGCGAATCATCGTAGGTCTTGATATCGCTGCTTTGGTTAAGCCCAAGGCTTTCCGGCGGGCCGTAAACGCAGGCGTGCATATTTGCAGCCGTTGAGAAGATAGTTCCGCCGAGGATCAACTTTTTTAGCTTTTTAAACATAAACCGCACCGTCCTTTCAAGGTGTTTTTTAAAAAGTGTTTTTGGGATAAATGAGAATTTGTCGTTCAATGCACAATTCACAATGCACAATGCACAATTATTGTGTCGGCTTGCGAAGGGGGTCTGGGGCGACCGCAAAGCCCCCGATATGCCCCCGAAGCGATGAACTAAATCTTAGCTCAATGCTCCGGGAGGCGTTTTTCCCCACCCCCAACCCCCTCCCCAAAGGGGAGGGGGCTAAAAAGGCGGCAACACAAAAGTAATAGGGGGTTTTTACTCTTTCCCGCTTTCAAGCAGAAGCTTTGTTTTTAACAGTGCTATCTGCGTTTTGGAATCTACTATCTCGCCGTTCATTACCATTTCTATCGCTTTATCGAGCGGCAGCTTGAATACATCTAAAAACTCGTCCTCATCTAAGTGCTGCTCGCCAAAGCTAAGCTCCTGTGCCAAGTACATATGAATGATCTCGCTGTCATATGCAACAGTCGGGTAAAGCCTTCCGAGGTATGTGAATTTCCCGCACTCTGCGCCCGCTTCCTCCTTAAGCTCTCTCAGCCCGCACTGCCTGTGATCCTCGCCCGGCTCAAGCTTGCCTGCGGGTATCTCGATAAGCTGTGTCTGAAACGGGTAGCGAAACTGTTTTACCATATAAACGTTCCCCTCGTCGTCAAGCGGCACTACGCACACGCCGCCCGGGTGCTTTATAAGCTCACGGCTCACGACCGTGCCGTCCTCCAGTCTTGCCTCGTCCTTGTATAGCTTGACTACCTTGCCGTCAAATATCAGCTCAGATCTGACGGTGTCCTCTCTTAAGTGCACTTAGCCTTCCTCCTTTGCTGCATTTTTTGCTTTTTTCTTAAAGTATATAACGTAGGCTGTCAGTATTAGAGCGCTTGCCCCTGTCATAGCGGCACCTGCCTTAAGCCCCGGTGTTTCGTAGCGGAAGATGATATCATTCTCCCCCGCCCCGCACCTTACTGCCATAAAGCCGTATGACGCCTTGATTATCTCGGCCTCGCTGCCGTTTACCTCGGCGCTCCACCCCTCTGTGTAGGGCACGCTAAAGAATACGAGCGCATCATCATCAAGCCTGTTTCTTGCCTCAAAGCCGTTAGTGTCATACTCAAAGCTGCTGCAGGCGCTTTGCTGCTTCTGCTTGCTGACATTTTCAAAGTCCAGCCTTGTGAGGGTGTCGCTTTTTGTGGTAAATTCTTCCATTATATCGGAATTTGCCTTGATATCCTCATCACTCAGCACAAGGGCGTGCATCAGGGTATTGACCTTTTTGGCGGTCGTCAGCTTTTCGTACTCCTCCTTCGTGATATACTCGTTATACGTAAAGCCCATTGGGATAAACAGCTCGTTTTTGTAGATATTGAAGCCGTTTTGCTCGCCGACATATTTAAAGGCCGTCATATCGGAAAGGTTCTCCTGCGGCTCCTTGGGGCTCTTGTCATCGCTGTAGTTATCGACCTTTTCCTCAAGGTAATACTTTACCGAGAACAGCCCCCTGAACGCATAGTATTTCGGCTCTATCCTGGAGGCGACGTTTCTTTCCTGCCCCGAGATCTCATAAAACTCCATTATCGACGAGGGAACAACGCTCTGAAAGCATCTCATCGAGCTATATCCCCAGAACATACACCAGTTGTCAACATTCGGCGAGGTGTCTATCCTGTAGAAGCTGTTTTGCGAGGTCATTTCCTCGTCCGTTTCAAATTCGTTAAGATCTACTGCTTCGCCGCCCCTTATGGCGTGCTCGATGTAGTAGTCGTTGTAAGGCCCCTGCGTAACGCCGTACCAGACGCATACAGCCATGCTGACGATACACGCCCCCGTGGTGAAATAGGCGGCCATTCTCAAAAAGCCCTCGCTCCTTGAGAATTTATAGAGAAGTATCGCAAGTGCGATAAGCAAGACCACAGCGCCCCCCGCCTGAATGTAGTAAAGCTCGGGGTACTTGGGCATTTTGAACCATTCTATCTTATCATCGGTCTTTTTAGGCAGCAGCCCGCAAAGCGTCAGCACCACGGTTATCACAGCAACGGGCGGGAATGCCCTTTTGACCTCCTGCGGGTCCTCCTCCAGCATTTGCGCTGTCATCAGCGCCATTATGAGCAGGGGCATATAGTACCACCTTGCATAATAGCTCGCCGTCATCATAGCGTATATCGCATTTAGCCCGGGTATTGCCATCATTATAAAACAGGTGATGGTAAGGCGCTTAGCCCAGCTCTTTTTCCTTGTTCTGACAAAGGCTATAACGCCCGTCATGGAAAACAGCGGCATATACCCCGCAATAGATGCCCACCTTGCTGTGTCGGTATTGAAGATGTTGTTTCTTGCGGGCATATCGGGCAGCATAAAGAAGCACTGGATTATCCTTATCAGCCTGAATTTGTCGTTGTAGGCGATAAGGTCGCCGCCCCACAAATGCTCTGCAAGGCGTGGGTTGTTTAGCGTGTCAAGGCACGCCGGCAGGAAGATGATTGCTGCGAGCATTACGCCCATTACAGCCTCAAAGGCAAGGTTTAGCAGCTTTTTAAAGCTGAGCCTATACTCCCCGCTTATCTGCCGTATAAGGAAGTAGATGATAACGAATATCACCTCGCCGAAAAAGAAGAAATAGCTGATACAAGCGCATATCGCCACGGCGAGTGCGAAAGCCCCACGCTTGTTGTCTCTTATATTCAGCTCAAGCCCCAAAAGCAGCAGCGGGAAGAAAGCCGTTGCATCGTGGAAGTGGTTAAAGAAAACATTATACGCCTGAAACCCCGAGAACGCATACAGCAGCGCCCCGATAAAGGCAGCGTCCTTATTCTTGACAAAGAACCTGATATACGCATATGCAAACACCGCCGCACAGCCTGTCTTGACGGCAAGCATCAAAGGTATCATATACACCTCCCACGAGGGCGGGAAAAGTGTGGTGAACCAGAAAAACGGGCTGCCCAGCAGGTAGAAGGAGTATGACCCTATAAAGCTCGAGCCGAGGTCAGTCCCCCAGTCCCAGCCGAGATTGCCGTTTCTTATCATCTCGTTTGAGTGATAGTAGAACATCTCCTGCTGTGAGTTAAAGTCGCCGTAGTAGATAAATATCCCCTTGTTTATGATCAGCGACGGCAGAAAGCACAGAAGCATTCCCAGCATCGAGACCAAAAACAGCAGCAGATACCTCTCCTTATCATAGTTTGCGGGGAAAAGGTATTTATTTATGTTCTTTATCCCCTTTAGTCCTTCACGCATTGTTATCACCTGTTAAACGTAAGAGGTCAGAGCTGTCAGACAGCCCCTTCCCCCTTTACGTGTTATTTTTTTCTGTTTACTTTGTACACTTTTCCAGCTTGTCCTTGCCGCCCATATACATTCTTAAGGGCTCGGGTATCCTTACCGTGCCGTCAGCCTGCAAATTGTTCTCAAGGAAGGCAATAAGCATTCTCGGCGGCGCAACGACTGTGTTGTTGAGTGTGTGTGCAAAGTATTTCTGCCCGTTCTCGCCCGCAATTCTTATCTTTAGCCTTCTTGCCTGAGCGTCGCCAAGGTTCGAGCATGAGCCTACCTCGAAATACTTTTTCTGTCTCGGGCTCCACGCCTCAACGTCGCAGCTCTTTACCTTAAGGTCTGCAAGGTCGCCCGAGCAGCATTCAAGCGTTCTTACGGGTATATCGAGCGAGCGGAAGAAATCAACGCTGTTCTGCCACAGCTTGTCATACCATTTCATAGAGTCCTCGGGCTTGCAGACAACTATCATTTCCTGCTTTTCAAACTGGTGAATGCGGTAAACTCCCCTCTCCTCGATGCCGTGTGCGCCTACCTCTTTTCTGAAGCAGGGGCTGTAGCTTGTGAGCGTTTTGGGAAGCTCTGCCTCGGGGGTTATCGTGTCGATGAACTTGCCTATCATCGAGTGCTCTGATGTGCCGATAAGGTACAGATCCTCGCCCTCGATCTTGTACATCATATTCTCCATTTCAGCAAAGCTCATAACGCCCGTAACAACGTCAGAGCGGATCATAAACGGCGGCACGTAGTAGGTAAAGCCACGGTCGATCATAAAGTCTCTTGCATAAGAAAGTATAGCCGAGTGGAGCCTTGCGATATCGCCGCTGAGGTAATAGAAGCCGTTGCCGCTGGTTCTTCTTGCGGCGTCAAGGTCTATGCCGTTTAGGCTCTCCATTATATCAACGTGGTAGGGCACCTCAAAATCGGGCACGACAGGCTCGCCGAAGCGCTCGATCTCAACGTTCTCGCTGTCGTCCTTGCCTATCGGCACGCTGGGGTCGATAATGTTGGGTATCACGAGCATTCTTTTTCTGATCTCGGCCTCGTACTCGGTCTCCTTGACCTCAAGCTCTTCAAGCTCTGCGCCGAAGGCCTTTACCTCTTCCTTGACCTTTTCGGCCTCTTCCTTCTGCCCCTTGGCCATAAGCCCGCCGATCATCTTGCTCTTTGAGTTTCTTAAAGCCCTGAGCTCATCGCAGCGTGTCTTTGCTGCCCTGAATTTCTGGTCAAGGTCGATGACCTCATCTACGAGCACGAGCTTTTCGTCCTGAAATTTTTTCTTGATGTTTTCCTTTACAACATCGGGGTTCGTTCTTAAAAATTTAATATCAAGCATTTTTAATTTCCTCCATTCAATGCCTTTGTTTTGCTTATTTATGTGTGCTTTTATAAAATGTTCCACGTGGAACATTTCAGCTCTGCCTGTCTGTCAGCCGCTTCATAAGCTCCCTGAACTCTTCCTCGCTCTTGCATTCTATCGTAAGCCTGGTCTTGCCGCCCTTGGCTTGCTCGACCTTGACGGGCTGCCCGAAGGTCTCCTTTAGCGCAAGCTCTGCCTCAACTAAGAAGGTCGGCTTTTTGATGAGCTTTTTGGCTGCGGGCGTGCTCCTTTGCTTTTTTGAAGCGTCGATCAGCGTGCTTAGCTGCTTTACACTCAGCCCCTCGCCTATCACCTGCTCGAGAAGCTGCTTTTGAAGCACCTCGTCCACCCCCGCAAGCAGCTTTCCGTGCCCCGGGGATATCTCGCCGCTTGCAAGCCTTTCCCTCGCCTCATCACACAGCGAGAGCAGGCGCAGGCTGTTAGCCACCGACGACCTCGGCTTGCCTACCGCCTCGGCGACCTCCTGCTGGGTCATGCCATAGCTGTCCATAAGGCTCTGATAGCCCGCCGCCTCGTCGATAGGGTTCAAGTCCTCCCTTTGCAGGTTCTCGATAAGTGCGAGCTGGTCGGCCTGCTTGTCATCAAGGTCACGTATCAACACGGGCACCTCGGTCAGCCCCGCAAGCCTTGCGGCACGCCAGCGCCGCTCGCCCGCTACTATCAGGTAGGTGTCGTCATTCACCTCCCGCACGATCAGCGGCTGCAAGACCCCGTGCACCCTTATCGAATCTGCAAGCTCGGAGAGTGACTCGTCATCAAAGCTTTTTCTCGGCTGGTCGGGGTTCGGCTCAACAAGTGAAATACGAACGGTCTTAACGCCGCCGCCCGATGAAGGTGTATCCTCATCGCTGTCTGCTTCTCTGTTGTCTGCCTGCTCTTCGTCATTTGAAAGCATTTCCGCAAACAGGTCGTCAAGCCCTGACTGCGGCTTCTTTGATTTTTTTCTTCCCATATTTCGCTCCTTTCAAAAATGTTCCACGTGGAACATTTTTACTTCTTGCCCTTCTTTTTGGGCTTTGAGGACGGCCTGTCACGCTTTATGAGCTCTTTTGCAAGCTCCTCATACGCCCTTGCGCCCTTTGACTTTTTATCGTAGTAGATCACCGGCTCGCCGTAGCTCGGCGCCTCGGAAATCGCAACATTTCTCGGTATCACCGTGTCAAAGACAAGGCTGCCGAACTTCTTCCTCACCTGCCCCGTCACCTGCGAGGTCAGCTTGTAGCGCTCGACGTACATTGTAAAGAGTATCCCCTCGACGCTCAGTTCGGGGTTGAAGCTTTTCTGCACACGCTTTATCGTGTCGGAAAGCTCGACTAAGCCCTCTAACGATAAGAACTCGCACTGAAGCGGTATCAGCACCGAATCGGCCGCCGCAAGGGCGTTGATCGTGAGCATATCAAGTGTCGGCGGGCAGTCGATGAACACGTAGTCATAAAACCCCCTTGCCGTGTCGAGCTTTGAGCGAAGGCGAAGCGCCTTGTCCTTTTGCGTCAGCAGGCGCACGGCTGCCCCCGATAGGTTTTGCGTTGTCGGCACGACTGATACGCCCGTGAACTCGGTCGCAGTTATCGCCTCGACAAGCTCGCACTCGTCGGTTATCACCTCGAAGATCGTGTTTTTAATGCGGCTCTTTTTTATAGCAAAGCTTGTCGTGGTGTTGCCCTGCGGGTCAAAATCTACTATCAGCACCTTTTTGCCAAGCTTGCCGAGAACTGCCGCTAAATTAACTACGGTCGTGGATTTTCCAACGCCGCCCTTTTGGTTTGAGACGGCTATAACCTTTCCCATATGCTATCCCCTTTATGTTAAATGATCGTATTATTAGCATACATAGCTATACACTATATATTATACTACAAAAAAATGCTTTTGAAAAGGGGTTTTAGCAAAAAAGACTAAAATTTCGCTGCGAAAAGCTGATAAAAGAGAAGGTATAAAAAACGAATTGTTAAAATTTCTTGACAAAGAGTGCACTTTGTGGTATAATCTATTTGTATAACTATCTAAAAAGGGAAGTATTCAGGTGTTTGACAGGATCTTTGATTCACACTGCCATTATGATGACCCTGCGTTTGATGACGACAGAGAGGGGCTTTTGGCGGGGCTGTTTTCGGGCAGCGTGGAATATCTTATGCACGCCTGCACCGATGAAGGGTCGGCGCTTTACGGCATAGCGGCGGCGCAGAAATATCCGAATTACTATACGTCTATAGGCTTTCACCCCGAGAACTGCGAGCAGACACCCGATGATTTTTTGGAGGTGCTGGGAGCGCTTCTCCCCAAAAGCCAAAAGATACGTGCGAGAGGGGAGATAGGGCTTGACTACCACTACGAGGGGTATGACAGAGAACGGCAGCTCTATATTTTTGAGCAGCAGGTGCGCTTTGCAAATGAGCACGGCCTGCCGGTGATAGTTCACAGCAGGAATGCGACTGAGGACACTATGGAGATCCTGAGAAGGCTTAGGCCAAAGGGCGTTATGCACTGCTTTTCCGGCTCGGCAGAGACGGCTAAGGAGGTCGTAGGGCTTGGAATGTACGTAGGCTTTACGGGTGTGCTGACCTTTAAAAACTCCAAAAAAGCCAAAAAAGCCTGCCTTGCGGCGGGGCTTGACAGAATACTTTTAGAGACTGACTGCCCGTATATGGCGCCCGAGCCCTACAGAGGGCAGCGAAGCGACAGCTCGATGATCGACAGGACGGCGGCTGCGGCTGCGCAGCTGTACGGCGTTGATACGCAGACAGTAATTGACAAGACCAACGAGAACGCACGCATTCTCTTCGGGATAGGAGGGTAAGCGGCGTGGCAAGCACATTATATATAGTAGTACCCTGCTACAATGAGGAGGAAATGCTGCCGATAACAGCACAGGCACTCCTAAGAAAGCTCGATTCGCTGAAAGAGCAGGGGAGGGTCAGCTCAAAAAGCCGCATAATGTTTATAGATGACGGCTCAAAGGATAAGACCTGGGAGATCATTGAGCGGCTTAGCAAGGCAGCGCCCGAATTTGTGGGGATAAAGCTTTCACGCAACCGTGGGCACCAAAACGCCTTGCTTGCAGGGCTTATGACCGCAAAGGACAGGTGCGATATCACAATATCTATGGACGCCGACTTGCAGGACGATGTTGGAGCAGTAGATAAATTCCTTGACGAATACGAAAAGGGTGCACAGATAGTTTACGGCGTGCGCTCATCAAGGGAGAAGGACACGGCGTTTAAGAGAAACACGGCGAGAATGTATTACCGCACGCTTGAGCACCTGGGCGTTGAGATAACCTACGACCATGCCGACTACAGGCTCATGAGCCGTGAGGCGCTTGAGGGGCTTTCACAGTTTGAGGAGGTAAACCTCTTCCTGCGGGGGCTGGTGCCTATGGTGGGGTATAAGAGCTCGGCAGTTAAGTACGTAAGGAACGAGCGTGAGAAGGGCGAGTCAAAATACCCCCTAAAGAAAATGCTCGCCTTTGCGATAGAGGGTATAACCTCGCTTTCGATAAAGCCGATAAGGTTCATAACCTTTTTGGGCATATTCGTATTTTTAGTCAGCATAATACTGCTGATAAGGTTTTTTGTCATATGGTGTATGGGCAAGGCCGTTGCGGGCTGGTCAACTATCGTTATATCTATCTGGGCGATAGGGGGCTTGCAGCTTCTTAGCATAGGCGTGATAGGGGAGTATATCGGCAAGATATACCTGGAAAGCAAAAAGCGCCCGAGATACATTATAGAAAAGGACCTTGAAAAGTAAGAATTACGGCAGCAGGCCGTTTTAATCTGATAAACTAACAAAGGAGATAATAATTATGGCAGATCAGCAGGTAACAAACCCCAAGCTTATTGAAGCAATAGAGGCAATGAGGGCAGATTTCAAGCCCGAGACACAGAATGCGACTATAAACGCAGCGCTTCGCTCGACCTTCTATGTTCCCGCAATAATCGAAAAGAAGAAGGAGATAGTTGCAAACGAGAACAACGAGGTAAAGTTTGAGGAGAAGCCCAAGGCGAGATTTCTTCTTATAAAGAAGAACGGCGACGGCGGCCAGACCTTCTTCCCGGCATTCACAGATGCTGACGAGCTTGCAAAGTTCAAGGCAAACGAGCCCTATCAGAGAGTAAAGATGAAGTTCGGCGACCTTGCTATGCTCGTTGAGCAGGTGACAACTATCAGCGGCTTTGTTATCAACCCTATGTCGCATAACCTTCCCTTTACAAGGGAGATGCTCGAGGGTATCAAGAAGGTGCTCATAAAAAGACGCAACGAGCAGCAGAAGCAGACCGAGGCTGCAAGCAGCGAGAGCGCAGCAGAGGAATAATTAAAAAGGCTTTCAAACAAAGAGGTGCCGCAGGAAGCGGCGCCTCTTTTTAACGCCAAATCAAAAGCCTGACGGCAAGTTTTTTTGCACTAAAACGTTTTTATTTTTCTTTTGGTGCTTTAGTTTTTTATGCGTAAAGCCTGTATTTTTCATGATACGAATTGTAAGCGCCGATAAATTGCTCGGAGCGCTGCGCTTTCAGTTCGTTGAGATAAACATGGCTTCTCATGCTCGACTTTGCGATCTGGATAATAGACACCGCTATATTCGAGCAGTGGTCTGACACCCTCTCGCAGTTTATGAGCAGATCTGACAGGTAAATGCCAAGCTCGGGGCTGCATTCGCCCTTGCGAAGCCTGTCGATATGCTTATCCTTGATCGCAGCGGTGAGATCGTCAATGACCTCCTCCAGCGGCTCGATATTCATTGCAAGCTCGGTATCGTTATCCGCAAACGCCTTGACAGTCAGTTCGGAGATCTCTGTAAGTGCGGCAAAAAGCGTGGAGAAATCTGATTTAGCGCTGTCAGAAAAGCTCTGGCTGTTACTCTCCATTTCCTGTGTTATCTGTATCATATTTATAGCATGATCGCTGATACGCTCAAAGTCGCTGATCGTGTGCAAAAGCTCGGTGACGGTGCGGCTGTCCTCGTCCGTCAGGCTGACTGAGGATAATTCGAGCAGAAATGTAGAAAGCTGATCCTCCATTTCATCAAGAAGCTGCTCCTTTTCCTCTACCCTTACAACAGCCTTGTCTGAATAATCAAACATAGCCCGAAGTGCTTCATGCAGTGCTTCCTTTGCACCCTGTGCCATTTCGACCGTCTTTTCCCTGCACTGTGAAACAGCAAGGGGCGGCGTTGCAATTAGACGCTTGTCAAGCAAAACAGAGACCTCGGCTTCCTTGGAATCGGGGATAAGCTTTTTTGCAAGTCTAACAAGCTGAGAGGAGAACGGCAGGAGTATGAGTGTTGTTACGATATTGAAAATGGAGTGAACAGCGGCGATCTCCACCGCACCGATCGGCTTATCCACAAAGCTGAAATGAATGAACGCATCAAGCCCGTAGAATACCGCAAGGCAAATGACAGTACCTATGATATTGAACGACATATGCACAACGGTAACACGCTTTGCGTTCTTGTTTACACCGATAGAGGAAAGCAGCGCCGTCACGCAGGTCCCGATGTTCTGCCCCATAATGATCGGGATAGCCATTCTGTAGGAGATCGTACCTGTCAGAGAAAGCGCCTGCAGGATACCGACAGATGCCGCCGAGGACTGTATCAAGCCTGTGAACACAGCACCGAATGCAACGCTGAGTAGAGGGTTTTTGAATGCTACAAGAAGCTTGGTAAAGCCTTCGGTTTGTGCAAGGGGCGAAACTGCGTCCTTCATCAGCTCCATACCGAACATAAGCACCGCAAAGCCCACCATGATCGTGCCTATGTCCCGGCGCTTTTTCTTTTTGCTCATCATTATCATGATTATGCCGATAAGGGCAACGATCGGGGCAAAGTTTTCGGGCTTGAGCATTGAGATCAGCACATTATCGCTCTCTATCCCTGCGGTACTTAGCAGCCACGCTGTCAGCGTTGTGCCGACATTTGAGCCCATGATAACGCCGACCGTCTGTTCAAGCTGCATCAGCCCCGAATTGACAAGCCCGACAAGCATTACCGTCATAGCCGACGAGGACTGCACGGCGATCGTGATCCCTGCGCCGAGGGCAAGGCTCTTGAACGGGTTAGAGGTCATTTTTTTGAGAGTCGCTTCCAGCTTGCCGCCTGCGATCTTCTCCAAACTCTGTGACATAACGTGCATACCGAACAGGAAGAAAGCAAGCCCTCCGCATAGGGTACAGATCGAAAAGATGTTCATACAGCTTCCTCCGAGATCATCTTAGTACTGCGAATACAACATCAGCAGCGTAGATCGTTACCATAACAGCACCCTCTATTCTGCCGATATTTTTAGTCCTTGCAAAGAGCATAGTTATAACGCTGACCACGACAAGCACCGCAAGGTCTGTCACCGATGCAAGGTTTACGGTGATAGGGTGTATCGTTCCCGAAACACCGAGGATAAACAAGAGGTTGAACAGATTTGACCCCACAACATTTCCGACAGCAAGCCCGTTCTCGCCCTTGCGTGATGCAACGACCGAGGTCACAAGCTCGGGGAGCGATGTGCCGATCGCAACTACCGTAAGACCGATAAGCGTTTCCGACATTCCGAATGTCGCTGCGATAGCTTTTGCACTGTTTACAACAAACTGCCCGCCTGCGATGATGCAGATAAGCCCGATCAGGATCAGCAGGGCACATTTCCAGAGAGGCGTGAGTTCGCTGTTTTCCTCCGGCTGTGGCGATTTTCTTGCAGAATGTATCAGCACTGCGATATAGCTTACGAAAAGCACCAGCAGTATTATGCTGAACACACGGCTCACCTCGCCTACATTATCGCTCATAGCAGCAGAGGTGATATTTCCTTTCAGTATAAACGGAAGCCCGACTGCACCGAGTGTCAGCAGGGATATACCGATAGAAAGCGGATAGTCACGCTTCATGATAACAGGCTCAATGGGAAGCGGGTGTATCATAGCGCAAATGCCGAGCACGCCCAGGAGATTGAAAATATTAGATCCCGTCACGTTGCTCAGGGCGATCTCGTTCGCCCCCTTGAGCGCTGCCGAGGTGCTGACAGCAAGCTCGGGCGCACTTGTTCCCATTGCAACGATCGTCAGCCCGATGATAACGCCGGGAACTTTGAAATTTTTTGCAAGTGCAGAGCTTCCGTCAACAAAGAAGTCCGCACCCTTGATAAGGGCAAGAAACCCGGCTGCAAGCAGCAAAATATCTAATAACAGCTCCATTTTTATACACTTTCCTTTGCTATGAAATTACTGAAATCTGACAGTGATGCTTGTTCCGACACCTACCGTGCTTTCCACATCTATCTTAGCCCCGTGGTGCTCTGCGATATGCTTGACGATCGAGAGCCCAAGCCCCGTGCCGCCCTTTGCACGGCTGCGGCTTTTATCAATTCGGTAGAAGCGCTCGAAAATTCGTGGTATGCTTTCCTGCGGTATGCCAAGCCCCGTATCGGTCACGGTAAGCCGTTTGTCAGCGGTATCTATTTCTATATTGCCGTTCTCACGGTTATATTTTATCGCATTATCCACAAGGTTGTAGACAAGCTCGCCGATCTCCGTTCTGCTGCCTGCTATGACCGTGCTTTCTCCGCTGACAGTTATCCTTATACCACGGCTCTGCGCCTGCTGTGACAGACGCTCCTTGCAGTCCTCTGCAACGGCTTTCAAGTCGATCTCATCATCAAGGGGCGTGTCACTGATGCTGTCAAGCTCGGAAAGCCGCAGTATATCGCCGATAAGCGCAAGCATACGGTCGGACTCTTTTCCGATCTTGCCTGCAAACCTCACGCTGTCCTCACCCTGCGCCATTCCCGACTCGATAAGCTCTGCATAGCCCGAAATGGAGGTCAGCGGTGTTTTCAGCTCGTGAGAAACATTTGCCGTAAATTCCTGCCGCATTTCGCTTTGTGCATTTCTTGCACTGCGTATCTCCTCCACAAGGGGAATGACCTCGGGGTATATCCCGCTTTCCTCGGGCGGGGCGTTTGTTCTGATAAGCTCGGGTATCCTGCGAAAGGGGGCTATCAGATTGTTTGTAAGCTTTACGGACACAAGCAGAGAAACCACAACTATACCTAACACGATGATCAGTATGATCACGAGGGAGCGTTCAAACAGCGAAAAGATCGAATCCGCCTGAATGGACACCCTGAGTATATTACCGTCACTCAGGCGCAGGGCATAGTAATAGTCCTCTGTGCCTATGGTGTCGGAGAAGCGTGTGTCTGTGCCCGTGCCGTTTTCGATAGCCGCCCCTATCTCGGGGCGGTCAAGGTGATTTGGCATTCCCTGCGGGTCGCCGTTGCTCTCAAATAGAACGGTACCGTCCTTTTCGATAAGTGTTATACGGAAGTCCTCACCCGTGAAGCGGTCAAGCTCGGTGATCGGGTCACCGCTGTCATAGCACTGTGCCACCAGATGACATTCATGTGCAAGGTTCTCCTCGACCTCCTTGCGGAAGAAATGATAATAGGTAACAGTTGTGATAAGTATGCCTATTATCGCTGTTACAACGCCCATATAAAACAGGTGAAGGTTTATCTTTCTCTCCATATCATTCGTCCTTATCCAGCTTGTAGCCTACGTTTCGGACGGTCACTATGTATTTGCCGTATTCGCCCAGCTTGCCTCTCAGAGTACGTATATGCACATCAAGGGTGC
>JAFRYW010000085.1 GCA_017442845.1 Ruminococcus sp.
CGCAAAGCCCCCAATAAGCCGCCGCAGGCGGCTTAACTCCCCCGGAGCGTTGAGCTAAGACTTAGTTCATCACTCCGGGGGCATATCGGGGGGCTTTGCGGTCGCCCCCCAGACCCCCTTCGCCAAATTCCAATTTTCCTTAGCAGGGCGTCTGTGGGCGGAGAGCTCAAGATTTTTTTCTCTACCCCTTGAATATCTGAAAAAAGTATGCTATAATAAATGTGTATGTATAAAACAAGAATAGAAGGAGCTTAAATATGAGACTGAAAAAGGAATTCATAACACATAACGCAGGTGACGAGTTTATGCTCGTATCAACGGGAAAGGCAAGCTTTTCCGGAATAGTTAAGGGCAATAAGACCACCGGTGAGATACTTGAGCTTTTAAAGGAAAGAACTACCGAGGCCGAGATCGTGGCAAAGCTCAGGAGCAAGTATGAGGCACCCGAGGGCGTTATCGAGCGTGACGTTAGAAAGGTGCTCACACAGCTCAAAAACATCGGCGCTTTGGAGAAATAATGGAGAAAAGCGCTGTAAAATGGCTCTTTAAAGCGGGCGGCAGGCAAAAGCTATATATACTTGCACTTATAATAGTGCAGGGGGCAAACGGCGCATCGGGGGTACTGTATGCGCTGTTTTTGAGAAATATAGTGGATAATGCTACGGAAAAAAACAAGCAGGGCTTTATCATGGCGGCTGTTATGATAGTAGTGCTCGTGCTGGTGCAGATAGCTATGAGAGCCGCTATAAGGTGGCTTGGCGAGCTTTCAAGGGCTGAATTTGAAAATATCTTCAAGCGGAGACTGCTTCGTGAAATCTTAAGGAAGGATTATTCGGCAGTCTCTGCCGTTCATTCGGGTGAGTGGCTCAACCGCCTTACCAATGATACCGTAGTTATCTCACAAAGCTATGTCGATATCCTCCCCGGGCTAGTGGGAATGGTGGTTAAGATGATAAGTGCGCTTATTATGATAATAGCGCTCGATTATCGCTTTGCTTTTATTTTTATCCCGGGCGGGGTGCTTATGATGTTTGTCACCTATGGCTTTAGAAGGGTGCTAAAAAGGCTCCATAAGCGTATTCAGGAAAGCGACGGCAGGCTTAGGGTGTTTTTGCAGGAGAGGATAGGGTCAATGATGATGATCCGCTCCTTCGCAGCCGAAAAGAGCACGCAAAAGCAGGCAGAGGAGAAGATGAAGGATCACAAAAAAATGAGAATGAGGCGCAACTACTTCTCTAACTTCTCAAATGTCGGTTTTAATATGATAATGGAGGGAATGTATATCTTCGGCGTGTGCTACTGCGGCTACGGGATACTTATGGGCAGGATAACCTACGGAACGCTTACTGCGATAACTCAGCTGATCTCGCAGATACAGGCACCGTTTGCAAATATAACGGGCTATCTGCCGAAATACTATGCGATGATCGCAAGTGCCGAAAGGCTTATGGAGATCGAGAGCTTTGAGGACGATATCACGGACGAGCCGCTTAGCATAGAAAGGATAACCTCACTGTATCAAAGCGAGCTTGAGGGCTTTGGGCTTGATGATGCGCACTTTGCGTATTATGCTAACTGCTCGAGCATAGGCGAGCTTACAAAGGAGAATATGCCCGTTGTGCTCAACGGCACGAGTGTTAGTATCGAAAAGGGTGAGTATGTCGTCTTTACAGGGCACAGCGGCTGCGGCAAGAGCACGGTGCTCAAGCTTTTGATGTGTATATATAAGCTCGATTCCGGCAAGAGGTTCATAAGGCTAAAGGGGCACGGCAGCGAAACGCTTTCCCCGCTTTATCACAGGCTCTTTGCCTATGTTCCGCAGGGGAACAAGCTTATGAGCGGAACTATAAGAGATGTTATAAGCTTTGCAGACCCCGATGATAAGGATAACGATAAGAGAATAGAGCAGGCGCTTTCAGTCTCCTGCGCTAAGGAATTTGTAGATGAGCTTGAGGAAGGTGTGGACACAATGCTCGGTGAGCGTGGCACAGGCCTCTCCGAAGGGCAGATGCAAAGGCTTGCGATAGCAAGGGCTGTATATTCGGGCAGCCCCGTGCTCTTGCTTGACGAGGCAACGAGTGCCCTTGATGAGAACACCGAGGCAAGGCTGCTTGAAAACCTAAGGCAGATGACGGATAAAACAGTCGTTATCGTCACCCACCGCCCCGCTGCGCTGGGTATATGTGACAGGGTGATAGAATTTGATGACGGCGGGGTAAGGGAGTAGCTATGGAGCGGCTTGAAGGAATATATAAGAGATTTGAGGGCTTAAAGCCCCTGTCGGGCAGCGCTTTGAAAATGATAGCGCTTATCACGATGATAATAGACCATATCGGTGCGTTTCTGTTAAGTCAGGCACAGTTTGCCAACGAGCCGATCGTCAGTATAGGCTCACACGCTATAACGCTTTATTTTATAGTCAGGAAGATTGGGAGGCTTGCATTTCCGATATACTGCTTTCTTATTACCGAGGGCTATTTGCATACCCATGATAAAAAGCACTATGGGCTGAGTCTGCTGATATTTGCGCTTATCTCCGAGATTCCTTGGAATTTAGAGCACAGCGGGCGTTTGCTTTATTCGGGGCAGAATGTGTTTTTTACGCTTTTTTTAGGCTACCTTGCGATATGTGCCTATGAGAGGTTCAAGGACGATAGGTATAAAATGTTCACCTGCCTTTTCGGGCTTTTTGCGCTGTCTGTCCTGCTTCGGGCTGACTACGGCAGCAGGGGGCTTGGCTTTATACTCTTTTTGTATATAATGCGTGATAGAAAGATCCTTCAGGCGATAGTGGGCTCTTGCTTTTTCTCGGGCGCATATGCGATAATAGTCGCCTTCCTGCCGATAAATATGTATAACGGCGAGCGGGGCTTCATCAAAACCAAGGCTGCAAAATACGCCTTTTACATAGCCTATCCTCTTCACATATTCATATTATATCTTATAAGGCTTAACACTTTCGGCTATAATTGATAATAACTGTAAAAACCCCTTGTTAAAAGGGGTTTTTTATGTGGTATTTTGCTATTGAAAATAACGCCCCGAGGTGCTATAATATTATTTTGGGAAAGGGAGAGATGATTTGGATAGGATAGAGTTTTTCAGAGACCTGGCAGTTATAATAGTTTCCGCAAAGCTTTTTGGTTTGCTTGCGGGAAAGCTCAAGGCGCCGCAGGTGGTCGGTGAGATCATAGCGGGGCTGCTTATAGGCCCGTGCGTGCTTGGCGTTGTTAAGGATTCGGATTATTTAAAGCTTATTGCCGAGATCGGCGTTGTAATGCTTATGTTCGGCGCAGGGCTCACGACCAATCTAAAGGATCTTATAAAAACAGGCTCCAAGGCGCTGCTGGTTGCCTGCGTGGGCGTGTTTGTGCCGCTTATCGGCGGAACGCTGCTGTACGGCTTTTTCTACGGCTTCGGCGCTGTGGGTACGGAAAAGTTTATGCGTGCTGTCTTTATCGGTACTATAATGACAGCAACGAGCGTCAGCATCACGGTCGAAACGCTCAAGGAGCTTGGAAGGCTCAAGGGAACTATCGGCACACTTATCCTAAGCTCGGCGATAATAGATGACGTTATCGGCATTATCGTGCTCACCTTCGTTATCGGCTTTAAAGACCCCGACACTAAGCCTGTAAGCGTGCTCTGGCATACGGGGCTGTTTATAGTGTTCAGCTTTGCGGTGGGCTTTTTGACCTACTATATCTTCAAAAAGATCGATAAGCTCTACCCTCACCAGCGCCGCATACCTATACTGGGGCTCGCTTTGTGTATGTTTTTGGCATTCGCAGCAGAGGCGTTCTTTGGTATCGCAGATATCACGGGCGCATATGTTGCGGGGCTTATCCTTTGCAGCCTGACTGATTCTGACTATATCGCAAGGCGTGTCGATATCAATTCATATATGTTCTTCGGGCCTGTGTTTTTTGCCTCTATCGGGCTTAAGACTACGCTTGATGACTTTAATGCAGACCTGCTGTTTTTCTCAGTAGGCTTTGTGCTGGTAGCGCTGCTCACAAAGGTCATCGGCTGTGGGCTCACCTCACGCCTTATGGGATTTAAGCTGAAGGATAGCCTAAAGGTCGGCGTCGGTATGATGACGAGAGGCGAGGTCGCCCTTATCGTCGCCCAAAAGGGCTTGTCGGTAGGGCTGCTGGACTCAAGGTACTTTGCCTGCGTTATCCTGCTTATAATAGTATCCTCGGTTTCCACCCCGATATTGCTAAAGCTGCTCTATCAAGGGGAAGCGCCGGAGGAGGCCGCTGCGACTTAAGGGATAGCCGATATGAACGGTTCGGGCTTTGTCTATTGTATATCATAATTACCCCCGAGGGTGAAGGTGCGGCGCTGATACAGAGCTTTTACGCCTAAGTATTTCTGATATAAGATCAGAAATACTTAGGCGTTTCTATTGACAGTGCTAATATACTGTGGTATAATTCTTATTACAAAAAATGGGGGGAGTGGGTCGTATGAAATTGACTTTGGAAACAAAACGACTGATCTTAAGACCTTTCACAATAGAGGACGCACAGGAAATGTTCTTTGGCTGGGCAAGCGATCCCGAGGTCACAAAGTATCTCACATGGAATACTCACAAAAGTATTGAGGAAACAAAGGGGATACTGAGCTTATGGGTCGATCAGTACGAAAAGCCCGAACGCCTGAATTTTGCAATAGAGCTGAAGAAGGAAGATAAGCTGATCGGCGGGGTCGATGTGGTCGGCTATTTAGGGGGTGTCAGGGGTACTCCTGTAATAGGGTATAATCTGGCACGGAAATATTGGGGTAACGGCTACATGACAGAAGCCTGCCGATGTGTGATAGATCATTTATTCTCCAAAGGTTATTCAGAAATAAGGATAGATGCTATGCCCGAAAATACTGCTTCTATCAGGGTCATTCAAAAATGCGGAGGAGTATTTCTTGAAGCCGGCGAGGAGCATTTACCGTTAAAGGACAAAACAGTACAGATCAACAGATACATTGTAAAGAACAACTAAAATATGATCCGGCATAGCAGCCGAATAAACGTAATGCCCCTGAGCTGACACTTAGGGGCAAAGCTTTTATATCGGCACCGACCTAACGCTTTCGGGGGGCGTTTTTTATTGCCACTGGTATCGTTTATGCGATGTTGGGATTTGTAAAGAATTAAATAGTATAATCTATTTTTTTAAGGCGTGATATGTGATATAATACATAAACGTAATAAGAAAAACAACCTAAAATATGTTAAACGGGGGTGTGGGAATGTTCCAGTTCAAGTGGCTGTGGGCGAATATGAAGGGCAGCAGAAGAGGCTATATAATAGCGCTGTGCCTGTCGATACTTTGTAATGCGCTCTATGTTACAGCACCTTATTTTCAGTCGAAGATAATTGACAGATATATCTCAAATGAGAATGCCCTGCAAAATATCAAGAATGACAGGCGGGGTCTGCTGCTGCTTATAATAGCTATGGTCGGCTTTACATTTATCAGAACGGTGTTCCAGTATGCCTGCAATATGTATTATGAAACAGCCTCGCAGGGAATGATCTACAATATCCGCACCCACCTTTTCCGTAAGATAGAAAATCAGGATATCGCTTTCTATGACCGCTTCCGCACGGGCGACCTTATGACAAGGCTCACGGGCGACCTTGATATGGTAAGGCATATGGTCTCGTGGGTCATCAAGGGTGCAGTCGAGAGTGTTGCGCTCTTTACAGCGTCAATGGTGTATTTTTTCACGATCGACTATGCAACGGCGTTCTGCCTGCTTCTATTGACCCCGGCGATACTTGTGCTCAGACGCAAGCTCTCGGCGCACGCAGGCCCTGCATACAGAGAGGTCAGGGAAAAGTCCTCCGCCCTCAACACCGCAGCGCAGGAGAATATCTCCGGCAACCGTGTCGTAAAGGCGTTTGCAAGGGAGGAGTTTGAGAAGGAAAAGTTTAAAAGGCGTGATGAGGAATACCGCAGATCCAATATAAAGGCAGCGTATGTGTGGCTTAAATACCAGCCGTTTATTGATATTCTGGCGGGGTCTTTAAGCGTTGTGCTGCTGCTCGCAGGCGGCTTCTTTATGATAAGGCAGCACCTTACTATGGGGCAGTATGTCGCTATATCGGGGCTTTTGTGGGCGGTCAGCAACCCGCTCAGAAGCCTTGGCAACTACGTTAATGATTTCCACCGCTTCGTGGCGTCTGCGGGTAAGATAGTCGAGATCTACTACTTTGCGCCGATGATCGTCGACCGTGAGGACGCAGACACACCTGCCGAGCGTCTGAACGGCGATATCGAGTTCAAAAACGCCTGCTTCTCTATCGACGGCAAGGAAATACTGCACGATATAAGCTTTAAGATAAATGCGGGCGAAACAGTCGCTGTAATGGGCGCTACAGGCAGCGGCAAGACCTCGCTTATAAACCTTATCCCACGCTTTTATGATGTAGATAGCGGCGAGGTGCTCGTTGACGGGAAGAACGTGCGGCTGCACCGACTTCACGCACTCAGAAAAAATATCAGCATAGCTACGCAGGACGTGCTGCTCTATTCCGATACGATCGATTCAAATATAGCCTTCGGCAACAGCTCACTCAGTGAGGAATATGTAAGAAAATGCGCCGAGCTGTCCTCAGCACACGAGTTTATAGAAAAGCTGCCCGACAGCTACGAAACTATAGTCGGCGAGCGTGGCGTCGGGCTCTCGGGCGGGCAGAAGCAGAGGATATCCCTTGCAAGGGCGATAGCTGTAAGGCCCTCGGTGCTGATACTTGATGACACTACCTCGGCAGTAGACCTCGAGACCGAGGCTGCAATACAAAAGGCGCTTACCGACGGGCTCGATTTTGAATGCACAAAGATCATAATCGCCCAGCGTATATCCTCTACCAAAAATGCTGATAAGATCATTATTCTTGATAACGGCAGGGTCGCAGATATCGGAACTCATGAGGAGCTTATCTCCCGTGAGGGGTACTATAAGCAGATCTATGAGCTTCAGTGCGGCGATACGGAAGGGGCGGTGGTCTAAGTGGCAAGAAACAGATACGATATAGACGAGCAGCTTGAAACGCCCTTTGACTTTACCCACCTTAAGCGTTCTTATAAGTATATAAAGCGCTATAAAAACAAAATGCTGCTCTCGCTTTTGCTGAGCATTTTAGCGGCGATAACAGGGCTTATAGCGCCCCTTATCACAAAGCGTGCGCTCGATGTTACTATCCCTGATAAGGATATAGGCGAGCTTGTGCTGCTTGCGCTTGCGGTGTTTGTGTTTAACGTTGTAAGCGTTGTGCTGGGCAATATAAGGTCACGGATCATGACTGTGGTAGGTCAGAATATCATCTTTGATATCAGGGAGGATCTTTTTGCACATTTGCAGGAGCTGCCCTTTACCTACTATGACGACCGCCCCCACGGCAAAATCCTAATAAGGGTCATCAACTATGTAAACTCCGTTTCCGATATGCTTTCAAACGGTATCATCAACTTTATTATGGAAATACTCAATATGGTATTTATCCTTATCTTTATGCTGATAGTTGATGTAAGGCTCACACTTGTTGCGCTGTCGGGGCTGCCCTTGTTTATGCTTGTTATGTTTGCGATAAAGAAGTATCAGCGCAAGGCGTGGCAGGACGTTTCAAACAAGAGCTCGAATATGAACGCATATTTGCAGGAAAACATCGTCGGCGCACGTATCACGCAGGTCTTCACCCGTGAGGAGGAGAATGCTCAGATCTACGACAGGCTCAATACAAGCTACCGCAAGAGCTGGATGCGTGCAGTAAAATTCTCAAACCTCGTATGGCCTGCAACGGATAATATCTCAACGCTTGTTAGGGCGGCGATGTTTATCGTCGGGCTGCTTGTGCTTGACCCCGCAACGGTCTCGCTCGGAACGCTCTCGGCTATGACAGGCTACGCATCACGCTTCTGGCAGCCGATAATGAGCATTTCAAATATAATGAATAACTTTATAAATAATATCGCTTACTTAGAGCGTATATTTGAGACCCTGGACGAGCCCGCAACTATCGCCGATAAGCCCGGCGCTAAAGAAATGGGCGAGATAAAGGGCGATGTAAGCTTTGAAAATGTCACCTTCGGCTATGAAGAGGGGATAGATGTGTTAAAAGACCTTTCCTTCAATGTCAAGGCGGGGCAGAGCGTGGCACTTGTAGGGCCTACGGGTGCGGGAAAATCCACTATAGTCTCGCTCATCTCAAGGTTTTACGATATAAATAAGGGCAGGATAACCGTTGACGGCGTTGATATCGGCAGCGTAACGCTAAAAAGCCTGCGTACTCAAATGGGGATAATGCTTCAGGACAGCTTTATATTCTCTGACAGCATACTCGAGAATATCCGCTACGGCAGACTTGATGCGACAGATGCCGAGATAAGGGCGGCGGCAAAGGCTGTCTGTGCCGACGGCTTTATCAGGGAGATGTCAGACGGCTATGAAACGCAGGTAAATGAGCGTGGCTCAAAGCTCTCGGGCGGCGAAAAGCAGCTTATAAGCTTTGCGAGAACGCTCCTGTCCGACCCGAAGATACTGGTGCTAGATGAGGCGACCTCCTCTATAGACGCTAAGACCGAGGTGCTCGTGCAAAAGGGCTTGGCCGAGCTTTTGAAGGGCAGAACGTCCTTTATCATAGCCCACCGCCTGTCAACTATACGCAGCTGTGATGTGATAATGTTCATAGACGACCACGGCATTTTGGAGCAGGGCTCTCATGACGAGCTTATGGCAAAGCACGGCGCATACTATGAGCTGTACACGGCACAGGCCTGATCCGGTACTGCCCTAATTAGCAATAGCCCCCCGGGGGAGAGCCCCTTGGGGGCTTTCCTGCCGATCGCTGACTTGACATATCACCGAAATAATGGTATGATAATAATAATCAATTACAGAGGGTGATACTATGAATACCACATATCTTATAGATCTTGAAAATGTCAACAGCGGCGGCTTTGAGGGGGCAAATAATCTTGAGGAGTCGGACGAGCTTATAGTTTTCTACAGCGAAAAGGCTGATACACTGAAGATACCGATAATAACGGCACTTCTAAAGACGAAGGCTGCGATCAAATTCTACAAGAGCAAAAACGGCATATTGAATGCTATGGATTTTGATATTGTTTCCGTGCTGGGCATAGTTTATAATACCGAGCGTGAATTTGTGATAGTCAGCAAGGATAAGGGCTTTGACGTCGTTGTCGAGCGCTATCGCTCATTCGGCAAGGCTAATGTTTCAAGGCGTGGGATAATCGGCGCACCTCGCCCCAAGAGCGATGTGACGGATGATCTGCTCGTATTCTCTGCCCCGGAGATTCCCGAGATAGAGCCGGATGTATTCGAGGCTGAGATCTCAAAGGCTATGGAGCTGAGCGCCGCTGCCGTTGCGGACAAGCAGCCGGGGCTTAATGAAGAGCCGGGCGAGGCACCCAAGCCCGAAGAGAAGCCCAAGGCGACCAAGGCAAAGCCTAAAAAGGTGCCAAAGACAGCGCCCAAAAAGGCGGAGGAGCCCGCACCCGTGCAGACGGGGGAGGAGCCAAAGCCCGAGGAGCCGAAGGCCGAGGAACCGAAGCCCGAGCCCAAAAAGCCCGCAGCCAAAAAGAAAAAAACCGCCCAAAACGGCGGCGAGATGACAAAGGCGCAAAAGGGCAAGATCAACCAGTTTTTGAATAACCTTATGGGCGCAAAGCACGAGCAGCCGATGACAAAGGACGAGCTGACGCTTATCCGTGAGACTGCCGAGGGCTCAAAGAACAAGAACGCCTTCTATAACGCCCTTCGTAAAAGGCTTGGCAACGAAAAGGGCATCGCCCTCTATAACCGGGTCAAGGACGATTATGAAAGAATAGATAAATTTATAAAGGACACGAAAAAATAAGAAAAATGCACCCCGAAGCCGGGGTGCATTTTCTGTTGTCTGTTGCCTATTGCCTGCTGTCAGAGGTTGCTGTAGCCCATAAGGCTCTCGTCTACCTCCCTTGCACAGTCACGCCCCTCACGTATCGCACGAACAACGAGCGATTGCCCTGTGCGGCTGTCGCCGCAGACAAATACACGTTCCTTTGAGGTCAGGTGTGTGCCGTTTACCGAGGCTATGTTGCTGCGCCGGTCGAGGGCTGTTCCGAATGCTTTTGCGATGTGATCGTCCACTCCCAAAAAGCCCGCACAGATAAGCACGATATCTGCCTTGACCTCGCTTTCCGTGCCTGCTTTTTCCGTCATTTTAAGGCGGCCTGTTTTCTCGTCCCTTTGCGCCTCAAGCTCTATCAGCTTTACAGCCTTGAGCTCGTTGCCCTTGCCGCTTATAAATTCCTTTACCGTGGTCTGGTAGCGCCTTATGTCTCCGCCGTAGATAAGTGCCGCTTCCTCCTGCCCGTAATCTGTCTTTGCGACACGGGGCCATTCCGGCCAGGGGTTGTCGGGCTGCCTTGTGTCGGGCAGCTTCGGCATCATTTCAAGCTGTATAACGCTTTTTGCGCCCTGCCTTACACAGGTGCCTACACAGTCGTTGCCCGTGTCGCCGCCGCCTATTACTATAACGTTTTTGCCCTTGGTATCAACAAACCCCTCGCAGGGCTTACTATCAAGCAGCGTTTTGGTCACGGCCTTTAGAAAATCGACTGCAAAGTATATCCCCTTTGCATCTCTTCCCTTGGCGCTTATATCACGGGGCTTGCCTGCACCGCAGGCGATTATAACACGGTCAAAGCTCTTTAAAAGCTCGTCAGCCTTTATATCTGCCCCGACGTTTACGCCCGTCTTGAATTCTATCCCTTCCTGCTGCATAATCTGTATCCTGCGCTCGATAATGTGCTTTTCAAGCTTCATGTTCGGTATGCCGTACATAAGCAGCCCGCCTATGCGGTCGCTCTTTTCAAATACGGTCACGCTGTGGCCACGGCGGTTTAGCTGGTCTGCTGCCGCTAGCCCCGCAGGGCCCGAGCCGATAACGGCTATGCGCTTGCCTGTCCTTACCTCGGGCGGGGTCGCCTTGGCGTAGCCGTGTGAGTAGGCGTTTTCGACTATCGCAAATTCGTTTGCTCTTACCGTTACCGCATCGCCGCCGACAGAGCAGGTGCAGGCCTTTTCGCAAAGTGCCGGGCATACTCTTGACGTAAACTCGGGGAAGCTGTTTGTAGCCCTGAGACGCTTGTAGGCAGCCTCCCAGTAGCCACGGTAAAGCAGGTCGTTGAATTCGGGGATAAGGTTGCCAAGCGGGCAGCCAGAAATGCTTCCGCCGATGTTCATTCCCGATTGGCAGAAGGGCACGCCGCAGTCCATGCAGCGTGATGCCTGAAGCTGCTGCTCCTCCTTAAAAAGAGGGGTGTGGAACTCGTTGTAGTTTTTGATCCTTTCTCTTATGTCAAGTGCCGCAGCGTCAATGCGCTCAAGCTCTAAAAATCCGTTTGGGTTTCCCATTTTGCCCGCTCCTTTCTATGCCTTGCTGCCGACGAGCTTGTAGAAGCTCTCTATCTGTGCCTTTTCTCTGTCCATTCCCGTGCGCTCAAAGTCTGCTATAGCCTGTGTTATCAGCTTGTAGTCTCTCGGGATCACCTTTTTGAATCTTGGCAGGAACGCCGCAAAGCTATCAAGCACTTCCTTTGCCTTTTTCGAGCCTGTAGCGGCGTAGTGCTCCTCTATCATAGCCTTGAGGTCTGCTGAATCTGCGGCGTTGTCTATGCTTTCAAATAATACGAGCTCCTCGTTGAGCTTTGTGTAAAGCTCACTGTCCTCATCAAGAACATAAGCTATACCGCCCGACATTCCCGCCGCAAAGTTTTTTCCGACCTTGCCAAGGATAACGGCCTTGCCGCCTGTCATATATTCGCACCCGTCATCGCCCACGCCCTCGCATACTGCGACAGCGCCCGAGTTCCTTACGCAGAAGCGCTCGCCCGCAACGCCGTTTATGAACGCCTTTCCGCTTGTTGCGCCGTAGAGGGCAACGTTGCCGATTATTATGTTTTTGTCAGCCTCAAAGCGGCTGCCCTCGGGGGGCGTTACTATCAGCTTGCCGCCCGATAAGCCCTTGCCGAAGTAATCGTTGCTGTCGCCTAAAAGCTTTAGCGTCAAGCCCTTCGGTATGAACGCCCCAAAGCTCTGCCCGCCCGAACCGTGGCAGGTGATAACAAAGCTGTCCTCCGGCAGACCGTCGCTGTGCTTTTTGGTGATCAGTGAGCCGAACATCGTTCCAAAGCTTCGGTCTGTGTTCACAACGTCTATTTCAAGCTCTTTTTTCTCGCCCTTGTTAAGAGCCCCTGTCAGCTTCTTTTCGAGGACCTTCATATCGAGCGTCTTTTCAAGCTCGAAATCATAAAGGCTCTTTTTGTCATAGCTTTGGCGTTCTGCTGCAAAGTCGCTGTTAAGTATCAGTGACAGGTCAAGCTTTGCCGCATTTCCCGAAAGATAATCCTTTACCTTCAAAAGATCCGTCCTGCCGACAAGCTCGTCTACAGTCCTTACGCCGAGGCGTGCCATATATTCCCTAAGCTCCTCGGCTATGAACATCATAAAGTTTATAACATATTCCGGCTTGCCCGCAAAGCGCTTTCTCAGCTCGGGGTTTTGCGTTGCTACGCCGAAGGGGCAGGTGTCAAGGTTGCACACCCTCATCATAGCGCAGCCGAGAGTTATCAGCGGCGCAGTCGCAAAGCCGAATTCCTCAGCACCGAGCATAGCGGCTATCGCAACATCACGCCCTGTCATAAGCTTTCCGTCTGTTTCTATAGTTACCTTGTGGCGCAGGCCGTTTAGTATGAGCGTCTGGTGTGCCTCGGCAAGGCCTAATTCCCACGGGAGGCCTGCGTTGTAGATGCTGCTTCTCGGTGCAGCGCCCGTTCCGCCGTCATAGCCCGAGATCAGTATGCAGGCAGCCCCCGCCTTTGCAACGCCCGCTGCGACAGTGCCGACCCCGCACTCGGAAACGAGCTTTACCGAGATCCTCGCATCACGGTTTGCGTTTTTGAGGTCGTATATGAGCTGTGCTAAGTCCTCTATCGAGTAGATGTCATGGTGCGGCGGAGGTGAGATCAGCGAAACGCCGGGCGTTGAGTGCCTGGTCTTTGCTATCCAAGGATAGACCTTTTTGCCGGGAAGATGCCCGCCCTCGCCGGGCTTTGCGCCCTGCGCCATTTTGATCTGCAGCTCGTCTGCCGAGGTAAGGTATCTTGAGGTAACGCCAAAGCGCCCCGATGCTATCTGCTTTATTGCCGAGCATTTGTCCTGCGCTGTGCCCTTGGTGAGCAGGCGCTCCTCACTCTCGCCGCCCTCGCCGCTGTTTGACTTGCCGTGCAGGCGGTTCATGGCTATTGCGAGCGTTTCGTGTGCCTCGCCCGAGATCGAGCCGTAGGACATAGCACCCGTCTTGAAGCGCTTGACTATGCTCGCCGCACTCTCTACCTCGTCAAGCGGCAGCGGGGCGTCGGCGTAATTGAAGTCGAGCAGCCCCCTTATGTGCATAGGCTGCAGTTCCTCATTCAAAAGCCTTGAGTATTCCTTGTATTTTTCGTAATTCCCCGTGCGGGCTGCAAGCTGTAAAAGGTAGATCGATCTGGGGTTGTATAAATGCTCCTCCTTGCCGCTTCTTGCCTTGTGTGAGCCTGCTGCGGGTATCTCGTCATTTGTGTCAAGCCCCAGCGGGTCAAAGGCTGCCGTGTGCAGCTCGTCTGCTGCCCTTTCTATGTCGGCAAGGGTTATGCCGCCTATGCGGCTGACTGTGCCTGTGAAGTATTTGTCTATCACCTCACGGCTTATGCCTATCGCCTCGAAGATCTGTGAGCCAAGGTAGGATTGCAGCGTCGAAATGCCCATTTTTGAGGCAATCTTTATTATCCCGTGAACGATAGCGCTGTTGTAGTCGTCAACTGCCGCATAGTAGTCCTTGTCGAGCATATCGTTATGTATCAGCTCGTGGATCGTTTCCTGTGCAAGGTATGGGTTTACGGCCGTTGCACCGTAGCCTAAAAGTGCCGCAAAGTGGTGGACCTCCCTCGGCTCGCCGCTTTCGAGTATTATCGAAAGCGAGGTGCGGCGCTTTGTAACGACGAGGTGTTGGTGCAAGGCTGAAACTGCCAGCAGCGAGGGGATAGCTAAATGGTTCTCATCGACCCCTCTGTCGGAGAGGATAAGCACGTTCGCCCCGCTGCCATACGCCTTGTCAGCCTCGAGGAACAGCCTGTTTATTGCCTTTTCGAGCCTTGTGTTCTTGTAGTATAGGGTCGGCAGCACGGCTACCTTGAAATCCTCCGAGTGCATATTCTTTATCTTCAAAAGGTCGGTAGATGAAAGAATCGGGTTTTTGATCTTAAGCACCTTGCAGTTCTCGGGGGCTTCCTCCAGAATATTTCCCGCCGAGCCGACGTAAACGGTCGATGAGGTGACAAGCGCCTCCCTTATCGCATCTATCGGCGGGTTCGTTACCTGAGCAAAAAGCTGCTTGAAGTAGTTAAACAGCGGCTGCGGCCTTTTTGACAGAACGGCTATCGGCGAGTCGGTGCCCATTGATGCGATAGGCTCTGCCCCGTTTTGCGCCATTGGCAGTATCGAGGTCATTATCTCCTCATATGTGTAGCCGAAAGCCTTTTGCAGCTTGTGGCGAAGCTCACGCCCGCTTTCGTGGACACGTGCATTCGGAATTTTCAGGTCGTGAAGGTTTATGAGCCCCTTGTCGAGCCATTCGCCGAAGGGCTTGCGTGAGGCGTAGTGCTCCTTTAGCTCGTCATCGTCGATGACCTCGCCCTTTACCGTGTCAACGAGCAGCATCTTGCCGGGGCGAAGGCGCTGCTTTGATACGATCCTTTCGGGGGGTATCGGCAAAGCCCCCACCTCGGAGGATAGTATGATATTTCCGTCATCTGTCACATAGTATCTTGAGGGGCGCAGCCCGTTTCTGTCAAGCACAGCCCCCATTATGTCGCCGTCTGAGAAAAGTATCGAGGCGGGCCCGTCCCACGGCTCCATCATGGTTGCGTAGTATTGGTAGAAATCCCTTTTTTTGCGTGAGAGGTTGTGGTTGTTGTCCCACGGCTCGGGAACTGTTATCATCATAGCGAGCGGCAGCTCCATTCCGCTCATCACCAAGAATTCAAGCGTGTTGTCGAGCATTGCCGAGTCAGAGCCCTCGGTGTTTACAACAGGCAGCAGCCTGTCAAGGTCGTCCTTTAGCGGCTCAGACCTCATTCTCTCCTCACGGGCGAGCATTTTGTCGGCGTTGCCCTTTATCGTGTTGATCTCGCCGTTGTGAACTATCATTCTGTTCGGGTGTGCACGCTGCCAGCTGGGGTTGGTGTTGGTAGAAAAGCGTGAGTGCACCATAGCGATAGCCGATTCATAGTCCTTGTCCTGAAGATCTGTAAAAAAGCGCCTGAGGTCGCCTACCAGGAACATTCCCTTGTAAACTATCGTCCTGCTTGATAGGGAAACTACGTAGGTGTCCTCATTTGATTGCTCAAACTCTCTCCTTGCGACATAGAGCCGCCTGTCGAAGGGCAGCCCCCTTTCTACCCGCTCGGGGCGCTTGATGAAGCACTGGTAAATGGCGGGCATACACTCTACCGCCTTTGCGCCCAGCACCTCGGGGTGCGAGGGCACTTTTCGCCAGCCGAGGATCTCCAGCCCGTCCTTTGCGGCGATAAGCTCGAACATCTTCTTTGCCTGAAGCCTTGCAAGCTCCGCCTGCGGGAAGAAGAACATTCCCACGGCATAGTCACGCTCGCCGCCAAGCCCGAAGCCAAGCTCCTCTTTGGCCACACGGCTGAAAAATTTATGTGAGATCTGCAAGAGAATACCTACTCCGTCACCCGTCTTGCCCTCGGCGTCCTTACCTGCACGGTGCTCAAGTGTTTCTACGATAGTGAGGGCGTCCTCTACAGTTTTGTGGCTTTTTATGCCCTTAATGTTGACTACCGCCCCTATGCCGCAGTTGTCGTGCTCGTGATCGGGGGAGTAGAGCGTTTTGCCTTTGTATTTCCCGAGGCGAAGCTCCTCATTGTTCCCTTGCTCATTCATTTTTATTCACCCTTTCGGTCAAGTCTGGCTGCTTTCAGCCGATATGATGATTATAGCACGCCCTACCGCAAAATGCAAGAGCAAAATCGAAATCCTGCAAAAATATTTTATAAATATTTTTTGAACGTATAAAAGTTGCGGCTAAAAATCTTGCATATTTAGGCTATATTTCACATAAAAGCTGCAAATTGTGCGAAAATATGACTTTTTAAGGCTTTAAGCTTGCAGGACAAGCGCTTTAAAATTTCAAAATATCCGTCATCTTGACCGTGAAGGATATCTCTCAAAATGCATTTTCTAAGTGCTAAATATGCAGGAATGGCTGTCAAAAAATGCAAAATCCGAGATTTGCCGTAGAAAAAGCGGTAAAAAATATACTCCCCGAAGGCTCGGGGAGTATAAAGACCTATTCGTTATTACCTTGCAAACGGGTTTTCCGTCGGGTAAAGCATACCCTTGGGCTGGTTGAAGCTGATCTTTTCAACGCCTAAGTATGTAAGCACGCTGTGTATTGCCTTGCCTGCGTGTGCAAAAGCAACTGCGCCGTGGTGCGGGTAGTTGTCCTGTATAAGCACGTGTCTGTAGAAGCGGCCCATTTCGGGTATAGCAAAAATACCTATCGAGCCGAAGCTCCTTGTTGCAACGGGGAGCACCTCGCCCTCGGCAACATAAGCTCTCAAATTAGCGTCGGCCGTTGACTGCAAGCGGTAGAAGGTTATCTTTCCGGGTGCGATGTCGCCCTCGAGTGTGCCTCTTGTGATGTCGGGCTCGCCGTCAGGCTCAAGGCTGCGCTTCATGATGCGCTGATAGTTCATTGTGGGCTTGCTTACCTTGCAGGCAGCGGTGTTTCCGCAGTGGAAGCCCATAAAGGTGTCCTTCTGCGTGTAGTCGAACTTGCCCTCGATATCCTCCTTGAAGATGTCTCCGGGAACTGTGTTGTTGATGTCAAGCAGGGTAACTGCGTCCTCGGTAACGCAGGTTCCGATGTATTCGCTGAGTGCGCCGTATATGTCTACCTCGCACGCTACGGGTATGCCCTGTGCGGTAAGGCGGCTGTTGACATAGCAGGGAACGAAGCCGAACTGTGTCTGGAAAGCGGGCCAGCACTTGTTGGCAAGTGCTACGAACTCTCTCTCGCCCTTGTGCTCGTCTATCCAGTCAAGAAGCGTTAGCTCATACTGTGCAAGCTTCGGCAGTATGCCCGCCATTTTGTTGCCCTCGCCCAGCTCGGTCTCCATATCCTTGATAACTGCGGGGATCCTCGGGTCGTCCTTGTGCTTGTTGAACGCCTCGAACAGGTCGAGCTCTGAGTTTTCCTCGATCTCAACGCCCAGATTATAAAGCTGCTTTATGGGGGCGTTGCAGGCAAGAAAGTCCTGCGGGCGGGGGCCGAAGGTGATCAGCTTGAGCCTTGAAAGGCCGATTATCGCCCTTGCAACGGGGATAAACTCTGCTATCATATCAGCCACCTCGGGCGCTGTGCCTACGGGGTATTCGGGAATGTAAGCCCTGATGCCTCTGAGCGCAAGGTTGTAGCTTGCGTTGAGCATACCGCAGTAAGCGTCGCCTCTTGAATCGCAAAGCGATGAGCCGCACTCGTCCTCGGCAGCGGCAACATACATAACGGGGCCGTCAAAATACTTTGCAAGCAGCGTCTCGCTCGTCTCGGGGCCGAAGTTTCCAAGGTAGACCACAAGTGCATTGACGCCTGCCTCGTTTACCTCTTTAAGAGCCTTTCTCATATCAAGCTCGTTCTCGACAACGGTGGGCGCTTCAAAAATCTCGCCGTATTTTGCTCTGTAAGCCTCGGCGCACGCTTTTCTTCTCGACTCGGAGAGAGACATCGGGAAGCAGTCTCTTGATACTGCGACGATGCCTATCTTGATAACGGGGATATTCTTCATGATTGTTCCTCCTCAAACCAATTTTATGACAATAATTATATCACATTTTGCCTAAAAAATCAACGAAAAAGCTTTTAAACTCGCTTCGGCATACCAAACAAAATAACAGCCCGCATTTAATGCAGGCTGCACAATTATCCCCGCAAGGGGTCATATTCTGTATTTGTTCATTATTACATTCCCGTCCTCGTCAAACTCTACACCCTCACGCTCTAAAAGCTCACGCTGCCTGTTTTCCCCGCCGAATGCGAAGGCGGGGGAGAGCCGCCCGTCCTTGGTAACTACCCTGTAGCAGGGGATATTCTCGGGGTCGGGGTTTACGTGCAGGGCATACCCCACAACCCTTGCCCAGCGTGGGTTGCCCGCAAGCATAGCTATCTGCCCGTAGCTTGCGACCCTGCCCTTCGGTATCTTCTTTACAGCCTCGTAGATCAGCTCGAATGTGTTTTTGCTCATATTGCTCGCCTCCGAATTTATTATAGCATTTTTAGATTGCCGGGTCAATGGAAAGCGCTGCCAAAAGCATTGCGGAAGGCGGCAGTGCATTTTTTCTTGACAAAGCCCCCGAAATATTATATAATGATTATATATTTGATCACGGAAGGAATGTTATTTTATGGGACTTACTTTGACTGAAAAAATACTTAAGGCTCACGTTGTTGACGGTGAGTTCAAAAAGGGAAACGAGATCGGTATCAGGATCGACCAGACGCTGACTCAGGACGCTACGGGTACTATGGCGTACCTGGAATTTGAGGCTATCGGCGTGCCGAGAGTAAAGACTGAGAAGAGTGTCGCTTACATAGACCACAACACCCTGCAATCGGGCTTTGAGAATGCTGACGACCACCGCTTTATCGGCTCTGTTGCCAAAAAGCACGGTATCTATTTCTCACGCCCCGGCAACGGTATCTGCCACCAGGTGCACCTAGAGCGCTTCGGTATCCCCGGCAAGACGCTTATCGGCTCTGACAGCCACACCCCTACGGGCGGCGGTATCGGTATGATAGCTATAGGCGCAGGCGGCCTTGACGTTGCAGTTGCTATGGGCGGCGGTGCTTACTATATCACATATCCTAAGATCGTCAAGGTAAACCTTACAGGCAAGCTTTCCCCGTGGGTGGCTGCTAAGGACGTTATCCTTGAGGTGCTAAAGAGAATGTCCGTCAAGGGCGGTGTAGGCAAGGTAATAGAATACTGCGGCGAGGGTGTAAAGACACTTACCGTTCCCGAGAGGGCTACGATAACAAATATGGGTGCCGAGCTTGGCGCTACAACATCTATCTTCCCCTCTGATGAGACGACCCTTGAGTTCCTCAAGGCTCAGGACAGGGCAGAGGTCTGGACAGAGCTAAAGGCTGACGATGACGCTGTTTATGACGAGGAGATAAATATCGACCTCTCGGCTATCGTGCCTATGGCAGCCTGCCCGCACTCACCCGATAATGTAAAGACTGTTGCCGAGATCGGCAAGCTCAAGGTGGATCAGGTATGTATCGGCTCCTGCACGAACTCATCATTTATGGATATGATGAAGGTAGCATATATCTTAAAGGGCAAGACTGTTGACCCGAGCGTGTCGCTCGCTATAGCCCCCGGCTCTAAGCAGGTGCTCAATATGATAGCTTCAAACGGCGCTCTTGCGACTATGATAGATGCAGGCGCAAGAATACTTGAATCAGCCTGCGGCCCGTGCATAGGTATGGGTCAGTCACCGAACTCAGGCGGTGTGTCCTTAAGAACATTTAACCGCAACTTTGAGGGCAGGTCGGGCACCAAGGACGGGCAGATCTACCTCGTTTCCCCAGAAATGGCAGCTATCTCCGCACTTACGGGCTACTTAACAGACCCGAGGGAGCTCGGCGATATGCCGAAATTTGAAATGCCCCGTCAGTTTACTATAAATGACAATATGGTAGAGCCCCCCGCAAATGAAGCTGATATGGACAGCGTTGAGATCCTTCGTGGGCCTAACATCAAGCCCTACCCCGAGACAGCACCCCTCGTTGACAATATCGAGTGCAAGGTGTCTCTCAAAGTGGGCGATAATATAACAACAGACCACATCATGCCCGCAGGTGCTAAGATCCTGCCGCTGAGGTCGAATATCCCCGCTATCTCGCAGCACTGCTTCACAGTTTGCGATGAGGACTTCCCGAGAAGGGCTAAGAACTTAGGCAAGTCGATAATAGTCGGCGGCCAGAACTACGGTCAGGGCTCGTCTCGTGAGCACGCAGCACTTGCGCCGCTCTACTTAGGCATCAAGGCGGTGGTAGTTAAGAGCTTTGCAAGAATACACAGAGCAAACCTTATAAATGCAGGCATACTGCCCCTTACATTTGTAAACGAGGCAGACTTTGACAAGATAAACCAGGGCGATGAGATAGCTCTTGAAAACGTTCGTGCCGATATCGAGGCAGGCAAGAGCGAGCTTACACTTACCGACAAGACAACGGGTGCAAATATCCCCGTGCTCTGCGAGCTTACGGGCAGAACTAAGGATATTATCCTTGCGGGAGGATTGCTTGACTACACAAGAGAGAGCCTTAAGTAATGTACATAAGAGACTACAACGACCGTGATGAAGAGTTTCACGACCGCCACCTGCCCGGCACGGGCACGGGGCTTGCTTTAGTGGCGCTGGTGTTCCCGGAGCTGATAAAGCTTCACAAAAACCATATCTATCTGCCCTTTTTTATAGCGCTTGCCGGGTTTGTTCTCGGCATAGTGCTGCACTATAATCTGATATATAAAAGGCTTGAAAAGAAATATAACAATAAGCGCAAAACGGTCTTTGTTTCCGACGGGCTAAGTATACTTTTCTTTATCATAGCCTGCGTGATACTTTTTATAAGGTTCAAGGTAATGGGGTAAGGAGGATTAAAATATGACGGCAGAAGAATATTTTAAGACTCCCGAAAGTAATCTTCATATTGAGCTTGTAGACGGAGAAATTATAACATATGGCTCACAAAGTGGTATTCATCATGATATAAAAATGGTAATGTATTTATTCATTAGTGACTATATTAAAAACCAAAAACACGAATACAGTGTTTTTACAATGCCTTCTGATGTTCCCTTTGATGAATATAATGTGGTGCAGCCTGATATTTATGTTACAGATGAAAAAATACCAAAGGAAGCTCACCACATCACGTCTGTACCGCCGTTTATAGCTGAGATATGTGACCCATATAACGATGACAGTGATAACTATCTTAAAAAGCTTTATATGTATGCCATGAATGGTGTAAAGGAATACTGGATAATTGACCCAAGCTATAAAAGGGTTATGGTATATAGGCTTTTTGACGAAAGCCACCTGCTTAATGTTTACACCTTTGACCAGCATATCCCCGTAGGCATATGGAACGATGAGCTTAAGATATGCGTAAACGACCTGTTAGCGTAAATTATTGATTGGAGGATAAATAAATGGCAAAAATTCAAATGAAAACACCGCTCGTTGAAATGGACGGAGATGAGATGACCAGAATTATCTGGCAGGAAATCAAGGATATCCTTCTCACCCCGTACATCGACTTAAAGACTGAGTATTATGACTTAGGTCTTGTTCACAGAAACGAGACTGACGATCAGGTGACTATCGACTCGGCTAACGCTACAAAGAAATACGGTGTTGCGGTAAAGTGTGCAACTATCACACCGAACGCTGCAAGAATGCCCGAGTATAACCTTAAGGAAATGTGGAAGTCGCCTAACGGCACTATCAGGGCTATGCTTGACGGAACTGTTTTCCGCACACCTATTTTAGTCAAGGGCATAACCCCCTATATCCCTACATGGACTAAGCCTATAACTATCGCCCGTCACGCCTACGGTGATGTTTATAAGAACGTTGAGATGAAGTGCCCCAAGGGCTCAAAGGCAGAGCTTGTGCTCACAGATGCCGAGGGCAACGTTTCCAGGGAGCAGATCTTTGACTTTAAGGACACAGCGGGCATTATTCAGGGCCTTCACAACAGAGAGGACTCTATAGGCTCATTTGCAAGAGCCTGCTTCAACTATGCGCTTGACACAAAGAAGAGCGTTTGGTTCGCAACAAAGGACACTATCTCAAAGAAATACGACCACACCTTCAAGGATATATTCGCAGAGATCTTTGAGAAGGAATACAAGGAAAGATTTGAGGCGGCAGGCATAGAGTATTTCTACACGCTTATAGATGACGCTGTTGCAAGGGTTATCCGCTCCGAAGGCGGCTACATTTGGGCGTGCAAGAACTATGACGGCGATGTAATGTCTGATATGGTAGCTACAGCCTACGGCTCGCTTGCTATGATGACATCTGTTCTCGTTTCACCCGACGGCGTGTATGAGTACGAGGCTGCACACGGCACGGTACAGCGCCACTACTACAAGCACCTAAAGGGCGAGGAGACCTCCACTAACTCCGTAGCTACGCTGTTTGCGTGGACAGGCGCATTAAGAAAGAGAGGCGAGCTCGACGAGCTGCCCGAGCTTATGGCATTTGCCGACAAGCTTGAGGCTGCAACTATCAAGACTATCGAGGACGGCGTTATGACAGGCGACCTATACCTTCTCTCAAAGCTTCCTAACAAGACCAAGGTAAACACCGAGGATTTCTTAAAGGCAGTAGATGAAAGACTAAAGGCTATGCTCTAATAAAACTCACGCCCCCGGGGATCGATTCCCCGGGGGCATTTTTGTGTGAAATGATAAATGAGAATTTGATCCAATGCACAATGCACAATGCACAATGCTGGGTTGAGGTGGTGGGCTTCGCCCACTAATTATAAAGGCGGCTGCGAAGGGGTACGGGGGCGACCGCAAAGCCCCCGATATGCCCCCGAAGCGATGAACTAAATCTTAGCACAATGCTTCGGGAGGCGTTTTCCCCCACCCCCAACCCCCTCCCCAAAGGGGAGGGGGCTAAACGAACTGCTCCGCTAAATTCCAATTCATATCATAAAATATCCCCCAAGGAGTAATACCTCGGGGGATAATATCATAGTGTAAAGGTCGTTCCTCTCACAAGCTCCAGGATACCGATGAAAATAACGATGATACCAAGAGCGCCCGTGTAGATCGAGAAGATCTTGAACTTGTCGGACTTAACGAGCCAATCGACCATTTTGATAGCGCAAATGCCGACAATCGCAGCAACTATAAAGCCCACGGCACAGTTGCCAATGCCGACGCTCGCTTCGTTCTCCTTAACGGCGTCGATTATCTCAAGCAGGCAGCCGCCCAATATCGCAGGTATGCCAAGTACAAAGGAATAAGCTACCGCCGTCGAGCGGTCAAACCCGCAGAAAAGCCCCGACGATATCGTCGAGCCTGAGCGTGATACGCCCGGCAGCAGGGCTATCCCCTGGAAAAAGCCTACCGTTGCTGCGTCCTTTGCGGTGATGTCGCCCTTGGTCTTTTTGCCCTTTATGCACTTGTCTGATAAGAACAGTATCGCCGCCGTGTAGAGAAAGCATATCCCCTCTGCGAGAATCGAGCTGTCCTCAGCTATCCCCTCAAACCAGCTCTTGAAGAACATAAACGGCACAAGCATAAATGTCGATATGACGATCATTATGATCATTCGCCTCTCGGGGTTCATTTCCTCCCAGATGAATTTCTTCGTGAAAAGATCCTTGCATAGCCTGAAAAACTCAAATATAAGGTCTATTATAAGCTTTCTGAACGCTACGAAAACTGCCACCAGCGTTCCCAAATGCAGCACCGCCGAGAACATCAATGCCCCCTCGCCGCTGTTGCCTGTAAAGTGCTGATAAAGCGATAAATGCCCCGAGCTCGATACCGGTAAAAACTCGGTGAGCCCCTGGATTACCGCTTGGATTATTGTTTCTAACATACTCATTTTTCTGCTGCCCCTTTTTAGCTGTCATTATCAGTTTATTTTTCTGCGCTGTAAAATATGCAAGGCTATTATACCATATAGCGCTGTTATTTTCAAGTACCCTCCTCGGTGATGTCATATTCCCGCTCGAGTGCTGCGCTTAGCCACCTCACCGTGTCGCCGAAGCAGCGTGTGTCGATCTTTGCACTTGTGTAGAAGGTCGAGCCGTTTCTTACCCCCTGCGAAATCAGCTTTCCCGAGGAATAAAGCGTCACGATGTAGTCATCATCGCCGTACAGCCCGAAGTCAAAGGAGATGTGGTCGTCGCCCTTTGTGTCGCTGCCGTCATCGTCTGAGCGCTTGAAGCTGTCAAGCAGTGTTTTCGCCTCTAAGTCGTCCTCATAGCTTAGAATAAAGCAGCTGCCCGGCTTGCCTGCGATGTTGAGATCTACCCTTGCATATGTGCCCTCGTAAATCGTGTAGTTGTAGTATGGGTCAAAGGTTATTATGTAATATGCCCCGTCCTTGGTGACGGTATATGCCTTCTTGCAGCTTATGTCAGCGGGCAGCTCCGAGGTGTCCTTTTGCAAAACGCTGTCATAGCCCGTCTGCCCGACGGGAATACCGTTTGCTTCAAGATAGGTCAGTACCCTGTCGCTGTCCTCCTGCCGCCGCTCGACTGTCTTTATGCTTGATGACTTGAAGGAAAAGCTTTCCAAAATCTCAGGCTGCGCCTTGTCGGAAATATCTGCAAACACAAAGCCGCTTTCATCGCTGTCGTAAAGGTACATTTTAATAAGCGTAGGTGAAAGTATCTCGGCTCTTGCAAAGGTGTCGGCAGGGATCACCACGTTCCCCTCGTTATCAAGCACGCCCACAAAGCCGCTTTCCTTGTAAATATAGACCCCCGGGTAGGAAAACAGGCACTCATACCCCTCAAACGGCTGCGTCTTTGTCTCGGCTATCAGCGAGGGGTCAAAGCTTCTGTAGCTGACGTTTGAGAGCGTGTCGGCGGTATCTATCCTGTCAAGTAGCTCGGGGTAGCCGTAGGAGGGGGTGTTTATCATAATGCTTGCCCCGCCGTTGTCAACCACAGCAAGCCCCACGCCGTCCTCGTTGCTGCTGCTTGAGCTTGAGCAGGAGGTGAGTATCAGCGATGTGCCAAGCATTATCGCAGCAGCTTTTTTGCAGGTCATTTTCCTTTCCCCCTTAGAAAACAAATATCTATTATATTATATACCTAATCGAGCTTCTTTTCAAGCATAAAAAGAAAATTGTAATATCTTTTATGATGTTGCACAAAAAAGCGCCCCTTGTCGGTCGGGGGCACAGCTTTTTAAGACAAAACAGCTCTTACATATGCTTTTAGAATATCCTCGGCGCCGCTTCGCTTTTCGGGAGGGCATTTACGCAGCAGCATAAGGAATTCGCCGAATTCCCCTTCGGTATTGCCGTAAAGAATAAAGTCTGTGGAAACGAGCAGCACAGCAGACAGCTTGTTGAGGGTCTTTAGCGACATTCCCTTAGCACCAAGCTCGATATCGCTGATAAATTTGACAGAAACATCGAGCTTTTCGGCAAGCATTTCCTGCGTCATCATGATGCTTTCACGGCTTTTGCGTATCCTGCCGCCTATCTCTATCATATTAAGTTCGTTCATAGTATATCACCCATAAATATAATATACCCTAAAAGTTCTGATAAAAAGTAACTTTCAGGGTTGACTTTTTATAACTTTTAGGGTATAATATATATATTCTACTAAGGAGGGATATGCATGGATAACGTTCCTATGAAAAAATGTAAGTACTGTCAAAGCGACATACCGGTCAATGCTAAGATATGCCCAAGCTGCCGCAAAAAACAAAAGAAGCCTATGGGGTGTCTTATTGCGATAGCCGCCGTGGCTGTTGTGATCGTAGTCGGCGCTTCGGCAGGGTCGGGCGGCTCTAAGGAAGATTCAAGCTCGGAGGGCAACGTAAAGATCAACAAAAACAGCACCTCTGCAAGCAGCACGGGCACTGATGTTGAAAGTAAAGCGGATAGTGCTGAGGATACAAGCTCAGGGGTCGTCGAGCTTGGTGACAGCTTCGAGACAGGCGGCTTGAAGATAAGCTTTACTAATTGTGAGCTTGATTTTAAGGTCAGCGATGATAAATATGAGTTCTACAAGCCTGCTGAGGGTAAAAAATATATATCACTTTCCTTCAAATTTGAAAACACGGGCGATGAGGATAAATATGTCAGCATTTCTGATTTTGACTGCTATGCTGACAATGAGACCTGTGAGCAGAAATACATCGGAAAAGAAAGTGATTTTATAAACACTAATCTTTCAAAAGGAAGAACGGTCTCATTTGATGTTTTCTATGAGGTGCCAAAGGATGCAAAGGAGATCGAGCTTGAATATGAGGCTGATTTCTGGACTGATGAAAAAGTAATAATAAAAGTGCAATAAATAACGCACAGTGTATGATCTCAATGTGCCACAGCCCCCTTCTTTACCGGTACCGAGGTTCGTGATCGGCTATAAATATACAGATGATGCAAAAAAGAGGTATCACATCACCACAGGCTGTGATGTGATACCCTTTTGTGCTTTCTGCTTATTTAAAAATAACGTCCCACTGTGCAAGCTTTTGCTGCATGAGCAGGGCATCGGCGACCGAGATGTCGCCGTCACCGTTGACATCTGCGCCGACGAAGCTTATGTCAACGTCCCAGCCCGCAAGGCTTTGCTGGGCGATAAGCACATCGCTTACGCTCAGCTCGCCGTCACGGTCGGCATCGCCCTTGACACGCTCATCAAGGCTCTTTGAGCTGCCGTTTGTGACGCTGCCCTTTTCGAGCAGCTCGCTCACCCTGTCGGGGGCGGCGCTGTATACCGTGATACCGCTTGCAGCGTTGTAGAGCAGGCTGTCGGGCAGCTCCTTTACGCTTTTCGGAATCAAAAGCTCCTTAAGCGAGCGGTCCATAGTAACGATCCCGTCTGCAAGTGTCTCGGTGTTGTCGCCAAGGCGCAGCCATTCCAGCTTTCCGCAGTATGCAAATGCACCCTCGCCGACAGTCTTTACCGAGTCGGGGAGTATGATCTTTTTGATATTATCGTTATAGTAAAAGGCATATGGGCGTATCTCGCTCACTGTTTCGGGGATATCTGCCTCCTCTGCATTCGGCACAGAGTAAAGGACTGTTTTTTCCTTGTTAAATACAGCGCCGTTTTCTACAGTAAAGCCGCAGCCCTTTTCTGCGGTGATGGTTTTTAGGCTGCTGCACTTTATAAACGCCATATCGCCTATGCTCTCAAGCGAGGCGGGAAGGTTTATCTCCTCAAGATCTGTGCAGGAGTTGAATGCCGACTTGCCTATGCTTTTGACACCGGAGGGGATAACGACCTTTTTGACGCCCGTTGTCGAGCTTATGAACAGGCTGCCGACCGATACTACGGGCTTGCCGCCGAGTTCATTTGGTATAACAAGCGTTTCGGGGGCGGTCTTGCCATCATACTGATATACCTCGACACCGCCGTAGGTGCTGTTTGTTCTGTATGAGAATAGCGTGCTTCGCTCCCTCACGCTGTACATACGGGGTGCCTTGCCGCTGTAGCCTGCCTCGACCTCGAAGAGGCTGCCGTCGCTTGCCTGCACCATAGCGTTCATATGCCCCGAGCCTGCGCCGAAGTCACGGTTGCCGTTTCTTGACCACGCATCTAAGCCGAGCTTTTTGCAAAACCGTATTATCAGATCTGTGCTCGCCCAGCAGTCGCCGCCGCCGGTCACTATCATTTTTGTAGCATTTGAGCTTGAAACGGAATAATCATAGCCTGCCGCCATTTTAGCCGCCTCGGTTATCTTTTCCTTGTCGGTCATAGAAGCGGTCACGTGCTCGCTTATGTATTTGTCGAGCTGCTCCTCGGCGTAAACGGGCGAGTAGTCTGAAACCGTTACTGTGACATAAAGCACCGCCCCGTCAGCCGTGACCTTGACCTTGCTGGTGCCCGTTGCCAAGTCCTTTGTGGTCTTTATAAATTCGCCCTTATCCTCCTGCGGTGAGGAGTAGCCGTACATATACTGCCCGCCCGTGCTGTACCAGTAGGTCGTCCTGTAGTTGACCTCGACGAGCCCTGTGCTGTCCACCTTTACAGAATTTCCGCTGTATAGGCTGTAGGTGACATTTGATGCCCCGCCGATCTTGATCTGGTGGGAAGCCATTTCTGCGGGCACCTCAATATAGCCCTCAGCCCAGCCCGAAACGCCGTAAAGTGAGACACTTTCGGTATCGACCCTAGGCGCTGCCGCCGTGGCAGATATATCGCTAAGCGTGATCTGCTGCCCTTGCAAAGCAGCCTCGCCCGCACCGAAGGCAAGCATTAACGCAAGTGCGCAGGATATTAGTTTTTTCATATTATTACTGCCTTTCGTATTTGTTTGAATGATATACTTTCTTTTTACAGAGTGTCTAAGATAAATTGGAATTTGCTGAGGTTGTGGAGAGACGCAACTGCGAAGGGGTACGGGGGGCGACCGCAAAGCCCCCCCGATATGCCCCCGAAGCGATGAACCAAGCCTTAGCGTATTGCTTGTTTCACGCCCAAAGCTAAGTTAAGAGTCAAAGCTAGTCTCACGCCCTATTTCGGGGGCTTTGCGGTCGCCCCCGAACCCCTTCGCAGCATTCCCCTGCTGAACGATAAATTCCAATTATTTCATCAGCAACGCAAGAGTAAAAAGAGAAATGATATTTAGTATATTATAGCACATCTTAACGGAAATATCAATCGCCGCCATATTTTTTTAATAAAATTTATGCACCTGTAACAGATCCGCCGGGCGATATTTGATATATAGTAAAGCTTTAAATAGCATAAAAGCTTCCCCTCTATTTTTAGAAAGGAAGCTTTTTTCATTCATTTATCTGTGCCTTGCCATATCGCTTGAAATTCTTCCTGGCGTCATTCAGCGTTATGTCATTTGCGCCTGTGTCATCGGGGTTTTTGCGCTGATAGGGGTCGTCCTCCCACCCGCAGAATTTGCATATGTCTCTCGGCTCTTCGAGCGTGTATGCCCCGCAGCAGTCGCATTTTCTAAGCTCTTTCATAGTGCGCCCCCTTACTGCCTGTTGTAGTAATCTATCCCGCTGCTCTGCTTGAAATAGGTGCGTATATACCCGTCAGTCGATAGAAAAAGTATCTCGTTATTCACCGTGTCGTAGAAAATGTAGTCGCCGTCCTCCGCCTCGGTCTTGTGAAGGATAGTGTCGCTGTCGTTGTTTATAAGGTCATTGGCTTTTTTGAGGTATTCCTCCTGAGTTATGCTGCCAAATTCCTTGCCGTGCTTTTCAAAGTGCCCGTCAAACTGCTTTTTCGTGCGGAAGGTGTAGCTGACATATTCCTTTTCCTGCTCTGTTATGGAGGTGGTGGTAGTTGTCGCTGCGGCATCTGACGATGCTGTGGTTGTTGTGGTTGTGGTTTCCTCCTGCTCTGCCTGCTGCCCGCTCTCGGCTGATAGATCGGCCGTCACGGCACTGCTTGTGTCTTTTTCAGATGAGTCTGCGCCCTTGCCCTTTAAGCCTGTCAGCATCAGCACTGCAAGCGCTGCCACTATTATAAATGCCAAAAATATACCTATGGCGATATTCATAGCCTTGCTGTTCATAGTTATGCCCCCTTTATGGGGCTATTATAGCATAAGGGGGCGGCATTGTCAAGAATGGGTATGGTCAGCTGTAGAATGAAACGCTCACCTCAAGCTCGGTGCTTTCCCAAAGCTCGTAAAGGCGGCTTTTATATTTTGCGTACAGCTTTGGGTGCCAAAGCCGCAGCTGCGCTGACAGGTCGGTGAGGTCTGTGTGACTTTGTCTTAGATACTTGTCAAGTGCCTTTGTCAGTACCTGCTCAAGTGCCTCCTCGCTGCCGCCCCGTGTATCCTTGGTCTTTAGCTTTAGGGCGACCCTGCACCTTTGCTGCCCTTTGCTTTGCGAAAAGGAGACTGTCGCCGTGCTTTTGCTTACCGTCAGCTCGCTGCCGTTTAAAAAGACCCTTCTTTCGGGAAAGGCTGCCTCGGGGGTGCTGCGAAGCAGCGATAGGGCTGCCCCCTCCTCACGTGATACCTCGCCCTCAAAAAAGCCGCTCTGCCCGAGTATGCGGCTTCCCCTTACGGTAAGGCAGCGCTGCTCTTTTTCGCCTGAAAGCTCTAAATACGGCATAGCCGCCGCCCCTAGCTCATAGAGCCTGTTGTCTATATCCACAAGCCTTGACAGCAGCGCCCCGCCGCCCGAGGCGGCATTGTCAAGTATACGCCTGTAGTTCTCGGCGGTGACGGCGTTTTCCTTTATCGGGAACGAGACAATCTCGCCTGCATTTTTCGCCGAGGCAAGATATACCCCGGGGTAAATGCTCTTGTCCTCACGAAAGGGCGCAAATATCTCCTCGGGGCTGCTAAAGCTCACATCCTCGCCGATAACTATCAGCTGTAAATGCCCGAGAAAGAGCTCGCCGCCCGCCTTTTGCGAAAGCTCGCTCAGGCACTGCCCGACGTCCCGCCCATCGGCGGTGATGTTTTTGAAATTGGCCTTGCTTATGTCAACGGGCGTGTCAGACCCCGCCGCCTCCGGCTTAAAAAGCTGTAAAGTCACGCTATAGCCGCCCTCTGCCTTATCTATGCCCACGGCGTGAACTATGCTTTTGTCGGTAATGCCGGGGGTGTAGCCCCTTGAAAGAATGATAAGCGCCGCCGCTGCTAAAAGCAGTATCAGATCAAGCCTTTTCATTTGCACCTCTCCCGATCGACAAGCGCATAGCGCATAGCTTTAATGCGTGCATCTCAAGCGCTGTCTTGACTATCGCCGCCAAGGTCATGCACATCATAAAAAGCCCGTTGAAGCGCTCTATCAGTACACTTTTTGAAAACGCCGCAAGCTCGTATGCGGGCAGGCGTGCGTTTTTTGCGTGCTTGCCCAGCACGTATATCACGGGCAGGGTGAACAGTAATATCAGCCCCGCCTTTGCAGCCAAAAAGCGCCCCCAGCCGCCTTGCCGCCCACGTGTCAGGCAAAGGGTGAGGTAGTAAAGGTCAGGCTCAAATATCAGCGCCCCTGCAAGAAGCCCTCTTTTTATATCCTCGGCGGGGGAGGGGGAGTATAGGTGAAGGTTTGTCAGCTCGCCGCTTTTTATCGCTGTTAGCACAGCCGCCAGAAAAAGCGCAAGCACTATCAGCAGCACAGCGCTGCAAAGCCGCCTTACCGCCCCCTCAGAAAGAAAGGCAATATACAGCCCCGACAGCAGTATCAGCATAGTTACGAGCAGGCTGCCAATGTAGGAGGAAAAATAGCTGTTGAGCCTTGAAAGCCCCCCGACCGTGATAAATGGCATCACCCCGAAAAAAAGCCCCAGGGCTGTCAGCAAGGGCAGCGTGATGGGCAAGGGCATAGGCTCTTTTTTATAAAACGCCGCCCCGAGAAGGATAAGCAGCACCCCTTCTGGCAGCAGGGTAAGCACCGCCCCCAGGGTAAAGTAAAGGTAATTGTCGGCCCCCGCCCTCAGCAGGTACATAGCGGGCAGTAAGCACATAGCAAGCATTGGCGCAAGCAGGCTTTTTTTGTTTTCGTTCATATGGCAGTCTTTTCCCTTTCAGTGATCAAATCCTCTGCGCCAAAGGGCGGCAGAAAGCTTTTTCTTATCAAGCGGTATCACAGGGCTTGTGTAGTAAAGCGAGAGCTCGTCCATAGCACAGATGTTGGCGGTTATCAGTATCAAAGCACACGCAAGCCCCGCCATTCCCGCAAACGAGCCCGCAAGAATGAAGATCACCCTCATCACCGAGGTCTGCTCGGTAAGCTCGGGTATAACGAACGAGGCCGTGGCTGTAAGGCCTACCAGTATTAGCAGCGGTGCCGAGATTATCCCGCATTTTACCGCCGCATCGCCGATTATCAGGCCGCCGACTATCGAAACGGCGCTGCCTACAGCCTTCGGCAGGCGTATGCCGGCTTCACGCAGTATCTCCAAAAGCACCGTTACTATCAGCACCTCGACCCCCAGCGGGAACTGTGAGGATTCCTCGGCGGAGTAGAGGTTCAAAAGCAGCTTGAATGCAAAGCTCTCCGGCTCATACACCGCCGCAGCATAAAGCCCCGGGAAGAGCGTTGCCAGGAAAAATGCGAGGTATTTCAGCCACCTTATGAATGTCACGTAAACGGGCTTGCCCGCCATATCGTCGGGGGTCGTGAACGCATCAAAGAACATCGTCGGTATGATGACCGCATAGGGCGTGCCGTCTATGAGCACGGCTATTCGCCCCTCGTTCAGTGAGGCGCATACTGTGTCGGGGCGCTCGGAGATCCGTGAGGGCGAGAAAAGCGTCAGCGGGTATCCCTTTTCGATAAACGGGCGTATATACCCGCCCGAGAGCACCGTGTCAAGCTTTATCCCGTTAAGGCGCTGCCTTATCTTAGATACCGACTTGTCGCTTGCACGCCCCTTGATGTAGGCGATAGCTATGTCAGTCCTTGACAGCTTGCCGACCTTAAGCAGCTCGAAGCGCAGGGCGGGCGTTTTGAGCCTGCGGCGGATAAGCGATATGCTTACCCTGATATTCTCGGTAAACGCCTCCAGCGGCCCGTAGACTGTCTGGTCTGAGATCGGGGGTGAGACGCTTCTTGTATGCGGCTGCTGCGTTCCGAAGGCTATTGCCCGGGGGCTGCCGTCGGCTATGATAACGGTAAAGCCCGAAAACAGCCTTAGCAGCACATCGTCAAGCAGCGTTACCAGCTCCTTGTCGGCAGTTACCAAAAGCGAGGAGAAGATCAGGTCTGTAAGCTCCTCGCCGTTTATTTTGTCGTGATATTTCATAGCGGCAAGGGCTGAGGAGAGCATTTCGTTTTGCATAAGCGCCCCCGCAAGCCCCTCGACCGAAAGCACCGCCACCTCGACCCCGCAGACGCTGTGAAGGGCGCAGTTGAGCTCACTTGTACTGCCCGTTATATCCTTTATCATATCTACCGCACTTTTTACCGATGCGGGAATGTATTTATTTTGCATCTTAACACCACATTTCTTTAGACGATCTGCTACAGCAGCGAGTACCAGTGCGGCGATTCATTTTCCAAAAGAAGTGTCAGGCTTGTTTTGATAAGCTCGCTTGTGAGGATAAAATCCTTCTCGTCCTTGCTGTTTTCAAGCTCGGTAAACAGGCGGGAGATGTCATTTAGCTCGTTTGTGTTTTCGGCGAAGGATATGCTTTTGTAAAAATCCTTCCAGTCGCTCACAAGTGCTGTTACTGCGCCCTTTGGGAACTCCCCGCTCATACGGAAGCTGTCCTGCGCCTGCTCTATCCCGGTTTTTAGCTGCCCGCTGCCACGGCTCACTCTGACAAGCGAGAAAAACGATACCGCAACAACGACCATAAGTATGAATATGCAAAAATATACTCTTTTCATTTTCCTGCCTTCCCCTCAAATGTAACGTAATAATACCTGCCGCCCCTGTCGGCTGTCATCAAAAACACCTCGCTCACCCTTTTGCCCTCCCTTGCAAGCGTGCTTTGAAGCCATTTCAGGTCAAAGCCCAGGTGCTTTAATGCGGGCATTATCGGCTTGCCGCTGTCGATCACGAGCACGGGCGGCGGGGTGCTGTCGGCAGCGACCCCGAGATCCTGCGAGGTAGGCGGCTCGCTTTCCTTCTTTAAGCAGACCGAGACAGCGCCCGTTGTTTCAACTACTGCCTGCTCGACCTCGGAAATATCAAACACCCCCTGCGAGCGCAGCCCCTCAAGCAGGTCATCTGCCGAAAAGCGCAGCTGTGAGAGCAGCTCGGGCTTCAGCTTACCGTTTTCGATAACGATCTTCGGCGACCCCGAAACGACCTTTCGCAGCCTTCTGCTCTTTAGCGTAAGCGCTGACATTATCACATCAAGGCTTACAAGCGTAAGTATCGGTATCAGCCCCATTGACAGTGGTATTGATATATCCTCTATCGGCAGCGTTGCGATATTTGAGACCAGAATAGTTATCACCAGCTCGCTGGGCTGAAGCTCGCCTATCTGCCGCTTGCCCATAAGCCTTACCGAGAATATTATCATAACATAAAGCAGCACCGAGCGGATAAAGACGATAAGCATATTTTCCTCCAAAAGCTTTCTTGCAGATATTATCTGACAAAATGCGAAAAATATTCATTGAAAAAAACTGTGAGATAAATGCATGAAATATGAAATACGAGGTATTATAGATGAAAGTAATCAAGAATAACGGCAAGCGTGTTTTTGCCTATATGCTCGGAAGC
>JAFRYW010000086.1 GCA_017442845.1 Ruminococcus sp.
CCCCCGAAGCGATGAACTAAATCTTAGCTCAACGCTCCGGGGGAGTTAAGCCGCCTTGCGGCGGCTTATTGGGGGCTTTGCGATCGCCCCCAAACCCCTTCGCAACGCACCATTTACAAAATCGTAAATTCCAATTTATCGAAGCTGCAACACAAAAGTAAAAAGAGAGTTTTGGTTATTTAAAGGAGACTTACAAATGGCTTTCAAATATTACGAAAAATACCTTGACCCGGAAGGCGCCCCCGAAATGCCGGAGGACAAGCGGGGCGAGGAGGTCATAGAAAAGATCACGAACGAGCAGCAGCAGGGCAAATGCGATTTTATAAACCTTTGTGTGCTGACGCTTGTGCTCGTTTTCTGCGCTATGATCGTATTTGTGCTCAGGGCTAACGATTATACGAGCCTTAATGAGTCTGAAAAGCTTGATAAGGATAATTTCTTGTCGGGCGAGTTCTTTGGGGGGCTTGAAAGCGATGTGGTGGGGCACCTCGCCCTTTCCGACCAGATCGTGAGAACGGATAATTTCCTGCACTATTTCTGCGGCATAGGCAACGAGCTTATGGAGCGTGAGGAGGAGCAGGAGGAGATCGGCACAAGCGCCTTCAGGGCTTCTGAATCACCCGTTCCGGGCGGAAGGAACAATATCGACGGCGTTACCCACGAGGTGGTCACAAGAACTACCACCGTCAGCACAGAGGCCGAGACCAAGAAGACCAAAAAGACCAAAAAGACCACGAAGGCGGAGACGAGCGTTACCACGGCGGTAAAGAAAATGACCTCGACCGAGCCTGATGAGACAACAACTACCACGACAACGACCACTGAGGCATCGACTACGACAAAGGCGACCAACAACACCGCCCCTGCGGTGACTACCAAGGTGACTACTGCGCCGACCCAAGCCCCCGCAACTAAGCCGGAGCCTGCAAAGACGACCTCTGACACGACCGCTGCGGTGACAGAGCCAAGCTCTGAAACACAGCAGCAGCCTACCGAGACCGACCCGCCCGAGCAGCCTGCCGAGACAGATGCCCCCGAGCCGGAGCAAGGGCAGGCATGACGGCGGCTAACCCCTTCCCGTATTCAAGCGATAATAAGAGGTATCAGACCTACAGCTATTATCTCAAAAAGCGCTTTGGAAAAAAGGTGTATAAGGTGCCGCTCAATATCGATATGGGCTGCCCGAACAGAGACGGCAGCAAGGGCACGGGCGGCTGCAAGTTCTGTTCGGCGCTCAAAAGCGGCGAGTTTGCGGGCGACCCTAAGGACAGCATACTCACCCAATATCAGAGCGTGCGGGAGAGAATGGAGAAAAAGTGGCAGGGCGGGCTTTGCATACCGTATTTTCAGGCGGGCTCTAACACCTATACAGACACCGCCACGATAGATAAGATGCTTAGTACGGCACTTTCCCTGCCGAATGCGGTAGGGGTGAGTATTGCGACAAGGGCGGACTGCTTGGACGAGGAAAAATGTGCGCTTTTGGGGCAGTATGCAAAGGGCACCTACCTTGTGTGTGAGCTGGGGCTGCAAACGGTAAATGATAAAACGGCCAAGGCTATGAACCGCTGCCACACATATGCCGATTTTTTAAAGGGGTATGAGCTGCTTTGCAAAAACGGCGTGAATGTCTGTGTTCACATAATAAACGGCCTCCCCGGTGAGACACATAAGGATATGATAAATACGGCACGTGAGCTGGCAGGGCTTGACATACATATGCTAAAGATCCACCTTCTGCATATACTAAAGGGCACCGGGCTTGCGAAAATGTACGAGGGCGGCGAGTTTGAGGCGATGGATATGCTTGATTACGTGCAGACAGTCGCCGACCAGATCGAGCTTATGCCGCAGAGCGTGGTGATAGGCAGGGTCACGGGCGACGGCGCAAGAGATGAGCTTATAGCACCGCTTTGGAGCCTGAAAAAGTTTTCCGTTATGAACGAGATCGACAAGGAGCTCGTCAGGCGTAAAACATATCAGGGGATAAGATATGATCAAATTACCCGAAAGGAAGAATATATATGAAAAGATCAATGACGCTCACCTACGAGGTGGGCAACGGGCTTTATGTCAATGTTACAAACAAATGCCCCTGCAGCTGCACCTTTTGCATAAGAAACAACGGCGACGGGGCTTACGGCTCAGACCCGCTGTGGCTTGAGCACCAGCCGACTGCTGAGGAGATAATAGAAGACCTCAAAAGGCGTGACCTTGACAAATACAGCGAGGTGGTATTCTGCGGCTACGGCGAGCCGACCTGCGAGCTTGAAACGATGCTAAAGGCGGCAGACTATATAAAGAGTGTCAGCAGCATCAAAACACGGCTCAACACCAACGGCCTCGGAAACATCATAAACGGCAGAAGCATCGAGCAGGAGCTTAAGGGAAGGCTTGACAGCGTTTCGGTAAGCCTTAATGCCCCGACCAAGGAGGAATATGATGCTGTCACCCGCCCCTCGTTCAAGGATACCGACTGCTTTGCGGCTATGTTTGAGTTTGCAAAAAGGGTAAAGGAGTATGTCCCCGAGGTGATGTTCACGGTGGTAGATGTTATCGGGCAGGATAAAATAGAACTCTCCCGTCAGCTCGCCGAAAAGGCGGGGATAAAGCTGAGGGTAAGAGAATATATCAGCGAGTAGAAAAAGCCAATGCCCTGCGGGTGCGCCCGTGGGGCACACTTATGTAAAAACGCCATTTTTACATAAGTGTTCTTAGGATAAATGAGAATTTGATCCAATGCACAATTCACAATGCACAATGCACAATTGAGGTGGTGGGCTTCGCACACGGATTTTAAAAGCGGCTGC
>JAFRYW010000087.1 GCA_017442845.1 Ruminococcus sp.
CCCTCCCCAAAGGGGAGGGGGCTAAAAAGGCTGCTCCGCTAAATTCCAATTTATCTATGTACACTCATACCAAATAAAAAAGTATCGCCCCGAAGGACGATACCTATTACCTATTATCTATTATCTATTACCTATTACCTATTACCTGTAATAGCCTGTTTCTTTTTTCTTAGCTCCACAAAAAACTGCGAGAGCAGGGAAGCGCACTCCTCCTCCAGAACGCCGCCGATAAGCTCGGGGCGGTGGTTGAAGGGCAGGTCGAAGAGCGTTATAACGCTGCCGCAGGCGCCGAAGCGCTTGTCATATGCGCCGAACACCACACGCTCGATGCGTGAATTTATTATCGCCCCGCTGCACATAGCGCACGGCTCCAGAGTAACATAAAGCTCGCAGTCGATAAGCCGCCAGCCGCCTAATCGCTCGCTTGCCTGTGCTATCGCCTCAAGCTCGGCGTGTGCTAAGGGCGAGCGGGCAGTTTCCCGCCTGTTGAACCCCCGCCCGACGACCTCGCCGGTGCTTTTTTTGACAACTACCGCCCCCACGGGCACCTCGCACAGTAATGCAGCCTGCCTTGCCAAGTCAAGCGCCTCTCTCATAAACCGCTCCTGCATATCACGCCACCACTATATAAAGCCACGCCACTATCGACGCCGTCATAAACTCGATTATCGGCATTGACGTAAAAAATATCTTCATCTTTACCGAGAAGGGCATTACCGTGTCGCCCTGCTTTACGGTAAACTCATAGCGGTCGCTCGCCATAAGCCTGCCGAGCGAGAAAAGCGCAAGCGCCATTATCGTTATGCAGATAAGCAGCGTGTAAAGCTCGCCCTCGTGGGCGGGGTAATAGTAGTCAACAAATCTTAGAATAAAGAATACGACATTTACCGTGATCCTCAACAGCATTGACAGTATGACCGAGCCTGATTTTACAGTCATCAGCGCCACCATGAGCCCGATGATAAGGTGCGTGCCGATGTTTGCGAGGTTCACCGCCATAATGCCCTCGATGACCGCCGTAAAGATAGCCGCCGTCGAGTCGCCGAACTGCCGCAGAGACTGCATTATAAGCCCGTTGAGAAAAACGGCGTGAAGCACCGCCCCGACTACATACTGCGACAAAAAGTAGTGGACATTGAGCCACATATTATCGCACCAGACCAGCCCGCCCGGCAGCGCCATATAATTCGAGCTCATAAACACCGAGAAAATATAGCATACGACGGAAACGCCGCCTATGATACCCAAAAAGCACATAGATACGCCGCCCCTGCCCTTGCTGCCCTTCGGGAAAAGCACGGGGCGGGGAAGCCTTAAGAAAAATTGCAGAAGAAATATACACAAAAGCATTGAAACGGGCTTGAAGAGTGAAAGGGCTACAGTTGCCCTTGTCTGCGCTTTGTTGATATGCCCTGTCAGCTCGAGTGACGTGGCTGTGAAGAGGTGCCCCGAACGGCTGTCAAAATACGCCTGTGCTATCCTGACAAGCGACGAGATCAGCAGCACCCCGCCGATAAGTGACGAGCAGTCACGAAGCGTTCTGCGCTCGGCATCTGCGTGGTCGTTTTGCTCAAAGCCCTGCCCGTAGGCGTAGGCGTGCTCACGAATATCCTTGGTGAACTTATACCCAAAGCGGTTATTCTCAGCCATTCGCCACTTAGCATACGCCTTATGGTAAGCATCATTCTGGTTCTCAAATTTAGTTTCGCTTGCAATATCTATCAAGTAGTCACTCTGCGGCATTTTATTCACCCCCCCTTATCAATGCACAATGCACAATGCAAGCTCCAATGCACAATGCACAATGCACAATGCA
>JAFRYW010000088.1 GCA_017442845.1 Ruminococcus sp.
CCCCCCAACAAGCCGCCGCAAGGCGGCTTGCCCCTCGGAGCGATGAACTAAGCCTTAGCTTATTGCTCTTTATACAATCTTTTATGCTTGTTTTACGCCCAAAGCTAAGTTAAAGTCAAAGCAAGTCTCACGCCCTATTTCGGGGGGCTTTGCCTGCCTTCGCAGTAGGCAAGTGCCCCCCGTACCCCCTTCGCAGGCGTACACCTCAATTGTGCATTGTGCATTGTGCATTGGATCAAATTCTCATTTATCCCGGAAACGCCCTGTGTAAAAACTGCGTTTATTTACAATAGCACTCGATATACCTGTCCATGCAGGACTGCACTATCTCGACAGCCTCGGGCTCACCCTTAACATCGTCGATAACGGTGTCCTTGCCCTCGAGCTGCTTATATACCGTGAAGAAATGGCTCATCTCCTCAAAGATATGCTTCGGCAGCTGTGAAATATCGGTATACATATTGTATGTAGGGTCATTGAGCGGTATAGCTATTATCTTCTCATCGGCAGCGCCGTTATCGAGCATAGAGATAACGCCTATCGGATAGCAGTCAACGAGCGAAAGCGGCGCAAGCGTTTCAGAGCAGAGCACGAGCACATCGAGCGGGTCGCCGTCCTCAGCATAGGTGCGGGGAATAAAGCCGTAGTTTGCGGGGTAATGTGTCGATGTGTAAAGTATCCTGTCCATTTTCAGCAGCCCCGTGGTCTTGTCAAGCTCATACTTTACCTTTGACCCCTTCGGGATCTCAACTACTGCCGTAAATCTCTTGTTGGTTATCGCCTTCGGCGAGATATCGTGCCAAATGTTCATACTCAGCTTCCTTTCTATATCAGTATCAGTCCTGCGCCTTATACATTCCCTCAGATCTTAAGTTCTCGGGAATATCGAATACATTTTCGTTATTAAGCTCTATCCTTATGCTCATGCCGGGCGTCTCCTCCGAAAAGCCCTCCCACATGGTTTTGAGCTTATCGGTCTTTTTTACACCAAGGCCGTCAAGCAGCGCCTGCGCCTTTTTCTTTTCGGGGTAGTAAAGGCTTATCTGCTGATAATCCATTACATACACCTCATAATTCGAGGTGTGCGAGCCAAAGCCGAAGCGTGATATGCCGTCCTGCACCAAAAGGTCGCCGTAGCGCTTCATTATAGCCTTTGCAACAGGCAGCGTGCAGTTGTCAAGGTAGTATATATCATACCCGCCGTCCTGCTCGTCATCTATATTCTTAGGCAGCTCCAAAAAGAAAAACACAGGCTCCTCAAGCAGCCCTATAAAGCTGTTTACGAGCGGCTTTATCTTTTCTGCGCTGACAACAGCCTCAAAGCCGTCTTCATTCTCCTCATAGGCGCTCTCAAACCCCTCGGGCAGCTCGACCTCAACGCCCGCTATAAGGGTAAAATCATTCTCGTTCATCATGCCCGCCCCCTCCGATCAGGTAACAGTCAACTACAGGTGCTCTTATACACCTGTTTTTAATATTATACCACATTTTTCTCCCCTTGTAAACAGCAGCCGCATAAAAAAATCGCCCCCGAGGGGGCGGTCTTTATCACTGTGTCCTTATCCTGTCAAGCGTCTCGATATGCGAGGGGGTGCCCATTGAGGATATGCTCATAGCAAATACCAGGTCTGTGCACTTTATATCCTTTAGGAACTTTATAACGTTTATATCGAAATATCTGAAATCGACAACGTAGATATGCTCAAAGCCGTTCACCATAAAGGGTACTAGAGCATTTCCGAAGCTGTCCTTGATGATGACGAGCGTTCTGCCGTTTTTAACGTCGGTATCTATCTGGCAGATCGTCTGGTCGCCGCCCATAAATACCGAATAGGTGTTTACGCCCTCTGCGTAGTCAAAGAACAGCTCGCTCTCCGTCTTGCCCGTGAAGTCGGTGTTGTAGTAGTAGGTCTTATACTCGTTCTTGGGCTTGTAGTAGGTGAAGGTGTCGGGGTTTTTCGCAAGCTCCTCGTTGTAGTCCGAGTACATATACATCGTGCCGCAGAACTCCTCCTTGAAATACTTGCCGTATTCCGAAAGGTCGGGGTAGTTTATGCCCGCTGCCTCTGCGAATGCCTGCCCCGCATAGTAAGCGCCGAGCGGCTGCCAGTGGTGGTCGGTGCGGGAGTAGATGTATTCATCTGTATGCTCCTCAAGCTTTGAGTAAGCATCTACCGAGATAACGTCCTTTAGGGTACGCTTCATGACCTCGATATTGTCAGGCTGGCTCGCAACGGTGTCCTCAAAGTTCTTCGGCAGATAGAATGCCGAGGAGATCGGTATAGGCATATTATATACATTCACCTTTTTGCCGAGGTCCTTCTTATAGCTGTTGACTACATTTGCAAAGCTCTCAGAGTTTTCAAACAGTCCGTAATAGGCCGAGATAGCCCTTACGTCCTTGCCCGAGCCCTCGATGATAACGCTTCCGTAGACAGTTCCCTCATCAAAGGTCTTGACCTCCTTCTTTTTCTTGGTGGTCGCAGCAGTCGTGGTGGTCGTTTCCTTTTCCTTCTCCTGCTCCTCCTTCTGTGAGCTGTCCTCCTGTGAGCTTTCGTCCTCCTCGTCCAAAACATCGGCGATATTGACATTCGCCGTTACTGTTGTAACGATATTGGAGGGCTCCTCCAAGACCTCCTTTTTGGCGGTCTTGATATTTGACAGCTTAAGGCTGTCCTTAAGGCCGTATTTTGCGGTAATGCTTGCACAAATGCGCTTTAGCTTTTCTCTGCCGGGCACCGTGTCGGTAAAGTAGTTAGTCATATCCTTAGCAAAGCTGCCGTCAAGATAGGTCTCACTTGTAAGCTTCGGCATAGTTGCGAGCATTCTGTTCTCGGAATTGATAAAGCCGCTCTCCCTCTGCGAGAAAAGAAGGTATGCAAATATCCCGAATATGCAAAGCAGGCAGCAGGCGGCGTTAATAAAGCGAAACTCCGTCTTGAACATATTAGGCTCACGCTTTTTGGGCGGGTCTACGTGGTAGAGCTCCTCAAAGAGCCTGTCATACTCCTCGTTAGAGGTCAGCTCCTCATGCTCCTGCTGCTCCTCCTCGTCATCAGACGAGGGAATGAACACGAGTGCGTCCTCCTCGGGTATCACGGGGGCTGGCTCCTGCTTCTTCACAGCCCTTGGCTCTGCCTCCTTCGGCTTTTCCTTTTCTTTTTTAGGCTTTTCCTTCTTCTTTTCCTCAAGTGCTATGAACTGCTCGTCGATATCCGCCTTGGTGCTCTGCGCCGCCTTTTCATCAACGCTCTCCCACTCATTTGAGGC
>JAFRYW010000089.1 GCA_017442845.1 Ruminococcus sp.
ATAGGTGTAGGCTACCTGGATCCTCTCAAGCCTTGCCTTAAGGTCTGCAAGGTCGGAAGCCAGGCAGAGTATAGCCATTATCTCGGAAGCGACGGTGATCTGGAAGCCGTCCTGTCTGGGTATGCCGTTTACCTTAGAGCCCAGGCCGACTATCACCTCACGAAGCGCACGGTCGTTCATATCAAGGCATCTTTTGAAAAGTATGCGCCGCTGGTCGATGTTAAGGGGGTTGCCCTGGTGCATAGAGTTATCGGCAATAGCGCAAAGCAGGTTATTAGCCGCCGTGATAGCGTGCATATCGCCTGTAAAGTGCAGGTTTATATCCTCCATAGGAACTACCTGTGCATAGCCGCCGCCCGCAGCGCCGCCCTTTATGCCGAAAACGGGGCCTAATGAGGGCTCACGAAGCGCAAGTATAGCCTTCTTGCCGATCTTAGACATACTCTCCTCTAAGCCTACCGAGATAGTGGTCTTGCCCTCGCCTGCGGGGGTTGGGTTTATAGCTGTAACGAGGATCAGCTTGCCGTCGGGCTTATCCTTTGTTTTGGTATAAAGGCTCTCTGAAAGCTTGGCCTTATAGTGGCCGTAGGGCTCAAAATCCTCCTCCGAGATGCCTAGATTTGCGGCGATCTCGCCTATTCTTTTCATCTTTGCCTGCGATGCTATTTCAATATCGCTCAACATAATATCCCGCTCCTTTTAAATTAAGTTATACGGGGCAGAAGCTAAGGTGCTCTTACCCGTTTAAAATGCAAATGTCCAACCTATATTATACCACACATTTACATCAAGGTCAATTATCAAATGTGACAATTTGCTGAAATTAAAGGAAATATTATGTTTGCCAAAGGCTATTATTTGGTACTCAGCTTATCAAAATCAATGCTTCTTGCAAAGGCGTCGTATTCCTCTGTCGATATGCCATTTTCATTATAAGGGCTTTTAGGCCTTGCCCCGTCCTCCTCGATCCATTTCTTGATCGAGATGTAGGGCTTTGAGTTTAGCTTTCGGTTTTTTCTTTGCCAATCAATAATTTTTAAAATATATCTGTCAACAGTCAGCCTGTCCGCCTGACGGACAAGGTCACTCATCTCCTCCTCGGAGAGGTTTACCTCGGAGTAGCGAGCTTCTTTGTCACTTTCACTTTTACTTACACTTACATTATCTTTTTCTTTCTCTCTGTCTTTATCTTTATCTTTTTCTTTATCTTTGTCTTTCTCTTTATCTTTATCGGCTAGATTTGCTAAGCCTTGCTTAGCGTTGCTAGCTTTTGCTAAACCACCCTTTCTGCCGTTTTGTGCACTTACCCTGCACTTTTCCTCCCACTTTTTCCCGTCACGGTCGATAGTGTTTCGCATAACAGCGTAAGCCATAGCAGTCATTCCCTCAAGAGACGCCTCCTTCTCGTTGATCACAAATTCAAAGAGCGCTTTAAAAAGCAAGCCCGCCTGCCTGTCATCGAGCATATTGATATACTCACCCCACTCCTTGTAGAGCATAAAGCTTTTGTTGTCCCTGTGATAGTTCTTTTCTGTTGTTTTCATTTCTGTCATTTTTTCATTCTCCTTTTTTGTCTTAGTTCCGAAGGGAACGAAAACCCCTTCTATATACAGGGACAAAACCCCCTTTTGTTGCATAGTTTTATGCAACAAATGAGAGAGAAATTTTTGAAAAACCGAAAATTTGTACGTTTGCACAAAGTGGAGTGTTTGAAACTGGGCAATTTGACAATAGATTTGATACAATGCACAATGCTGGGTGAAGGTGGTGGGCTTCGCCCACGAATTTTAAAAGCGGCTGCGCCGCTAATTAGCAATTGTCAATTATTTGATTATTTAGTCTGTATAGCTGTTAAATTGTGAATTGCTAATTGCCGCCTCAGGCGGCTGCCCGAATGGGCAAAACATCGCCGAAGGCGATACCTCAATTGTGCATTGTGCATTGTGAATTGTGCATTGAAACGTGCATTGTGCATTGTGCATTGTGCATTGAAACAGCCCTCTTGACAAGGGGCGGAAAATCTGCTATAATTCATACTAAACATATAGATATAATATAATAAGAAGGTGAGCATATGTCACTAAAGAAAATATCACAGATGACGGGCGTGTCGGTCTCGACGGTAGGGAGGATCCTGAGCGACCCCTCGCATAAATGCCAGAACGAGGAGGTTCGCCGCCGTGTGCTCGATGCGGCAAGGGAGATAAGCTATATACCGAACGCCTACGCCAAAAGCCTGCGTGCCGGGCGGCGAAACGATGAGCGGATCTTCAGCTTTGACATTCTGCTGACACGTGTCGCTTCAGAGGCCGCAGACCCTTTCTATGACGAGCTTTTGCGCCTTACCGAGAAGGAGATAAGAACACGTGGGTGCATGGTGTCGAGCGTGTGGCACAAGGCGGAGCTGTCGGAGGATATGCAAAGCTCGGAGACAGATGCAAGGGTAGATGAGCTGTACGCAGGCTCGCCCCGCCGCACCGACGGGCTGATCATAATAGGCAAATGCTCGCAGAGGGCGCTGAGAACGCTGAAAAAATATGAGAAAAACGTGATCCTTATCAGCCGCAACTCGGCACAGGGCGAGGTAGACGAGGTGCTGTGCGACGGCAGAAAGCTTGCACTGAACGCCGTTTCGCACCTGATAAGCCTTGGGCACAGCCGCATAGGCTATGTCGGCGACTGCCACAACGAGGCGAGGTTCTCGGGCTTTCAGGAAGCTATGGTAAGGGCGCACCTCTCGCCCGATCTGGACTACATCTGCGACACCGTTCCCAACGAGCAAAACGGGCTGCTTGCATTCGAGCATTTTTCAAGGCTTCGCACCCCGCCCACGGGGATATACTGTGCAAACGACATATTGGCAGTAGGTATGCTAAAGGCCTTGAGCAAGCGCCGTGCAAGGGGCTTTAACCCCTCGGTGATCTCCTGCGATGACATCGAGGAAGCGCAGTACACCTCGCCCATGCTCACCACGATCTCGCTGCCAAAGGCGGAAATGGTGCGCTTTGCGCTGATGCTGCTGCTCGACCGCCTGGAGGGCGGCCACAAGACCCCCGCACGCCTTGAGCTAGGCGGAACGCTGATAGTAAGAGAAAGCTGCCGCCCCTACAGAGAAATGACCGAGCCGGAATACTACATATGACAATTCACAATGCACAATGCACAATGCACAATTGAGGTGGTGGGCTTCGCCCACGGATTTTAAAAGCGGCTGCGAAGGGGTTCGGGGGCGACAGCAAAGCCCCCGAAATACGGGCGTGAGGCTTGCTTTAACCTTAACTTAGCTTTGAGCGTAAGCAGGTCTTAGATACCTGTATCACGAACAAAG
>JAFRYW010000090.1 GCA_017442845.1 Ruminococcus sp.
CGTGACAGCAAACCGTACCATTCACCGTAATCCGAGATATCAGAGGTATCTCTATCAAGCTTTTCAGATCTGAACATATTCGTGGTCAGAGCCGGTATTGTCACTGCGCAGACCAGTATCAGGCCAACACATATGGGGATACCGATTTTCCGTATCTTCTTCATTCGGTTCCTTGTCATACTGCCTTTTATCCCCATTACAGTGATAAAGCATATTGCCATTTCTGTAAAACCAAACCATGCGATAAACGCAGATGTTCCGCTATCAGCCTTGTCCTTTAGACCAACAGTCGAGCCGAATAAAAGCATAACAAACAAAAACAGAAATGCAGCCGCACCAAAAATGATGCTTACAACAATTGATTTCAGCATTTTCTCTTTTTCGGCGTCCGTATATTCTGCCACCATTTCAAGCGTTTCTTTTACGTCCTTGTCCATATTCTCACTTTTCCTTTCACCGCTTAGCAGCTCACGCATATCAATATCATAAAAATCCGCAAGCTCTATCAGTATACTTATGTCGGGCATATTGTTGCCGTTCTCCCAGCGGCTCACAGTCCTGTTCGATACTCCGAACTTCTCTGCCAGCTGTTCTTGGGTCAGAGCCTTTTCTTTTCTGAGCTCTCTCAGAAAGCTCCCGATCTTTACCTGATCCATTTTGCTGCCTCCCTTCATCACAAGCATACCAAAAACCCCCTCAAAAGTCCACGACACAAAGTGAGAAATGCCGTTTTGGGCTATATGGCAGGGTGTGTCTTGTAGTTACTGCATAAATATATGTGTTTGTTTTTGTCTAATATTACTCTGTATCGTCATCATCTTCCTCGGCATCAAGCCTTTCCTGATACCTTCTGTAGCTCTTCACTCTGTACTCACAAACCGTTATGTTTATTGCAGAAAATATGATCACCGTGATAACGGCATCATAGAATATTGATCCGGTCACCTTTTTGTCCGCATAAATATCAAGAGCAATAAGCACTGCACCGTAGACAAGTGACTCGATAATGCACAAGCCTGCCCTCCTTGCAAATGCCTTTCTGCCCTGTGAGCAGTCAACGTCCTTGCCCCAGAGAGTGTGCGGCGGCTTGACCGTTTTGCTTGCAAAAGACATCAGCGCAAACACTACTGCAATGACGAGCAACTGTGCCAGATAAGGGTATGTCTTCTCAATATTTCTTGTAATAAAATAGTAGAGCATCATTACGCCGTCAAATATCAGTCCGAATATAAGAGCCGTATTTAATGCCTGAGAATTTTCCTGCATTTCACGCTCATCGGGCAGTCTGCCTCCGTTTTTGTTCTTCATCTTGTCGATATAATATTGCTCCGGCTTAGTTTTTTCTTTCATCAGTTATTCTCCTTCCTCATCGAACCAAAAAAGTTCATCAAGCGTTTTTCCAAGTGCTTTGCAAATTGCTATGCACAGATTAAGCGTCGGGTTATAGTTTCCCGATTCTATCATGCTTATTGTCTGCCTCGTAACGCCTACCGCATCGGCAAGCTGCTGTTGGTTCATGTCTTTTTCGAGACGGGCTATTTTTATTCTTTTGTTTTTCAAGGAGACACTCCTTTCGATCGTTGTGCAAATGTTCGGTATAGCTATCCTGTGATTGTATTATACACTATATTTTTCTGTTTGTCAAGTATATTTTACATAATTTCTGATATTTTTTTATTTTAGCAAAGTAACAGCGGCAGTATTCATTCCAAATACTGCCGCTGATGTCATACTATAAATGCTATAAATAGTATCATATATCTGCTTTTTATCCGAATTGTTTATGTGTTTTTTTATCCGCTTCAAGTCCAGATAGCAGGCAATAGACGATGCACCCCCAGAGCAAACAACACAAAGCCCAATAACACAGAAAATGGCATGAACACCACCCCTGCAACAGGTGCAGCCATAGACATGGGTATTGCAGCACTTATCAATATCAAGCAGAAATACTAATAATGAGCTGACACAGCAGACTTTTCCGAGTGGGTGGTCTATTTTTTATACAGAAGTTAATCACCTAAAGAAGTATACCATTCTCAAGCATACGTCAATACGAACATAGATTGTTTGTGCACTCTCAATACAATTGTTGAAAATGGAGATTTTTTCTTTTACCCTATAATTTTGCCTTAAAGGGTATTGAGGAGCAGACCACATCTGATTCAAGAGTGACTTTCGATGAATATTGTGACTACGCTATCAGGATCAAGGAACAGACGAGCATATCTGCTTCAACAGCGTACAGCTACCGCAGCAGTAAAAAGCGTATCGCACCTTATCTTGGGCATATTCAGCTAAAGAAGATGACACCTGCAATGATCAACAGTGCATACTCTGCAATGCTTGAAAACGGCTTCTCTAAGAACTCGGTCTATGCAATGCACTTGTTTGTACACGCTATGCTTGCAATGGCTTTCAAGGAGGGACTTATCCCACGAAATTATGCCGATGCAGCTACACCGCCGAAAAAGAATCAGCCCGAGGTCGATGCTCTTTCAGAGGAACAGCTTGATTTGTTTTTCAAGTTGCTTTACCAGGATACATCGGTTCACAGCTATACGTTTCAAGTGCTTTTCAGCCTATTGCTCGCAACGGGCTGCCGAATCGGTGAGCTATGTGCTCTCTCATGGGATAACGTGGATTTTGATGAGAATCGAATACATATTTGCAGGCATTTCATCAAAGACAGCACCGGCACACGCATTGAGGAAGGCTGCAAGACAAATGCAGGTGACCGCTGGCTTTATATGGACGATGAAACTATGGATATGCTGAAGGAATACCGCAGGCATTACGATGAGGTCGCAAAGTCATACGGCAGCAAGTGGAATTACTTTGCAAAAGCCGTTTTCTTTTCGACACATGACCCGGGTTATTTTATGAACCCCAGTACTGCAAGAACATGGCTGCATGAATTTACAAAGAAAAATCATCTGCCGAGGATACATCCTCATCAGTTCAGACACACGGCGATTAGCTTGCAGCTTCAAAACGGAATAAGCATACCCGAAGCTGCAAAGAGGGCCGGGCATTCCCGACCCGATGTAACCCTTCGCACAAACAGTCACACGCTAAAAGATAATGACCGTCATTGCTGCGAGGTAGTTACCAAAGCTATTCCGAAGATGCCCAAGCGAAAGACTGGCTGACAGCTTACGAGAAGATACGTTAAATGCAAGCTCTGATAACTTGCAGCATCGTAAAAGTTGACCGTTTGTTGACCAAAGCGATTGAAGGGCGGTAGGGCAAAGACGTAAATTGCGTGTTTTCGTGGGGTGGGGTTGCTTTTTTAGTGTTAATGTGGTATAATCTGATTATCAAAAGCTAAGGGGGCGTGATACTGTGCTGCACAAAATAACCGACCTGATAGAGCCCGACAACGGCTGCGAGGGCTTTATGCCGGGCGAGGAGCCCGCCGTAACGCTTATCATCGATGACGGGAGAAGCGTCAGGGTCTATGACAGGCTTGCATACGAAATGGGCTGGGACGCAGGCAAGGAAATAAGCGATGAGGATATAAAAAAGCATTCTGTCGGGTAAGCTCTTCCCCCGGGAGAATAGCAAAAAAGCTGCCGCCCGCTGTGAGACATTCGCTGTCATTATAGCGGGCGGCGCCTTTTATTGTAAATTTTTAAAGGGGGTCAAGTTAGTTATTGCCCAGCTTTATTTCTGGCTTCTTTATACCATTTATAGCTGTGCGGTTGCCCTTCTTCTCGGGCTCGGGGTTTCTTTTCTGCTCATCGTAATTAGCATAGAGGTTCTGCCCCTTTTCAAATATCGCCTGATTGAAGAGCGTCTTGTCATCGCTCTTATTCATCATCTGATTAAACGGCTTGCCACGCATAGTGCTGCGCAAATATGAATTGAAAAGCTGCTCCGTTACATTTTCTGCTGCTATAAGGTTTACCTCCTGCCTCTTTTCAGTCCTGTTAAGGCTTGCCTCCAGATTGAGCGAGGTAGTGATCATAGCATAATTCTGCCTCATTTCTTCCTTGTCAGGCACCTTATTTCCGTTTGCGTAAGCATTTTCGATATTTTTCTGAGCCTCCTTGCGCTTTCTTTCAAGCAGCTCGCGTGCCCTCTTTACAGCATCCTCGTGAGAGGGTATCTTGAACACCTCGTCAGTGGGTTCGTTGATGATATCCTCCTTGGTAAGCTTCTTAGGCTCCTCCTTAATAGGCTCCTCCTTGATGATAAGGCTGTCATCTATCTTATTCTCGGCATTTATGATATTGTTGATCTCGGGCTCTTCCTTTATGATCTCCTCGCCCGGCTTAGGCTCAAAGAACGAAGCCAGGTCGTTATTTGCGTTTATAAGGTTTACAGAGCTGTTCTCGGGAAGGATATCGAGCTTGATCTCATCTTTCTTGGGCTGGTGCTTGGATTTGAATGCCTGTATCTCATTCACCGCCATACCCCTTCTCATTTTGATCGTATCAAGAAGGTGGTCGGTAAACTTATTGATGTTTTCAACTACAGCGATACGCTTGTCAGCGTTCTTGTTTGTGCCGTGTGAAAACTGCCCGTCCTCGACCTTATGGTTAAAATAATCCATATTCTTTTCCTTAAGGGTCTCAACTTCCCTCTGTACAGCCTCTATGCTCTCCTTAAGCTCCTTTAATTCGTTGAAGGAAGGCTCCTTGCCCTTATTGTTGAGTGCATTTTCCTTCTGAAGCATATCATTCCATAAGCGGTGTACATTTCTAAGCTGTCTGCCTACATCTCTGTACTGCGGGCTGCCCCTGAACCAGGAAAGCTTGCCGTTACTGTGCTGCTGCAAAGCGTCCCTGAACATATCCATATCCTGGGTCATTCTGCGAACATACTGCTGCTTGTCGTTAACAGATGCATTCTCGATCTTTCTTGCCTGCTTTTCCTCAGCGATAGTTTCAAGATTTCTTTGTGTGCGGCCCTTATACCTTGAGGGATCCATATTAAGATAAGCAGAGTGCTCCTTAGACAAAGCCCAGGCAGTACCTGCCACCTTCAATGCGAGCTTCGGGTTTTCTGCATACAACTCCTGCGAAGCATTAACGAGCTGGTTCAAAGCCCTGATAGCGATCTGCGGGTGGGTCTTGTCATTCTCGGTCGCTTTTTTCAGCTGACCTTCTTCACCATACTTAAACTCGGTAGTGCCGAACTTTGCAAAGTTTGTAAGCACTTCCTTCATTTTACCGTAATTTGCTGTTCTCTGGTTCTGAGGGATAGCTTCAAGCTCTTCAAGCAGCACGTTAGCAGACTGTGCCATTTTGGAGATATTCTTCTCGCCCTCCTCATAGGTCTTCAGATCATCCTGAAGGTCACGCTCTGCTATCAAGATATCCTTATTAGTATTGAACTTATACTTAGGATCATCGACCACGCCAACGACCTTGCAGCGCTCATACATCTGATTAAGGGTCTTAACATCATAGTCTATGAGCTCTAAAAGCTCTTCGGGCTTGCCTGCAGCATACTCGCCGTTATCGTTCTTTTTGGTGTAGTGATCGATCATATCGCCTACAGCATCAGCAGGCTCATTCATGAACGCTTCATTGAAGACATAATCATTATTCAGCGTGTTGGCGTCATTATTCTGTACCGCCCTGTATGTCAATAGTGTGGTTATCAGCAGCGTTCTTAATGCAGCGGTCTTCTGGATCTCGTTATCCTCAGGTATTTTTATGTAATCTTCTCTTGCCTTCTCGATTCTCTCCTTAGCACGGGGCGAAAGGATATCTGTAAACTTTGCTCTTTTCTCTTTAGTTGGCATTTTTTATTCCTCCAATATAGTTAGATTTGGTTCAAAGCCTTATTTTCGGCTTTCTGTAAGTAATACCCCAAATAAGTGTGATCGGGTGCAAAAGTTCTTAAAAAGTTTTTCATTTCTTTAAACACCTCCCCCCTGCTTGACTATCTCTCATAAATATTGTATAATAACATAACAGCATTTAAATTCGCTAAGGAGCTGATCTGTTGAAAATACAGCTGCAAGACCATTTTAATTACAGCAAGCTTTTGCGCTTTACGCTGCCGTCGATAGTTATGATGATATTTACGTCGATCTACGGCGTCGTCGATGGCTTTTTTGTTTCAAACTACACAGGCAAAACGCCCTTTGCGGCGGTAAACCTGATAATGCCGTTTCTGATGATACTGGGCACGCTCGGCTTTATGTTCGGCACGGGCGGCAGCGCCCTTGTTTCAATGAAAATGGGTGAAAAAAAGCAGGAGGAGGCAAATGAGATCTTCTCTTTACTGATCTACACGTCACTGGTACTCGGTGTGGTCACGGCGCTGCTGGGGGCTGTGTTCATACGCCCCGTTGCGGGGCTGCTCGGTGCAAGCGGTGAGATGCTCGATGACTGCGTGCTCTACGGCAGGATAGTGCTTATAGCCCTGCCTGCGCTGCTGCTGCAATTTGAATTCCACAGCTTTTGTGTTACAGCCGAAAAGCCGCAGCTCGGGCTAAAGGTCACGGTCGCTGCGGGGGTCACGAATATGGTGCTCGATGCAGTGCTTGTAGCAGGGCTGGGGCTCGGGCTCGTGGGGGCGGCGGCTGCAACCGCTGCAAGCCAGCTTATAGGCGGGCTCGTGCCGCTGATATACTTTTTCAGAAAGAACCCCTCACGGCTAAGGCTCGGCAGGACGCATTTTAACGGCAGAGCGCTGCTAAAGACCTGCACAAACGGCTCATCAGAGCTTATGTCTAACATCTCAATGTCTGTAGTAAGTATGCTCTACAACTCGCAGCTTATCAAATACGCAGGTGAGGACGGCGTTGCGGCATACGGCGTTTTGATGTATGTAAACTTTGTTTTTATCGCCGCATTTATAGGCTACTCGGTCGGGACTGCGCCCATTATAGGCTTCCACTACGGCGCACAAAACACCTCAGAGCTTAAAAGCCTTCTCAAAAAGAGCGTCATCATCATAGGTGCGGGGGCTGTATGTATGTTTGCTGCGGGCGAGCTGCTCGCATACCCATTCTCGAAGCTTTTTGTCGGCTATGATAAGGGGCTTATGGATATGACGCTAAAGGCGTTTCGCATTTTCTCGCTGTCCTTTCTTTTTTCGGGGTATGCTATCTTCGGCTCGGGCTTTTTCACAGCCCTTAATGACGGGCTGACCTCGGCGATAATATCCTTCCTGAGAACGCTGGTATTTCAGGTCATGGCAGTTTTGCTGCTGCCGAAGCTTTTCGGTATCGACGGGATATGGTTCTCGGTCGTTGCGGCAGAGCTTATAGCAGTATTAGTTACTGTCTGCTTTATCATAGGAAAGAGGAACAGGTATCATTACCTGTGACCTCTGAAAGGAGTAAATATGCCGACACCTGACACAAGCCCCCGTGCCTCCCCAGGAAGCACACGAGACAGGCTCGTAAAGGCCGTTACCGCACTCGGCTTCCCTGCCGAGCTTGGCGGTGTTATAGCCGAGCATATCGGCAGCCCGAAGGGTATGGAAAGAATGATCTCATACCTTAACCACGTTCGCCCCGAGCGTGTCGAGCTTATCGCAGATGAGATGATAGCGATAAGGGAGGATATAGACAGGTGGCGTGAAAAAAAGGCGAGCCAAAAGGCCAACGCCGCCTACAACAGCGTTTTAAACAACGGCCTTGATGCAGACGATGAATAAAATAAAATGACAAGAGAGGAATACTTATGGAAAAAAGCTACATACCCTTTGACTGGGGTAAAGCCGACAGGTCAGCATGGCTCGACCCCTGCGAGGAAAGCTACTACTACGCCGAAAAATGGAAGCGTGAGGGCAGAAAGAGTATTCTTGACCTGGGCTGCGGGCTTGGCAGACACTCGGTATTGTTTGCACGCTGCGGCTTTAAGGTAACGGCTGCGGATATATCAAGCGAGGCGCTTGGATTTCTCAAAAAGTATTCCAAGGAGCAGGGCACGGATATAGCTTGCAGGCTTGCTGATATGGAAGCCCTCCCCTTTGCGGACGATGCGTTTGACTGCATTTTCGCCATGCACTCGGCAGGCCACGCCGACAGTGAGGGTATGAAGCGGGTAATGGCCGAGATACGGCGTGTTCTTAAGCCGGGCGGGGCTGTTTTTATGACCCTATGCTCGAAGGAGACCTACACCTTCGCCGAGGCAGGGCTGCCAAGGTTAGATGAAAACACCGTCATAAAGACCGACGGCCCCGAACAGGGCGTTCCGCATTATTTTGTGGACAAGGAGGATATAAAGGCGCTGTTTTCCGGCTTTGAGCTTAAAAAGGTTCGCCACATAGACGACTGCTTCGACGGCGAAAAATGGAAGAATATGAAACACTTCTTTATAGAAGCCGTCATTCAAAAGAAGCCCTCTGTACCTGACTACTCCGCCGTTTTGGGAAAGACCTTCACCTGCATTATCGACCGCCCGCTGGGCAGTGCCCACCCAAGGATAAAGGAGCTTATCTACCCTGTAAACTACGGCTTTATCGAGGATATAATAGCAGGCGACGGCTCGGAGCAGGACGTTTATGTGCTGGGTGTCGATACGCCGCTTGAGAGTTTTACGGGCAGGGCCATAGCTGTTTTTCACCGCCTCAATGACAATGAGGATAAGTGGATCCTCGCCCCGGAGGGCGCAGGCTTCACCGAAGAAGAGATCCTGCGGAAGATAGATTTTCAGGAGAAATTCTTTGACGGGGTGCTCTATACCACGATATGAAACAGAAGGGAAAGGCTTTATGAAAAGATTTAGCGGCAAGGGCGTTAACGATGCTGTGGCAATAGGTAATGTCTCGGTATTTAAGCGGGCGGTGGGGAATGTAAGCCGAACCGTTACCGATGACCCCGAGCGGGAGATCAAAAGGGTCGAGGCTGCAAGGGAAAAGGCTATCGGGCAGCTTAGCAAGATCTATGAAAAGACCCTGCGTGAGTTCGGGCAGGAGCAGGCACAGATCTTTGATCTGCACATAATGATGCTGGAGGACTATGACTATAACGAAAGCATACAAAATATAATAAGAACGCAGCGTGTCAATGCCGAATACGCAGTCGCTGTCACCTGCGAGAGCTTTGCTAAGATGTTTGCATCAATGATAGATACCTATATGCAGGCACGTGCAGCAGATGTGAAGGACATATCAAGCAGGCTCATAGCCTGCCTTTGCGGCGCTGACAGCGAGATCGGCAGCGGGAGCGGGAAAACGATCATCTGTGCCGATGACCTTGCCCCGAGCGAAACGGTGTCGCTTGACAAGGATAGGGTAATGGCCTTTGTTACCGCCTTCGGCTCATCAAATTCGCACACGGCGATACTTGCAAGGAGTATGGGTATCCCCGCCGTTATAGGTGCGGGCGAGGAGTTTTTGTCAAGCATAAAGAACGGCGACAGGCTGATAGTTGACGGGGGCACGGGCGAGCTTATCATCGCCCCCGATGAGGAGACCGAGAAAGCCTACCTGTCAAAGCAGCAGGACAGCGAGCGTAAAAAAGCCCTTCTTTGCAAGCTAAAGGGCAAGCCTAGCGTAACTAAAGACGGGCGGGAGATAGCTATTTATGCAAACATAAGCGGCATCGGCGAGCTAGACGCAGCCCTTGCGAACGACGCCGGCGGGATAGGGCTTTTCAGGTCTGAGTTTTTGTATCTTGAAAGCGACAGCTTCCCCACTGAGGAGCAGCAGCTAGCCGCCTACAGAAAGGTTCTTGAAGGCATGGCGGGCAGGACGGTGATAATTCGCACGCTAGACATTGGGGCAGACAAGCAGATAGACTATTTCGGCCTTGAAAGCGAGCCAAACCCCGCCTTAGGCTTTAGGGCGGTAAGGATATGCCTTACAAGACCCGAGGTTTTCAAAACGCAGCTTCGTGCGCTGTACCGTGCCTCTGTTTACGGCAGGCTCGGGATAATGTTCCCGATGATAACGAGCGTCAGCGAGGTGGAAAAATGCCTTGCCGCCTGCGAGCAGGCAAAAAGTGAGCTTAAGGCCGAGGGGCTGCCCTTTAGCGAGGCTGTTGAACTCGGCATTATGATTGAAACACCTGCGGCGGCGATCATCAGCGACAGGCTTGCGCCTATGGTCGATTTTTTCAGCGTAGGCACCAACGATCTGACACAGTACACCCTCGCCTGTGACAGGCAGAACGCAAGGCTAGAGCCCTTTGTCGATACACATCACGAGGCGGTGCTGCGGCTTATCGAGCTTGCTGCGAAAAACGCCCACAATCACGGTAAACAGATAGGCATATGCGGCGAGCTTGCAGCAGACACCTCGCTGACAAAGGCCTTTCTTAAAATGGGCATTGACGAACTAAGCGTCTCTCCCCCATTTGTGCTGCCCTTAAAAGAGGCGGTAAGGGGCATTGACCTATCTTAAGGCAACACCGCACAAAGCCCTAAGGCGGTCTTTGTGCGGTGTTGCCTTAAGTAAAGCTTATCTCAACTCGGTACAATAAAAAGGAGATGTCGGCTCCCCGATATCTCCTTTTTTGTCTTTATTTACCCTTATTGCCTGCCGCCTTTTTCCCATAGACTGTAAGCGCTGTGCCATAGGCTGCGGTCAGAACTCCCGCTGTGATATAGCTCACCGTCCACGAAAGGCCAAGACCTATACGGGCGTTGAGTATATAGCTTGAAACTATATACATATAGAACATTCCCGGGATAAGCGCCATAAGATAGGGCATATTGTTTTTGAGCATATAAATGCTTATCATAGCAAATGCGAATGCAGCCGTAGCTTCATTAGCCCACGAGAAATATCTCCAAAGCACATTGAAGCCGCTGCTGTCTGCCTTAGCATATATCAGTATGCCCGCTACTATCGAGAAGATCACCAGCGCCAGTATAAGATTATTGCGCTTTTTGCTCGTGTCGATATGGAGTGCGTCTGATATCATTATCCTAAGCGACCTAAGCGAGGTATCGCCCGATGTCACAGGCAAAACGATAACGCCTATTATCGCTATCATACCGCCGATATTTCCAAGCATATCCTTTGCAACAATGCCGACTACCGAGGTCGCCTTATCGTGGAGCATATCATTTGTTGCAAGCCCCATATTCACAGCACCCATAGCTGCCGCAGCCCAAACCATAGCGATAAAGCCCTCCAGGATCATCATCGTGTAAAAGGTCGTTCTGCCCTCACGCTCGTCTGACACAGTTCGTGAGATAAGCGTTGCCTGTGTCGAGTGAAAGCCCGAAACTATCCCGCAGGCAACTGTTACAAAGAATATCGGGATAAACCTTTCACCGAAGGGGTTCACAAAGCCTACAGCCCCCGCTGTCCACAGCTCGTCAAGCTTATAGCCCTTGATAAACAGCCCCGCACCTACACCCAAGGCCGAGAGCAGCAACACCGCCCCAAAGACCGGGTAGATCCGCCCGATGATCTTATCTATCGGCAGCAGCGTGGCTATTATGTAGTAAACAAATATAACACCGTAAACGATCCATATCATAGGGTTTTTAAGCGTGCTGTCCTGCTGCGCTATCTGCGTTACGAAAATATCGCCCGGGGTGTATATAAACACAACACCTACAAGCAGCAGCATCAGGCAGACGAAAACATTATATATCGCATAAACATATTTTCCTAGAAAGCGCCTGACGAGCGAGGGCATCTGCTCCCCCTCGTTCCTGAGTGAGACCATACCTACCATATAATCGTGAAACGCCCCGCCCAGCACGCAGCCTATCGGTATGGTTATAAAGGCGATAGGCCCGAAAAGCGCACCCTGTATAGGCCCGAGTATAGGCCCTGTACCTGCTATGTTCAAAAGCTCGATAAGGCTGTTTTTCCACTTTTTCATCGGCACGTAATCTACGCCGTCATACATTTCAACGGCGGGGGTCTTTTTATCGCCGGGCTTCATTACCCGCTCGCTGACCCTGCCGTAGATCATACCGCCCACGATAAGAATTGCTAAACCTATCAGAAATGTTATCATTACAGCTTTCCTTTCGTTACTTCTTTGTGTATGTCACACCGTCGCCGTAGATCGTTGTCCAGTCATTTTTCATAGAGACCGGCACCCAGTCAAATTCCTCGCACAGGTCATACATCTTCTGCGCCTTTTCCTCGTTGCCGTTTTCTCTCTCGGTATCGTCGCAGCAGAGCATAAATGCAAGGCTCTTATACTTATTGTTGCTTGTAGCGTACTCTGCCATGCTCGCATCGCCCGTGCTGTTTCCGAAGGAGAGAACAGGCTGCTGACCTATCTCTTGATTGATAACAGTCACCTTGTTCATCTTTAGATTCTTGATGATAAAATCGCCGCCCAGAACGAGCTTGTCATTGTCATCAAAAACGTATTTGAGCCCGTCTGTGTCGCCCTGGTCGGGTGCAACCACCGACTCATCAGAGCCGATGATCTGCGAATTGGGCAGGTCGAGCGGCGAATCATAGCAAATGCCCCTTACAATAAACCTGTCGGTTCCGCTGACAACATAAACGGTAAAATCATTGTCCTCAAGGTAATCGACAACCTCCAGCATAGGCTTGTAGAAGCCCTCGCCCCTGTTCATGCCCTCATAGCTTGGCATAGGCTGCTTTTTGAACTCCTGGATATATTCGTTGAACTCGTCTATCGTCATTCCCGAGAAGGCCGAGGCTACCGCCTTGCCGTGGTCTACCTCAAGCCCCTCGAAGCTCTCGCCTGTCTCGTTTTGCTTCTTGATCTTTTCGGCGGTCTCCTTTTCAAAGTCGCTCGCCTTTTCCTTGTATTCGGGGTCTTCAAGCACACGGTATTTTAGCAGCGTGTAGTCAAAATAGTTAGGGTCTGTCTCGCAGAAAAGCGTTCCGTCAAGGTCAAACACCGCTATCCTGTCCTCTGGGGGGATATAGTCCTCGCTGCCCTCAACGGTTATAGTGTCAATATATTCAATTAGCTTTGCCTTAGCCTCTGCCCCGTCAGCCCAAAGAGTAAGCTCCTGCTTTGCAGGCTCCTCTTCCTTTGCGGGCTCGGCCGGTGCCTCACTCTCGGAAGAAGCTTCCTCCTTTGGCTCCTGCAAGGCTGTAGTTGTTGTGGTCGTGGTAGTCTCAGCCGCCTTAGAGCTGCTCTCGCCGCTATCCTTGCTGCTGTCCTTCCAGCCGACACCCATGCCGTAGCACACGCTCTCGACCGCTATAACACATATCGCCGCAATTGCGACGGGCTTCCAGATATTTTTTGAATTTGCCATTGTATTTCCCTCACTTTATATGATCTTCAAGGCAACACCGCACAAAGATCGTGGTACAGATACGGTTGCTTAGCTATGCTAAGCACGCAGATGTGCCGCAAAGCCCTAAGGCGGTCTTTGTGCGGTGTTGCCTTAATTATTATACCACACCTTATGCTACAAATCTGCTACATATTGGTTCTTTTTTGTATAGTTAAAGTGACGAAATTGTTAAGGCGGATCTGTTGAAAATAACAAGGCTGCTTTGTTGACATACGCTTGCGGTTATGCTATAATTACAGCAGAGCGCAGGCTCAAAAAATTTTAAGGAGCGTGTCTTTTTGACAAGAACACAAATAACGGAGATAGCAGGCTGACCGGGAGGTCGCCTTACGTCTCACCTCCCGCCTTGGCAATTGATGACAACAATTTTCAGGAGGTTAAACAATGAATAAAAACTGCACATTTCGTTTGGAAACTAAGAATGACTACAGGGCTGTTGAGCAGCTGATAAGGGAAGCATTTTGGAACGTTTACCGCCCGGGGTGCTATGAGCATTATGTAATGCATAGGCTTCGTGATGACCCCGCATTTGTAAGCGGGCTCGATATTCTTATGGAGCTTGACGGGCAGCTTATCGGGCAGAATTGTTTTATGAAAACAGTTATAAACGCAGACTCGGGCAGCATAATACCCGTACTTACAATGGGGCCTATCTGCATAGCCCCAAGGCTCAAGCGCAGGGGCTTCGGCAAGCTGCTGCTTGACTATTCGCTTGAAAGGGCTGTGCAAATGGGCTTCGGTGCAGTGCTGTTTGAGGGCAATATCGCCTTTTACGGCAAGAGCGGCTTTGACTATGCCAACAGCTTTGGAATACGCTACCACGATATGCCAAAGGACAGCGACCAGTCATTCTTTCTGTGCAAGGAGTTAAAACAGGGCTTCCTTGACGGCATTACGGGCGTTTACCAGACCCCGCAGAGCTATTATGTTTCTGATGCCGAGGTCGAGGACTTTGACAAAGCGTTCCCCAAAAAGGAAAAGCTCACACTCCCCGGGCAGATCTTCTAAGCCAAACAGCACACGGCTGATGCGAAAGCATCAGCCGCTATTTTTTCCTACTATTTTCATAACGCTAAAGTAGTTATCGTCTCTTACTACATCTCTGCGGTATGATGAGCTCACGTGATGATTGCTCGGAAGCTCATCTATCGTCACAAAGCCGCTGTCCTGCGGGAAGCCGTTATCGGCGATCACCTGCAAAAACTCAAGCTCTGTATCCGTCACCGTGTCATCATTATAAAGCACCGCCCACGCTGCTGCGCCGAGAGCATTTGAATAGCCCGCATTTCCATATAGTGACTTGAGCTCGGTCTTAGCGCCCTTTTCAAACATAAGCTTTAAGATCTTAACATCGTCCTGCGTTATACTATGGTTAAGGCAGCTGTTCAAATAGGCCTCCATACTGCACGAAATATACGCCATATGGTCATATTTTTTCTGGTCGTCAAACACTGCGCCGTGGTCTATTGCTACCTCGACTATGCCCGCATCGCCGTTTATCAGCCCGTAGTCCAAAACGCTGTCATAGTTTGCATCAAGGCTGTATATCAGCTCGCCCTTCTTGTCAAGCAGCCTGTCAAGCTCGTCAGCGTCGCCGTCCTTAGCGTATTTTTGCATATCCTTGACATCGCTCCTGCGTACATACTTTGTGTCGCCGTCAGGAAGAGTTACCTTGGTATAGTACTTCTCAAAGGTCAAAAAAACGATTATCGCTATTACAGGCAGCTCAAACAATATGCCTAACACCAGTAATATGTTGCTTACTATCTTTAGCTTTCTGTCCTGCTTCTTTCGGTTGATGATCTTAAGTATCAAGGTCAGCCCGAACGCCCCGAGCATAAGCAGCACTATCCCACAAAAGATGATAAATGCCCCCAGCCCTATCATCATTCCCATAAACGCCATAGGCCATTCCTCCGATCAACACGCAGAATAAAACAAGTCAAAGCCCTTGCTATCACCAAAGGCCTTGACCTGTATGAGCTTAGTATTTTCCGCCCGAAACTGTAAGGCGGTTGAGCGCACGCTTGAGCTTCTGCTCGGCACGCTCGAATTCCTTTTGGCTTTTTTGCTCCTTGATGCGCCTCTCGGCGTCCTCCTTAGAGCGCTTAGCCCTTTCAACATCTATCTCGTCAGCCCACTCGACAGCCGAGGCAACAACGACACATTCGCTGTTTCTCACCTTTATCATACCTGCCGAAACAGCCGCCACACGGAAGCTGCCGTCCTCCTGCATCACCTTCAGGGGCGATGCAACAAGGTTTGCCGCATACGGCGTATGCCCTGCGAGTATACCGACGTTTCCTGCGGGGGTCTTTGCTATAAGCTGTGCCGTCTCACCCTCATAAAAGGTCTTTTCGGGCGTGATTATCTTTAGCTTAAAGGGTTTCATGTGAGCCTTGCTCCTTTATGTTGTTACTTTAAATTCTTTGCCTTCTCAACAGCCTCGTCGATAGTGCCGACAAACAGGAATGCCGACTCGGGCAGGTCGTCATGCTTGCCCTCGATGATCTCCTTGAAGCCTCTGATGGTTTCCTTGATAGGCACATACTTGCCCTCATAGCCTGTAAACTGCTCAGCAACAAAGAAGGGCTGCGAGAGGAAGCGCTGGATCTTTCTCGCTCTTGAAACGGTAAGCTTATCCTCATCGGAAAGCTCGTCCATACCCATGATAGCGATGATATCCTGAAGCTCCTTATATCTCTGAAGTATCGACTGTACCTGTCTTGCTACCTGATAATGCTCGTTTCCTACGATCTCGGGGGATAGTATCCTTGATGAGGAATCAAGCGGGTCGACTGCGGGGAAGATACCGAGAGATGCGATAGATCTTGACAGAACCGTCTGTGCATCAAGGTGCGCAAAGGTCGTAGCAGGTGCAGGGTCTGTCAGGTCATCAGCAGGCACGTAAACTGCCTGTACCGAGGTGATAGAGCCCTTGTTCGTAGAGGTTATCCTCTCCTGCAAAGCGCCCATTTCGGTAGCAAGCGTCGGCTGATAGCCAACTGCCGAGGGCATACGCCCGAGCAGCGCCGAGACCTCAGAGCCCGCCTGTGTAAATCTGAATATGTTGTCGATAAAAAGAAGCACGTCCTGCCCCTCAACGTCACGGAAATACTCCGCCATAGTAAGCCCCGAAAGGCCAACTCTCATTCTTGCCCCGGGCGGCTCGTTCATCTGTCCATAAACTAGGACAGTTTTATCGATAACGCCCGACTCCATCATTTCGTTGTAGAGGTCGTTACCCTCTCTTGTTCTCTCACCAACACCCGTAAATACGGAGATACCGCCGTGCTGGTTAGCTACGTTGTTGATAAGCTCCTGTATAAGGACCGTCTTACCAACGCCCGCACCGCCGAACAGGCCTATCTTACCGCCCTTAAGGTACGGCGCTATAAGGTCTATTACCTTGATACCTGTTTCAAGCACCTCGCTGGCAGCCTTCTGCTCCTCATATGAGGGCGGCTGGCGGTGGATAGCCCACCTTTCCTCTGCCTCGGGGGCAGGCTTGTTGTCAACAGGCTCACCCAAGAGGTTAAATATTCTTCCAAGTGTCGATCTGCCCACGGGAACGGTAATGCTCGAACCCGTATCGGTCGCAGCTGCACCCCTTACAAGCCCGTCAGTCGAGCCCATAGCGATACATCTTACGACATCGTCGCCTATATGCTGCGCTACCTCAACAACAAGGCGTGTGCCGTTATTGTCGATCTCTATAGCGTTCAAAAGCTGCGGCAGGTGGTCCTTTTCAAATCTTATATCGACAACAGCGCCGACGATCTGGACTACCTTGCCCACATTTTTCTCACTCATTGGTCTCACACCCTTTTTTTCAGTGCACATTACAAGGTGCACAATTATCATTTTTTGTATTATCTAACATTTTATTCTAACAATTCAATGCTTTTAAAAATCACAAAGCCTTCTGCACACAATACTTAATATATGCGCCAACGGCGCACACCAAAACTGTGCATTGTGCATTGATCATTCATCTCTCAGCGAGCCCGAAGCTATCTCGGTAAGCTCCTGAGTTATCTGCCCCTGTCTTGCCCTGTTATACATAAGCGACAGGTTCGCTATCATCTCGTCAGCGTTGTCAGATGCCGACTCCATAGCCGTTCTCCTTGCTGCCTGCTCCGAGGCGAAGGAGTCTACCGTTGCCGCATAGATTATCCCCGAGATGTACTGCGGGATAAGCCCGTCAAACACCTCCTCCGGCGAGGGGTCGTATATCATAAGCGACTTCTTTTGGCCAGAGCCGCTTATCATTTCCTTTACAGGCAGTATCGGCATATGCACAGGCTCCTGTGTCAGAGCCGAAACAAATGTGGTATATACAAGCTCCACCCTATCAAACTCGCCGAGCCTGAAGCGTGCTATGATATTTTCAGCGATATCGAGCGAGTCATAGACATTAAGGCTCTCGGCGATACCGGGGTATTCGTCAAGCACCTCAAAATCACGCTTTCTGTAATACTCGACCGCCTTCTTGCCGATAGTTATTATCTTGACCTTGTAGCCGTTTGCCTTATGCTCGTTAGCCTTTTCGAGCGAGAGCTTGAGCACGTTGTTGTTAAAGCCGCCCGCCAGGCCTCTGTCGCCTGCGATGACCACTAAAAGAACAGTTTTGAGAACTTCCTTTTTAGTGTATATCGAGCTGAACACGTGGTCTCTCGAAACGTCCGCCATTGTATCGTAGACTGCCGCAAAGAAAGGCTGTGCCGCAAGCGCCCTTTCCTTGGCACGTCTAAGCTTTGATGAAGCCACAAGCTCCATAGCCTTTGTTATCTGCCTTGTACTCTCTACGCTCTTGATACGGCGCTTTACGTCCTTCATATTTGCCGTTGCCATAAAACTATCTCCTTTTTATCAGATCAAGGGTCACTTGGTCTTAAGGAATTTAGCGATGCACTCGCTCAGTGCCTGCTTCAGCTCCTCCTCAGTCTCCTTGCTGAGGTCGCCTGTCTCTCTGATATTGCCTGTTACCGAGGGGTGCGCCGACTCCACATAGTCAAACAGCTCCGCCTGGAACTCTGCGATATCCTCGACCTTTATATCCTTTAGGTAGTTATTTACTACCGCATAGATTATAAGTACCTGATGCTCTACCTTGAGCGGCGAATTTCTGCCCTGCTTGAGCACCTCAACTATCCTCTCGCCCTGTGCAAGTCTGTCCTTGGTGTCCTTATCAAGATCGGAGCCGAACTGCGAGAAGCTTTGCAGCTCTCTGTACTGCGAATAGAGAAGCTTCAGCGAGCCCGCTACCTTCTTCATAGCCTTTATCTGAGCCGAGCCGCCGACACGTGACACCGAGATACCGGGGTTAACGGCAGGCCTGATGCCCGAGAAGAACAGCTCTGTCTCAAGGAAGATCTGCCCGTCTGTGATAGAAATAACATTCGTAGGAATGTAAGCCGAAACATCGCCCGCCTGTGTCTCGATGATGGGCAGCGCCGTAATAGAGCCGCCGCCGTAATCCTTATTCAGGTTGCAGGCACGCTCCAAAAGTCTTGAATGGAGGTAGAATACATCGCCGGGGTATGCTTCACGGCCGGTAGGCCTCTTTAGCAGCAGCGACATAGTTCTGTAGGCTACGGCGTGCTTTGAAAGGTCGTCATATATACACAGCACGTCCTTGCCCTGAAGCATAAAATGCTCAGCCATAGCAACGCCCGTATAAGGCGCAATATACTGCAAGGGCGCAAGCTCCGAGGCCGTTGCAGAAACTACGATCGTGTAGTCCATAGCACCTGCCTTGTCAAGCGTTTCAACTACGTTTGCTACTGTCGAGCGCTTCTGCCCGATAGCGACATAAACGCAGATAACGTTCTGCCCTCTTTGATTGATTATCGTATCAAGGGCGATAGTTGTCTTACCCGTCTGCCTGTCGCCGATGATAAGCTCACGCTGCCCTCTTCCTATCGGGATCATCGAGTCTATAGCCTTGATACCGGTTTGCAGCGGTCTGTTTACCGACTGCCTTGTGATGATACCGAAGGCGGGGCTCTCGATAGGTCTCTTTTCGTTTGTAAGTATAGCACCCTTTCCGTCGATAGGCTGGCCGAGCGAGTTTACAACTCTGCCCAAAAGCTCATCACCTACGGGAACCGAAACTATATTACCTGTTCTCTTTACCTTGCTGCCTTCCTTGATGCCCTCGTCATTACCGAGCAGAACAGTTCCGACAAAGTCCTGCTCCAAATTGAGCGCCATGCCGAAAATGCCTGTTTCAAATTCAAGCAGCTCGCCCGACATACATTTATCAAGTCCGTGGATCCTGGCGATACCGTCGCCGACAGTAACGACCGTGCCCACATCTGCAAGCTCGAGCTTTGCGCTGTAGTTCTTGATCTGTGACTTGATTATGCCGGTTATTTCATCAGGCCGTAAATTCATAGTCTATTCCATGCCTTTCGTTTTAATTTTAAGCGATCATGCCTAAGCGATACAGGAGTCGATGCTCTTTCTAAGGTCATCAAGTCTCTTTCTGAGTGACCCGTCAAGCTCCGAATCCGAATATCTCACGATTATGCCGCCGATTATCGACTTGTCGATAGTCTTTGTAAGTCTGACAGTCTTGCCCGACTGCGCCTCGAGCTTAGCCTTTAGCTTTGCTTCAAGTGCTGCGCTTAGCGGCTCTGAGGTAACTACCTCCGCCTCCATAATGCCCTTTTTGTCATTGTAGAGCTCTCGGAACACCTCAAAGATCTTTCCGAAATACTTTGCCCTTCCGTGGTCTGACAGGACATTCAGGAAGTTAAAGGTGGTAGGCTGCACTCTGCCGTCAAAAATACTCTTGATGACCTCATGCTTATCCTCCTCGCCCATAGCGGGGGAAGACAGCAGCTCCAAAAGCTCACCGTTATCATCAAATATGACCTTAAGCGCCTTAAGCTCCTCATATGTATCCTCTAAGGTGTTCTCTTCAAGACACAGCTCAAAAAGAGCGTCTGCATACACCTTCTCAACACTCTGTGCCATTACAGATCACCTACACTGTCGATAAAGCTCTCGATAAGCCTTTCGTTGTCGGAAGAGCTTACCTCCTTCTCGACCACCTTTGCGGCAGCTCCGAGGGCAATATCCGTTATCTCGTCCTTTATCTGATTGACCGCGATCTTCTTCTCACGCTCTATCTGGTCGTGTGCATTGTCAACTATAGCCCTGGCCTCGGTCTTAGCGTCTGCGATGATCTCATCAGACCTTGACTGTGCCTTCTTTGTGGCCTCTCTGACTATCTCCGCACTCTCCGCCTTTGCGCCCTCGAGCTTAGTGCTGTACTCTGCCTCGAGCGCTTTAGCGTTCTCCTTAGCCTCATCGGCCTCCTTATAGGTGTTCTCGACCTCTTCCCTTCTGCTGTCAAGGACTTTATTGACAGGCTTGAAAAGGAAGTGCTTGAGCACCAAAAACAGTATCAGGAGATTGAGCCATGTAGGGATAATAGTTCCGAGATCAATGCTTAGAAAATCGGTCACATTACCTGCTGCATAAAGCATTTATTTCCCTCCCGAGCATAAAGTTTATCTTTTGATCAAAGCTGCTTTATGAACGGGTTAGCAAACAGCAGGATAAGCGCTACAACGAACGCATAGATACCTGTTGACTCAGCCATAGCAACACCGATGAACATCGTTCTTGTGCAGTCACCCTGTGCCTCGGGCTGTCTTGCGATAGACTCGATAGTCTTACCAACTGCGTAACCTTCACCAATACCGGGTCCTATACCCGCGATCATTGCAAGACCTGCGCCGATTGCCGAGCAGCCCAATACGATAGCCTTTTCCATAGAAAATTCCTCCAAATAATAAAATTTTTATTTATCTCAAAATTGCATCGCTGCAAAACAGCCTTAGTTAATCCTTCCCCGCCGCTACGTTTACCATAGTCAGCATAGAGAAGATATACGCCTGTATCGTTCCCGAGAAGAGGTCGAAATACACCGACAAAACCGCCGGGATACCTACCTGGAACACGTTGAACGCCCACGAGCCCGCCTCGAAGGAAAGCCCGATAGCCGCCGAGAGCGACCCCAGAGCCCCGTAAACGAGCCCCGATATTACCATACCGCCCGCAACGTTACCGAAAAGACGGAACGCCATTGAAGCAGGGGTTGCGACCTCGCTTATGAGGTTTAGCGGCAGCATAAAGCCTATAGGCGAGCAGAAGCCCTTTATATAGCCGCCGAAGCCGTGATATTTTATCTTAGTATAGGTTATCATCGCAAAGGTGATAAGTGCCATAGCGAGCGTTGTGTTAAAGTCCGCCGTAACAGACCTGAGCCCCACAAGGCTTATAAGCGAGCCGAGCAGTGCATAAAGCAGCAGCGCCCCGATATACGGCGCATACGCCATCATATCCTCGCCCATATTGCTCCTGACCGTGTTGTTTACAAACTTAACGAGCATTTCGGCTATCACCTGACGCTTTGTCTCGGGTATTTTTTTAAGGTTGCTTGTCAGCACCTTGCAAAGCACAGCCACTATCACTATGACGAGCCAGCCCATTACAACAGTCTCGGTGCATTTCCAGCCGAACAGCTCAAATACGACCCTTGGGCCCTGACCTACTCCGTCCATATATTCAGTCCTTCTTTCTTGACAGCCGATCGAACATCAGCAGTATTTTAGGGAAAAGCTGCGGCAAAAGTATGCCGACAAAGCTTAAGATCTTAAACCACAGGGCAGCCGCCCCCAGCATAAACAGC
>JAFRYW010000091.1 GCA_017442845.1 Ruminococcus sp.
AAAACATTTCCCTTCGGCGATTATTTAAAATATCATCGACCGTAGGTCGATACCTCTTTTATTATTTCTTATTTATTCTTTCTTCTTTATTATTTATTCTTTTAGCAGCAGCGAACACAAAGCTTAGGTCAAAAAAAACTTCTTATCGCTGCTGCGCTTAAGGGCAGCCTTTTTTCATATCTCGAATGCGCTGTAGAGCAGCTCGCCGCCTGCGGCGCATTGGTTCCTTCAAGAGTTGATGTCGAGAATGTGCTTGTAGAATTCCGAGTAATCCTTTCTGTGTGCCTCGGTGTAGGCGATAGCCTCTCTCGGGTGCTGGTTGAGCTGGCCTGTGATCATGTAAGGCACGCCGTAGCCCCAAAGCACGCCCTCCTCACGCAGCTTGTTCATATGCTTCTCTATAAACTGTATTACGGGGAAGAGCTTGTATTTCGGGTTCTTAAGGAAGCCCAAAAGCAGCTCCATAGCGCAGTTGCCCGCACCCCTGCCCATGCCGTCATATGTCGCATCTATCAGGTTTACGCCCTCACTGAGCGCCTCGATAGTGTTTGCAAATGCGAGCTGCTGGTTGTTGTGGGCGTGTATGCCTATCTGCTTGCCGTATTTGTCTGCCATATCAAGGTATTTGTTTGAGATCCTCTTGATCTGCTCGGGAACGAGCGAGCCGAAGCTGTCAACTATGTAAACGCCGTTGACGCAGGACTTTCCCAGCATATCGAGGGCTATGTCAAGGTCGCCCTCCTGAGCGTTTGATACAGCCATGATGTTGCAGGTCGTCTCATAGCCCTTTTTGGCGGCGTCCTCGATCATATCTATAGCCGCAGGCATAGTTGTAACATAGGTAGCAACTCTTATCATGTCTATAGCGCTGTTTGAGCGGTCGATAATGTCGTTTTTGTAGTCGCACCTGCCGACATCTGCCATAACAGAGAGCTTAAGGGCGGTGTCATTGTCGCCGACGATATCTCTTATGTCATCCTCGTTGCAGAACTTCCACTTGCCGAAGTCATCCTCGCTGAACATCGACTTGTCGGCCTTGTAGCCAAGCTCCATATAGTCAACGCCTGCCTTGATGTTGGTCTTGTAGAGGTCTCTTACAAAATCATCTGTAAAGCGGAAGCTGTTTACCAAGCCGCCGTCACGCACCGTTGCGTCAAGCACCTTTATCTGCTCTCTGAAGCCCATAAGCTGGGCGGGTGTCAGTTTATCGTTTCTCATTATAAAACATTCCTTTCTGTTTTGCTTTAAATCATTAAAGTTTTATCGCTTTATTTATCCGCACTGTTTTAAGTGCGGATAAGCTTTTATTCACCAAGTCTGTTATACATTTTAGTGAGCGCTAAGATCTTCTCGGCAAGCTCGTCTGTAAAGACGCCCTGCCTTGCCCTCCACTGCCAGTTGCCGCCGAGGGTAGAGGGGATATTCATTCTCGCATCGCTGCCAAGCTCAAGGAAATCCTGCATCTGTGCGATAGCCGTGTCGCTGACGCTTGACCACGCAAGGCGTATCATCGCCCACGGGATATCCTTGTTCCTGCTGACGCCCAAATAGTCACGGAAGAACTTAGCTTCCTTTCTTTTAAGCCCACTCACCCAGCCTACGAGCGTTTCGTTGTCGTGAGTGCCTGTGTAGCAGATGCAGTTTGAGCTTTTGAAGTTGTGGGGGAGGTATGCGCTCTTGTACTCGGGGTCATATGCAAACTCGAGCACCTTCATTCCCGGGTAGCCGCAAAGGCGAAGCATTTTGTTTACCTTCGGGGTCAAGAAGCCCAAGTCCTCCGCTATGATATCAAGCCGCCCGAGCTGTTTTTTGATCTCTCTGAAAAGCTCGACATCAGGCCCCTTGCGCCACTCGCCGATCACCGCATCATCTCTTCCGTAGGGGATAGAGTAGTAGCTCTCAAAGCCCCTGAAATGATCGATCCTTACAACGTCATAGATCTCAGACGCCGCCTTTATGCGTGAGATCCACCAGCGGTAGTTTTCCTTTTTCATAACGTCCCAGCGATAGAGCGGGTTGCCCCAAAGCTGCCCCTTCGCCGCAAAAGCATCAGGCGGGCAGCCTGCAACGTCTATAGGCTTTTTATCCTTATCAAGCAGGAAATACTTAGGGTCTGCCCAGACGTCGGCGCTGTCGTATGCTACATAGATCGGTATATCGCCTATTATTTTTATGCCCAGTGAGTTTACATACTCTTTAAGCTTATACCACTGCTTAAAATATGTATACTGCAAGAATTTATAGAAGCCGATATCGCTTTTATACTTTTCTCTTGCCTCGGCGATCGCTTTTTTTTCAAAGCCTCTTATAGGTGCCTCCCACGTCTCCCAGGCCTTGCCGCCGTGGGCGTCCTTGAGTGCCATAAAGAGTGCGTAGTTGTCGAGCCATTTGTTGTTTGACTCAAACCTTTTAAAATCAAAATCAGGCTCAAAGCGCTTGTACGCCTTTTTGAGCACCTTGAATACAGTCTTGTACAGAAGCCCGAAATCAACGCTTTCAGCGTCCTTACCGAAATCGACGTTTTTGTATTCGCCGGGCTTTAGCAGCCCCTCGGCCTCAAGGGCTTCAAGGTCTATAAAATACGGGTTGCCTGCGTAGATAGAGAAGCTTTGATAAGGCGAATCGCCATAGCTTGTGGGGGATATGGGAAGTATCTGCCAATATCGCTGCCCCGCCTTTTTCAAAAAATCAGCAAATTCGTAAGCCTCTTTGCCAAGCTTGCCGATGCCGTAGCTGTTAGGCAGGCTTGATATATGCATAAGGATTCCGCCGGCTCTCACACGTGACCACCCTTTCTGTACCGATAATATTTCACTTTAAAGCGCTACAATTCATTATACTACAATTTTTCCCTTTTTGCAATACCCTATTTAAAATTTTACATTTTAGTGCAGCACCACACAAAAAGCCGCAGGGAAAGACCTATACAGAAGCTTTGCCCCGAAGCGTTTCAAAGCACTTCGGAGCATTTTTATTATATATGGGTGCTGGAATTTGATCTAATGCACAATGCACAATGCACAATGAAGGTATCGCCTTCGGCGATATTATGGCCATTCGGCCGTTCATCCTAACGATATTCCCTAAAATAAGCGATTTTGCTGCCCTACCAAGCCCGAATGGGCATGATGTCGGCGCAGCCGACACCTCAATTGTGCATTGTGCATTGTGAATTGTGCATTGAAACGATAAATTCTTATTTATCCGCAGACCCGGACGTGATCTATTCCTTCATAGCCTTGCTTACCCTGTCAAATTCATCGGTTATCTCCTCATCGGGCTTGCCTGTGAGGAGGCTTACTACGATAATTGTAACAAGTGAACAGATGAATGCGGGGAGAAGCTCATATATAGCAAATGCGCCGCCCAAGGTGCTGATGCCGAATTTCCAGATAAATACCATAGCGCCGCCTACAGCCATTCCTGCGATAGCGCCGTATTTGTTAGCCCTTCTCCAGAAGAGGGAAACGAGCATTATCGGCCCGAACGCTGCGCCGAAGCCTGCCCATGCAAAGGACACTACCCGAAATACCGAGGAGTTCTGATCCCACGCTAAGATCACGCCGAGGACTGCTATAACAACAAGCACGACTCTTGCTATGATAAGCGAGGTCTTCTGCGAGATCTTGATGCCGAAAACGCCCTTGATGAGGTTTTCGGACATACTTGACGATGCTGCGAGAAGCTGCGAATCGGCAGTTGACATAGTGCAGGCGAGAATACCCGCAAAGATAAGCCCTGCAACGAGCGCCATAGCAACGCCGTGGTCGCTCATAAAGTTTGCCATTTCAAGCACGATCCTTTCGGAGTCGGAGCTGGTGGAAAGTGCCTTAAGAGTGCCGTCAGCAGTTAGGCGGTTGCCTATAATGCCTATAAATACCGCAACGCCCATAGCTATAACTACCCAGACTGATGCTATCCTTCTTGAGGTCTTTACGTGCTCCTTATGCTCTATCGCCATAAACCTTAGCAGGATATGCGGCATACCGAAGTACCCCAGCCCCCATGCAAGTGTAGATACTATGCTCAAAAAGCTGAAGGGAACGTGCTCGCCCTCTGCTGTCACGGTGCTTGTCATAGAGATATAGTCGGCAGTCGCCTTGGCGTTGTCGATAACATTGTCGATACCGCCTGCCGTCTTGACACCGAAGATAACGAGGATAGCAAGCGCCGTTGTCATAACTATAGACTGGATAAGGTCGGTAAAGCTTGCTGCCAAAAAGCCGCCGAGCGAGGTATAGCCGACGATTATCACAGCGGCAATTATCATAGCCACGTGATAATCCCACCCGAAGAGCGAGTTGAAGAGCTTGCCGCACGCCGAGAAGCCCGATGCGGTGTAGGGCACAAAGAACACGAGTATCACTACCGCCGATATGCCCATAAGGATCTTCTTTTCATCACGGAAGCGGTTTGAGAAGAAATCGGGTATGGTTATGGAGTTTTTGCACTCCTGCGAATAGACCCTGAGCCGCTTTGCTACAAACAGCCAGTTGAGGTAGGTGCCGACTGCAAGCCCGATAGCCGTCCAGCCGACCTCGGCAGTACCGCTAAGGTATGCAAGCCCCGGCAGCCCCATAAGCAGATAGCTGCTCATATCCGACGCCTCGGCGCTCATAGCCGAAACGAGAGGCCCCAGCTTTCTGCCGCCTAAGTAAAAGTCGCTTACGTCCTTGTTTTTTCTTGAATAGATGATACCGATAACGACCATCATAAGCATATACCCGATGATCGTTATCATGATACATACAGTACCTGTGCTCATTCCTTTACTTCACATCCCTTTTGCAATATATGACTTATTATAGCATATTCTTTGTGATTTGTCAAAAAAACCCTCCCCGTGGAGGGGAGGGGAGGGGTAGGTCGGTTATTTCACCTTGATCTTCTTAACGACGCTGTAGCCGCTGTAATATTTTGTGCCGTTAACGGTCTTGTAGGTGCGTACCTTTACATAATAGGTCTTGCCCGATTTGAGACCGCTTATCGTTTTTGTCAGCTTAGCCGACGATTTGCTAGCCTTGCTCTTGGTGAAGTTCTTATCAAGGGCATAGGTTATCTGATAGCCCGTGATGTTAGTCTGCTTAGTGTATGTCACCTTAAGCTGACCCTTTTTAGGGCTTGCGGCGGTCTTAAGGGTGGTCTTTTTGGGAATTATCTTAAAGGTCTTAGTGACCGTTCCCGTGTAATTGCCCTTGCCCTTGATCGTAACGGTCGCCGTGCCGATCGCCTTGTTGTTTTTAAATGTTACCGTGTAGTCGGTGCCCTTTTTGAGAGTTTTTGACCCGAGCTTGACTGTAGGTGTCTGCGTTATTGCCTTGCCGGTGTAGTATTTGTTTTTGAGCCCGGAAACTGTGGCTTTGGCTATGCTTGCAGCGGTTATCTTAAAGGTCTTAGTGATAGTTCCCGTGTAGCTGCCCTTGCCGGTTATAGTGACTGTCGCCGTGCCTGCGTTTGTGTTGTTTTTGTAGGCTACGGTGTAGTCTGTGCCGGATTTGAGGGTGGTGCTGCCGAGCTTGACAACCGGGGCAGGTTTTATCGCCGAGCCTGTGTAGGACTTATTTGATATACCTGTGACGGTGGCTTTGGCTATAGATCCACCTGTATAATTAAATTTAAAACCGTTTTCATTTGCATATTTCTCAGCATTTGTGCCGCTTTGTCCGCTAATAGTAAAATTGGTATATTTTTTAATATTGTCTTCCTCATAGCGCTGGCTTTTCCAATCATCTGTAAAGCTTGCATCAATAAAACCATATCCAAAGGCGTTTTCTGCTATTGGAGAATTCCCTGCGATTGTAACGCTATTAAGCTTGGGGCAATCAAAGAAACAAGCCCACTCGATAGAGGGTGATGAATTGAATGTTACACTTTCAAGTGAAGAACAGCCCCAAAAAGCACATGAGTCTACAAGATCAACGCTTTTGGGTATATTTACGGTTTTAAGCGAGGTGCAGAATTTAAACGCATTCTCTCTAATGTCTTTTAACGAACTGTTGAAGGTCACACTTTTAAGGTTAGGACAGTCATGAAATGCGCCTTGACATATTTCTTCCATATTCTTGCCCAATACAAGCGTCTTTATCTCACTGCGCCCCGAGAAAACCCAGTCCTTTATCCATGTTACAGGGTGACCGTCAAGGGTGTCGGGTATCACAAGATCGCTGTTGCTGCCATTCCATTCATAAATGGCTACATTATTTTCATCAAGAAATCCATAAGCAAAATCGCCCGAGTAGTACCAGCAGTAAAAGTCATTTCCGTCCGTGCCGGAATAAATATCAGCTGCTGAACCGGGTGTTGTCTTGATAATAAAGCCGTCTATCGGTGAATAATTGCCATTCTGATAAGTATAGCCAATAGCGTGAGGTGCTATCAAAGATACCTTGTGTCCGTCGACCATATCCGGCACACCGAGTTGTGTATAGCTGCCTTTATAAGCTGTTATTTTGGCTGTCCCGTTTTTGAGGAGAACAAATTCAAAGTCCTCATACATCTTAGGCTCGGAAACTACGGTATCCCAATCTTCGCCGTCATTATCTTCTTGTACAGCGGTTTCATTTTCTGCAAAAGCGGTACTTAAAATATTATCTGATATTACATCTTCAGGTAAAACTGCCATCGTACCAAATATAAGAAGTAAAGCCGCCGCACAGGATAATAATTTCTTAAACATAATATCACATTCCTTTCGAATTTATTTTGTATATTAAGTATAACATATTCACACCTAAAATGCAAGTAAAATACATTACAAAATTCTTTATGTTTGATTGTTTATTTTTTACAAAAAATAGTGCATAATTATTATAAAGGAGTGTTAAATATGTTCAAAATACAAAAGGGCTACAATAGCCATGTCAGCAAGACCTTCCGCCTCCCCGAGGAACTCGTCGAAAAGCTTGACAAGCTCGCATTTGAAAATAATATCTCTCTAAATCAGCTCGTGATACAATGCCTAAACTACGCACTCGATGATATGGACGAGGGTGAGGAGAGCGCCCCAACATCACAATAACGCACAAATGCGGCACACCCTATACCGGGTGTGCCGCATTTTCCCTATATCTCCACAGCGGTCGCCTTACTTGAACTCGGGCAGCTCGTCGAGTGTGATCACCTTGTCGCTGTTGTATACGTTTTTAAGGTTTTCGGGGTCATTGCTTATAATGTAGTCGGTGTGCCAGATCATAAACCAAGACCATAGGTCGCCGTCGCTCTCGAATTTCTCTACAGAGGGAACCTTGCCGCATTCGTGGAACGCCATTGGCTTGTCTGCGATCTTTTCAAGGCGCTTCCACGCCTTTAGGTTGGTCGAGTTGTCGTAGGTGTCCGAGCCGATTATGTCTACATACTCATCGCCCGGGTACCAGCCGTCCTTGACATCGCCCGAGTAGCCCAGCACCCAGATCAGGTTGTCAAGGCCGTATTCGTTTGTGAATTTGTCGTGCATTAGCTGCCAGAGCTTGATGAAATTATCCTTTCCGCCCTTGCCCCACCAGAACCACTGCCCGTCAAACTCGTGGAACGGCCGCCACAGAACGGGCACGCCTGCTTCCTTAAGCTCGCCGAGTGCCTTTGCGGCATCGTCCCAGCTTTTCATCATAGCGTTGTATTCATCTGTGACCTCGGTGAGAAGCTTTGAAAAATCGGGCTTATCATCAAGGCTCTCCTGATAGCCGCTGCCGTTTACGCCCGTGTGCCAGCAGATCGTTACAAGGCCGCCCTTTGCGTCCCATTCCTTTGCACGGGAAACTACGCCGTCAAAGTCGTTGTTCATAAAGTCGAGCCCTCGCATAGCGGGGAGCTTGCCTGTTATCTCCTCGATGTGGTTCATCTCGTATTCGGGCGTGCCCTTCCAGGTCGATTCCTGCTGACAGGAAAGCATCACCTTGCCGAAATTATCCGAAAGATAAGTATACACTGCCTGCTTTCTTGAAGCGGCTGTGGCAGCCTTGCCGGTCGCCTCGGCAGAGCTCTCGGAGGAGGGAGAGGCTGTGCTGCTGCCACTGTCGCTGTTGCCGCAGCCTGCCAAAGTAAACACGGCCGCTGCTGCAAGTATAATTGCTGCCGATCTTTTTATTATCATAATATCACTCCTTGAAAAGTATCCTGAATAGGTTGTATAGATGCGGCTTGACGCTTGAATGGTCATGCCCCGTTTTCTGCATAACGTGTGAGAGGAAGGGCTCGCCGTTTTTCTCAAAATAGCCCCTGTAGGTGTCGGGGAATGAGCCTACCACGCCGTCAGACTTTGATGAGCTTATAAGCAGAGCATACGGCTCCTTATCCTCATCAAAGCTTAGCTGCTCGGGCTGAAGCTGCCCGGGGGCAAGCCCGGGTGCGGGGCATACAGCGCCTATGTAGCCAAACTGCTCGGGGTGGGTGCAGCCTATAAAGAGCGATTCACGCCCGCCCATTGAAAAGCCCGTTACAGCGGTATTCTCCCTGCCCTCGGCGATTGAGTAGTTTTCCTTGATAAAGGGCATAAGGTCTGTCTCGAGGTCGTTTACAAAGTTGTCGTAGGCAAGGCAGTTCTCGGCGTCCATACCCGTTGTGTATTCAAGCCTTTCGCTGCAAAAGATGTAGGGGAGAACTACGATCATCTCCTCCGCCTCGCCGTCAAGCTGCAAATTCGTGAGGATCCGGCTAAGGCCCACTATGTCTCTTGCCATCCATTCCTCGGTATCGTAAAAGCCGTGCAGGATATAAAGCACGGGGTATTTTTTGCTCTCATCATAGCCCTGCGGCAGAAGAATATTTACCCTTGTATCACGCCCCGCCGTTTGTGAGAAATACATTTTCTTTTCAAATTTTGGGTAGGTAACGCCCTCACGCTCCTTGTCATACCCCTCGGGCGGCATTTCGGTGATAAGGGCGTCATATTTTTCGTTCATACCCTTTTCCTCCGTATCTTCCTCGCTCTCCGGCAATGAATTGCTTTCGGCAGCTTGTGAAGCTGCGGGCTGTGAGATGCTCTCGCTGCTTTGTGAGTCTGTGCTGCCGCAGCCTGACAGTGTCATCATTATTGCCGCAAGAATAGCGGCTGCCTTTGTTCCTTTCATGATCATCACCTCGGTCAAGTGCGTTTGCCTTTGATATAATGATAGCACTTTATGTTCAGTTTTTCAAGATTAAATATTGAAATTTATGGGGATCTAAAATGTTCAGATTTTTGATATTTTCTGTTATTATCCCGCAGTTCTGCATTTTAAAAGCATATGTCATAAGCAAATTTTAAAATATCGTTGACATTTCACTAAAACTGATGTATAATGCTTTTGAGGTGAAATTTATGGATATAGAGACTAGCATCTACCCATATTACCCAGAGCTTGCGGGGCTTCCCTTCAGGCTTACGGGCATAGGCGGCAGCGGGTATCAAGCACATATATCACGCCCCGAGGGGTATCGTTGGTATCAGATACTGCACAGTATCAGCGGCAGAGGGGTGCTGCTGCATGACGGCGAGCAGGAGGAGATCGGCGAAAACACCTTTATTTTTCTGCCGAAGGACAGCCCGCACGAATACGCCCCCCTGACCGAGCGCTGGAGGGTCAACTGGGTAGCGTTTGACGGCAGCGCCTGCGACAGCACGCTAAAGGAGCTGGGGCTTGACAAGGCGAGGTGTGCCGCCGTTTCAGACAGCAGCTATATGCAGGAGCTTTTTGAGAAAATGCTAACCTCGCAGCAGACGGATATACTCTTTAGCGGCTACACCTGCTCGGGGCTTGTATATGACTATATCTTAGGCTTTCGCCGTGCGTTTTCAAGTGATGAGGATAATAAAAGAAGCAGGCAGCTTTCACAGCTGATGCCTGCTCTTAAATATATTTATGATAACTATAGTGAGGATATCCCCATACCGTTTTTGGCGCAGAGGGTGGGCGTTACGCACCAGCATTTTTGCCGCCTGTTCAAAAGCGTTATGAAGATGTCGCCTAACGATTACCTCAACAACCGCCGTATTGACGAGGCAAAGCGTATGCTGCGTGAGGAAAGGCTTTCCGTCGCCGAGACTGCCGAGGCGTGCGGCTTTCACGATGCGGGGTATTTCAGCACCGTTTTCAAGGCCTACACGGGCGTTACTCCTAGCAGGTTCAGGGGGAGTGGAGGGAATGATAAATAAATAATAAAGAATACAACAGCGCCCTGTCTGCCTATATTTATTCATTATTCTTTATTCTTTCTTATTTATTATTTTAGCCCCATAGCGTGAGCTATGGGGCGCTGTTGTAAGTGGGGAACGGAAAAGATGATATTACTTTTTATTCCCTTTTGCAGTTTTCAAAGAGGCGACAAGCATTTTCTTTATTTCAAGGCAGTCACTAAGCATTGACTCACCATGAGTTTCCTCGATATACCCCGAAAGAATAAGCAGTCTGAGCCAGTATTCTGTCTCGGCGGTCTCTTTAAGGGATATCTGAAGCTTTGATATGAAATCGGCAGGGCTGACACCGTAAACGGCTTCATTGGCGTTTGCGCCTATAGAGGTGCCGCTGCGAACTATCTGTTTTGAGATTACCGTTTCGTGCTTTTCTTTAATAAGATACTGATTGAGCTTTACTATACGAACTGCAAATAGCAGCGATTATTCCAATAACGGGTTATTCTTGATCATTCCTTGACACCCTCCAATAATTATAAAGAATAAAGAAAAAAGAATAAATAATAAAGAAGAATACAACAGCGCCCTGTTTGTATTTATTCATTATTCTTTATTCTTTCTTATTTATTATTTTAGCCCCATAGCGTTAGCTATGGGGCGCTGTTGGTGGGAGAGGATGGATTCGAACCATCGAAGCTGAAAGCAACAGATTTACAGTCTGCCCCCTTTGGCCACTCGGGAACTCTCCCATATTAAATTGAAAATGGAGCTGGTGGACGGACTCGAACCCCCGACCTGCTGATTACAAATCAGCTGCTCTACCAACTGAGCTACACCAGCGAGCTTCGTTTTGCAACATAAATAATTTTATCACAAATAGCCCCTGATGTCAAGCGATTTCTTTAATCTTTACAATTTGTTCATCAACGAGCGAGATATTTGCACTCATTGTGATATATCAACAATTCTTTTTGAAAGATCTTGTGAAGTGCTACAAATTTTATCCTTTGCTGTCACATTTTCTGCTGCCGCTGCGCCTTAATATATAGAGAGCTTGAAAAAACGGCTGCAAAATGCTATACTAGATCTTGGAAAGGGGGAAGAGGGTATGCTTTCGGTATGTATGACGCTTATAGATGATGACGGCGGGCGAGAGGCTTTTAAGGCGGTCTTTGAGAAATACAAGCAGCGGGTCTATTCAGTCGCCTACAGTATCCTAAAGGACGAGGCACTTGCTGAGGAGAGCACGCAGGAGACGTTTTTCTATATCGCAAAGAATTTTTCGCTGATACAAGGCTTAGAGCCCGTGCAGCGTGAAAGCTATATGATCATAGCTGCTAAAAACATAGCCCTCAGCGCCTACAGAAAAGAGAAAAAGCACCTTTCCTGCGAGCCGGTGGGCGAGGAGCTGTTAGATGACAGCAGCATGAGCGCCTATGACCGTGCCGAGATACGCACCGCCCTTGAGGCACTTGACTATGAGGACAGAGAGGTGCTTTATATGCACTACGCCCTGGGGCTCAGCTTTAAAAGCATAGGCAGCTCACTCGGCATTTCTGCTGCCGCTGCAAGAAAGCGTGCGCAGTATGCAAGGGCAAGCTTTAAAGCGTATCTGGAGGGAGGAGAGGACTTATGAAAAACAGTATTTTTGTAAGCGAGCTTTCGGCCGTTTTTGAAAGAGAGCTTGCCCTTCCGAAAGCAGAGACAGAGCATATCTTTTCACACAAATTCAATAAAAAGATGTCACGCCTTATCAATGCTTTTCCGAGCAGAGCGGCGGTGTTTGCCGTGCAGCACAGAGGGCGCACCTGTGTATATGCTGCGCTGCTGGCAATTGCTATTCTGTCGCCCTTTGTTTACCGTGGCGTTATCGGCGTTTTCACACCAATGAGCGAGGATGATCCGCCGCCGCAGGGCTATGTCGAAATGCAAGGCGACTATGACATCTACGGAATGTACAGAGAATACGCTCAGAGCTTCCATACCAAGCACGGGCCGTTTTTCTATAATGCTTCCCCCGACCTTACGGGCAAGATACACCCCGAGCCTTCACCGAACAGTATGTCGGTACGGGCTGCGCACATCTCCGACGGCAGATGCAAAAGCGATGCATTGCTGATAGTAAATATCAAAGACGACGGCGAGGTGAGAAAGCACGAGCTGACAAACGACAATATCCTATACACCGAGGCCGAGGTGATATATGACATTGAAGATAAAAACAGCGAGCTCAGTCCTAAAATGACCGTGACCCTCAGCCTGAATCTCGGCTGGGAAACCGACAGCATACGTTTTGAAAAGGGCAGGCGTATGCTCGTTATGGGGACAAAGCTCAACGACGGCAGCTATAGTCCTGTGTGGGGGCTTGACTCCTGCTTTTATATAAACGACAGCGGTGTGCAGTGTACAGAGCTTGCCGAGGGTACAGCCGATATCACCGTCACAAGCCTGACCGACACCCCTGCCTGCGCAAAATACGACGGTCTGCCGTTATATGCTGCGGTGTACGATATGCAAAACGGCGAGGATATCCTCGATCACGAAAATGGCGACAGCAAATAGCACTTATACGGTAATATAAAAAAGGAGCTTTCACAGCTCCTTTTTTATTTATTGGTAGCTTCAGCGTAAATAAACCCCCGGTTCTACCGGGGGACATAAAAAAGCTTCAGTGAGCGCTTTAAAATAACCTCCAAGTGTGATACAATAGTAAATGGTTTGGCGACCGCATTACTAAAGTAAAATACAAGGAGG
>JAFRYW010000092.1 GCA_017442845.1 Ruminococcus sp.
CATTTATAGCTTTCTCATAAAAAGGCACCTCCGCCGATAAACAGCGAAGATGCCCTAAAAAGCAAATATTTATGCGCCTGCGTTTCAGCCCATAACTACCTCAACGGTATGCTCTGTACCTGCCTCGAATACGGGGAGGATATTGCCGCTTACCTTTACGCCGTCGCAGGTAACGCTCTTGATACCCTTGCTGACGTGGTCGGGGTTAGTGATAGTGATGTTGTAGGTGTTGTTTCTGAACTTTCTTGTAGCCTTGAAGCCGTCCCAGCCCTCGGGGATAGAGGGGTCGATCTTAAGCCCGTCATAATCGGGGATCAAGCCTAAGATAAACTGCGAGATAGCTACAAAGTTCCAAGCAGCCGTACCTGTGAGCAAAGAGTTCTTAGCCTCGCCGTGGCGCTTAGCGTCCTTGCCTGCGATCATCTGAGCGTAAACGTAGGGCTCAGTCCTGTGCAGGTCGGATATGTCCTCAAGATATGCGGGGGCGATCTTTGAATAGTACTCAAATGCCTGGTCGCCACGCCCTGCTGCTGCCTCGGCGCAGATTATCCACGCATTGTTGTGGCAGAAGATACCTGCGTTCTCCTTGTAGCCGCCGGGGTATGTGGAGATCTCGCCGTATTCCTTATAGTATCTTGTGAATGCGGGGTTGTTGAGCACAAGGCCGTACTTGGTGTCAAGATATTTCTTAACGGAGTTAAGGGTGATTATATCCTTGCCCGACTCCTTGCCAAGGCCGCCCATAACTGCGAAGCCCTGCGGCTCGATGAAGATCTTGCCCTCCTCGCACTCGTGAGAGCCCATTTTGTTTCCAAAGTCATCATATGCTCTTAGGAACCACTCGCCGTCCCAAGCGTACTTTAGGGTATTCTCGTTCATCTTGTCGATCTCGGCCTGTGCCTTTGCAGCCTCGTCATCAAGACCCTTAGCCTTGCAGAGCTTTACATACTCGGGCCCTATGTAGCTCATCATACAAGCAACGAGGACAGACTCGGCAACACGGCTGAACTTCTGCTCGCCGTACTTAGGTGAGGTGTATGTCTGGAAGCTCTCACCGGGGGTGTCGGAATGGCAGGAGAGGTTGATGCAGTCGTTCCAGTCAGCTCTCATTGCAAGCGGCAGACCGTGAGGACCCACAAAGTTTGCAACGTGCCAGAAGCTCATCTTAAGGTGGTGCATCATGCTCTGTGCCTTAGATGCATCGTTATCGTAAGGAACGCTCTCATCAAGTATCGAGTAGTCGCCTGTTTCCTTTATATACTGTGCGGTGGAGAGGATCATCCACAGCGGGTCGTCCGAGAAGTCGCCGCCGATAGCATCGTTGCCCTTTTTGGTAAGGGGCTGATACTGGTGATAGCAGCCGCCGTCCTCAAACTGTGTTGCAGCAAGGTCGAGGATACGCTCTCTTGCCCTGTCGGGTATCTGGTGAACAAAGCCCAAAAGATCCTGGTTTGAGTCTCTGAAGCCCATACCTCTGCCGATACCGCTTTCAAAGTATGATGCAGATCTTGACATATTGAATGTTACCATGCACTGATACTGGTTCCAGATATTTACCATACGGTTGAGCTTCTCGTCAGCGGTCTCAACATGGTACTGTGAAAGCAGAGCGTTCCACGAAGCCTTGAGCTCCTCAAGAGCCTTGTCAGCCTTTTCAGCCGTGTTCATAGCCTCGATCATCTCGTAAGCCTTTGACTTGTTCATAGAGCCGTCAGCGTTCCACTTATTCTCGCCGTTCTCAACATAGCCGAGCAGGAATACTAAAGCCTTCTCCTCACCGGGGGCGAGCTTAACGTCTACGCAGTGAGATGCGATAGGCGACCAGCCGTCAGCAACGGAATTATTGCTCTTTCCCGCGAAAACAGCCTGCGGGTTTGCAAAGCCGTTGTAAAGCCCCATAAATGTTTCTCTGTCGGTATCATAGCCGCAGATGTCGGTATTTACGGTATAGAATGCGAAGTGGTCTCTTCTTTCCTTATATTCTGTCTTGTGGAATATAGTAGAGCCCTCGATCTCTACCTCGCCTGTGTTGAAGTTACGCTGGAAGTTCTCGCCGTCGTCCTGAGCGTTCCACAGGCACCACTCCAAGAAGGAGAACAGCTTGAAGCTCTTTTCCTTATCTGTGGTGTTCTTGAGGATCATCTTCTGTACCTCGCCGTTAAAGTTCTGGGGAACGAAGAATGTCACCTCGGCAGAAACGCCGTTTTTCTCGCCCTTGATAACGGTATAGCCTATACCGTGGCGGCAGGAATAGCTGTCAAGCTCGGTCTTTACGGGGCTCCAGCCGGGGTTCCAGACGGTCTCGCCGTCGTTTATGTAGAAATATCTTCCGCCCATATCAACGGGAACGTTGTTATAGCGGTATCTTGTTATTCTCCTGAGTCTTGCGTCCTTGAAAAAGCTGTAACCGCCTGCGGTATTTGAGATGAGTGAGAAAAACTCCTGAGTTCCGAGGTAGTTGATCCACGGATAGGGGGTTCTCGGGTTGGTGATGACGTATTCTTTATTTGCGTCATCGAAGAAACCAAACTTCATAATAAATTTCCTCCTTTAGATGTAAGAGGTGATAGGCGATCTGCCGAACACACTCTGTATATATTAAGCTTGCGCTTAAGTTACGTTATTTAGTTGAGATCATAGACCGCCAAACAAGACTTTCATATAATCTCGTCTTCCATAAATAATTCTGTCTACCTTAACATTATTTCCGCTTAAGCGGTAAAACGCAAGATATTCATTATATCTGACATATCTGTAGCCGCTGAAAAGACCGTCTTCAAAATACAGCGGAGAACCAAGCTTTGAGTGCTCATTAAGTCTGTCTACAGCATCAAGTATGCCGCTGACGGTTTTTTGAGCTGCATCAGGTGCAGAAAGCTCTAAGGCAATATATTCCCATATTTCATCAAGGTCGTTTAATGCCATTGGCGAATAGCTGATACTATTCATAGTTTTTTATCCTTAAAATGCGCTCTGACATCTTCTGCTGAGATGTAGCCGCTTTTTTCTGCGGATCTTTTTCCCTTTTCAAGCTCACACATAAGCTGTAGTGCTGCTTTGGTCTTTTCGTAATCCTCCTGCTCGGAAATGTCAACTATCGCATATTTTCCTCTGCCGTCTTTAGTAAGGAAGACCGGAGAGCCTACTGCCACATTTTGCAGCACATTTGCATAATTACTTAGATCTGATATCGGAATAATATTCGGCATAAATGCTCGCCTCCTTATAATTTCTGGTCATAGGATACTACGCACAGCTGCCTGGTTTTGCATTTTGGGCATCTGAGCACCTTGTCCTTGCCGTAATGTCCACTTAACAGGTATTTATACCACTTTGCCCGAAAGCGCTTGCCGCATTTAGGGCAGGTATAGACGACCCTTGACATATCGTATGCAAATATCAGCCCGAGAAACAATGAAACGGGAAGTATTATCAATAATAACAGCGGGTTATTCATAGTATGCCCTCCTTAGCTTTTGATTGCTCAAAGCACCGCAAACCTCTGTGAGCAGATGAATTTCTCGCCGCTCTTAAGCTCTGCATAGCCCGTTACATCTCTTGGCAAGCTTAAATTCGGCGAATTTATCATAGCCGTCATAGGATCGGGGCAGAAGTAGCCGTTTACGCCCTTGTCATTCCACATATTCCAGAACTTGAATTCCCTTGACACCTCGTTGATCACACGCCTGCCCGACTGCCTGTCCGTCACGATAACGCCATAAAACGGCTTGCCGTCAAGGGTGGTCTCCTCGGCGGTATACATATCGTTTGAGATATCGTGCAAAACTGCCTGCATATCGCCCGATTTGTATTTCTTATCGTAATCATCAAGGTCTTTGAGCTCCTCGGTGGGCAGGCATCTGTCATCGAGAATACACCTTTTGCCTATCGGCACCTCAAAGGTGAGATGTTCTAAGTCGCCGCCGTCGGTGATAGGTGCGTTTATGCAGGTATGCGTGCATACCGACACGGGCAGCGCCTTGTCAGACTTGTTTTCGAGTGTGATCTCCTGCTTGAGCCCCTCAGCCTCGGAAAGGGTAAAGGTCAGCGTCCATTTGAATTTTAGCGGGAAGTGCTCAAAAAGCTCGTCCTGCTCGTCATAGTCGAAGCCTACACGGCATACCGCCCTGTCGCCCTGCACCTCGCAAAGCTCGAGCTTGTGCTCACGCTTATGCACAAAGCCGTGGATAAAGTTGTCAAGCAGCGTCTCGTTTATAGGCATAGTGTATGTTGCATCAGATGTCTTTATAACGCCCCTGTCAAAGCGGTTTGGAAGATACAGCGAGGGAAGCCCCCAGATCTCACGTGCCTCGTTGATCCGATCTGCCGTCACATCGTCCTTGTAGCGGAACACCTCGACCTTGTTTTGCTCATCACGAAATCTCAGCACCGAGCTGCCCATAGTGTAGGCGATGACGGCCGTGTATCTGCCCGCCTCCAGACGGGCGGTCTTTACGCCCTTGAATATATATTCGGGGTTTGCGTTTATCATTACCAAAAACTCCTTTTTGTGAAAAATAAATAGTAACATATAATTACGAAAACGTTTAGTTACTACAATTATAACATATATTTCAGTGAAAGTCCAGTATTTTCTATAAATTAACAGATCTTTTGCAGTAGAAATTAGGGGCGCAAAACAAGGCATAATGCACAAAAAGCACCGTGAGGCCTTTTTATGAGGGCTTTTGCACCTTTTCGGCGTAATGGCGTATTTTTTTAGTCCCGTTTATTATCATAAGAGCTGCTATTCCCAATGCCGATGTGAGGACGGCTATGCCTGTGGCGGTGTTCATTATCCTGCGAAAGCCCTCCTCGCCGCTTTTGCCGAATGCGTAGAGCATCGAGGTCTGCAGGGAATACATCGACATTATCGCACCTATCATATTAAGATCCTTTGCTGCGGAAAGTATCGCATTATCACGCCTTCGGAAGGATATGACGTTTGCTATGGCGGATATGAAGCAGTAAAAGGTATATGCCGCCGTGCCTATAACGACCGCCTGTGAATACTCATTTGCCTTGTTCTGCCAGATCATCTGCACCGCCATTCCCGACATAGCAATATTTAGGATCATCACAAGACAGCCGCACCGCCTGTAGACCCTGTATTCGTAGAGCTTGCGCTCGTTGTAGAGGGGCTTGCTGCGGTTGCGCTTTTGCACACCGAGCATTATCACAAAGCGGATAACGCCCAGAAAAAGATAATACACCCCGAATGAGAAAAGCCAGGCAGAGCTGTTCACTATGCCCGTAATGCCTTTAAAAAGCGCAAACAGCAGGTTGATAGCAAGCCAAATATAAAGGGCAGTCTCGGCACGGAAATCACGGCTCTCGAGATATAGGCGGGTGTATCTATGCCTTCGCATAAGGCGCTTTATGCCCCGCACGGGGGCGAGCTCGTCACCTGTGATAAGCGCCCTTATGCGGCGTGCTGTGCGCTTTAAGTTTACTATCGTGACGGTCAGCGCATATGAAGAAAGCAGGTATGCGATAAGCGACAGCGGGCTTTCCGGCGTAAAGCGAGTAAGGGCGATGATCGTAAGCGGCACCGCACAAATGTCGATAAGTATTATTGCCCTTACGGGGGGCTTTAGTAGTCTTATCAAAAATTCCTTCACAGCCTTCACCTGCCGATCTACAGTCTTTTGCTCTGTAACATTATACACCATTTTCTGCAAATAATCAATACTTGTCATATCGGGGCATTGTGCAAAGTGCAAAGACAGGGCGGCCGGGTTTAGTAGAAAACGTAAAATAATTTATCTTATCCTTGCATGAATTTGACCTTGTATTGACTTATCCGTGCAGGGGGCGTATAATGTATAAGAGGTAGATAGACCATGGCAAATATCAAAAATTTCACATCTATGACCTTCCCCGAGGGGATTAGCATCGAGCGGTTTTTTGATTCCTGCAAGGGAAGCTGCATCATAATGTCAACAGGGCTCGCTTCACCCGCAAAGGGCGTAGGGGCTTATCATGCGGTGCTTTACTATAACGGCTTTATCCGCCACCTGAGAAAGACGGGCATTAAGACCAAAAGCCCGTCATACCCCTTTGTTCAGGGGCTTTTGGATGCGGCAAGGCTTATAAGGCGTGCTTGCCCGGTGATATTGCTGACAGCCTCCGACGCAGGCTTTGGCGATACGGATAGCCCGAACAGGCTTTACTGCGATATGATCCTCTCCTCGCTGCTGGGCGTGGGGTGCTCGGTCACGGTGACGGTCGCTAAGGGGAAGAGCAAAGAGCTTGCAAGATTTATGAGTACAAAAATATGAAACTATATCAAGAAAGGAACGTATGCTATGAACAGCAAAAGAGCAATAAGCGTTTTGGCGGCGGTGCTGCTTACATTTTCTCTTGCGGCGTGCGGGGGCAGCAGCTCCTCCTCCGAGAGCACGGCGGGGGAGAGCTCGTCGGCAGTAAAGGTCGAGGACAAGGCTGACAAGACCGACAGCAGCAAGACAGATGAGAGCACGGCAGATGACAACAGCGAGGAGGAAGCCCCCGCCCCCGAGGTGGAAAGAAACGAGAGCGAGGTCAAGTTCTCAGCAGCGGGCGGCGTGTATGACAGCGCATTTGACCTTACGCTCGACTGCGGCGAGGGGCAGATCTACTACACGACCGACGGCTCTGACCCGGCGGTGAGCGATACAAGGATAGAGTATAAGGACAAGGTCGAGATAAAAAGCCGTGAGGGCGACGCAAACGTAGTCTCTGCGGTGTCGCCGACACTGATCTCGGGCAACTTCAATGACATAGACTACGGCGAAAAAAAGTATGTTTGCAGCAAGGACGCACCCGCTGACGATAAGGTGGATAAATGCACCGTCATCAGAGCGGCAGCGCTTGATAAGGACGGCAAGTATTCAAAGACCTCGACCGAGACCTACTACATAGGCAAGGCGGAGGATCATATTGACGGCCTTGCCGAGAGCGTAAAGGCTATGAACACGCCCCTTGCGGTCGTTAGCATATCTATGGATTATGACGACCTCTTTGACAGCAAAAGGGGCATTTATGTCAAGGGCGACCTTTTTGACGAGGCGTTTCAGAAGGCGCTTACACAGGACAGCGTGAACCTTGACGGCGAGCTTGCAAGGCGGCTTGCGGCCAACTATAACCAAAGGGGCAAGGAGTGGGAGCGTGCCTGCCACGTAAATATCTTTGAGATGTCGCCCGACGGCACCTCGCAGGTGCTCTCGCAGGACTGCGGAATAAGGGTGCAGGGAAACTACTCAAGATCCGACCTCATAAAGGGGCTGAGGCTCTATGCAAGGAAGGACTACGGCGAGAAGAAGTTCGAGGCCGACATTTTCCACGGCAAGGCGACAGATAAGGACGGCACAGCCCTTGAAAGCTTTAAGACACTTACCCTGCGTGCAGGCGGAAACTGCGCCTTTACTGCAAAATTCAATGACACCTACTGGCAGGAGATGAGCAAGAGCCTTGACTGCTCGGTAAAGGCCTCACGCCCGTGCGTTGTTTATCTAAACGGCGAATACTGGGGGCTCTATGTGCTGGAGGAGGACTACTCGGACAACTACTTTGAGGATCACTACGGCGTAGATGACAAGCAGGTGGTCATCTACAAGGGCGATGCCGAGACCTACAGCTCGGGCTACAAGCTCGACGAGGGCGAGCTGCCCGAGGGGGAGAATGAGGACTACTTCTTCAAAGACCTAAAGAGCTTCTTCAAATCACATAAGGATCTTTCGAGCAAGGAGGATTACGAGGAGTTTGCAAAGCTTGTTGACACCGACAGCGTAAGAGATTATTTCTTGGCCGAGGTCTGGATCAACAACAAGTGGGACTGGCCGGGCAAAAACTGGTCGATGTGGAAAACTGCCGAGGTAGATGAGAGCAACGAGTACGCCGACGGCAGGTGGCGCCTGATGTTCTATGATATGGAGTTCGGCGGCGTGAGCGGGCAGAGCGATGCCTTCACCAACACCGTCAAGGAGGATAACTACAAGCGCTACGGCCTGCTCGATATGGACACGAACAACCCCGCAGTCCTGTGCTTTGCATACCTTATGACGAATGACGAGTTCAGGGCGGATTACAACGAGAAGCTGCTTGCCCTTTCAAGCGGCATATACAAAAAGGAAACGCTCATAGCGGGGCTTGACAGATATGAGAGCGAATATGGGCCGCTGTATGATCAGTTCTTTGAAAGATACCCCGACACAGGCTCGGCAGACGAGGCGCTTAACGGCGGCTATGCATCTTCAAAGTGCATAAGAGATTTCGTTGACAAGCGTGAGGATCATATAGAGTCTATGGTAAGCTGGATAAATAAGACCCTTGAAAAGTAAGAGAGAATAACAAAAAGCTTCACACGCAGCTAGTTTTCTGCGGTGAAGCTTTTGTTTATCGTTCCTTTTTAATTCTGTGTTGCTGTTAAGATAAATTGGAATTTACGATTTTGTAAAGGGTGCGTTGCGAAGGGGTTTGGGGGCGATCGCAAAGCCCCCAATAAGCCGCCGCAAGGCGGCTTAACTCCCCCGGAGCGTTGAGCTAAGATTTAGTTCATCGCTTCGGGGGGCATTTCGGGGGGCTTTGCGGTCGCCCCCCGTACCCCC